>USPK01000013.1 GCA_900556465.1 uncultured Prevotella sp. | reverse complement strand
ACGGCCTGCCCCCCGCCAACGGGCCGCCCTGCGCGGCGGCCGGCGGCAAGCCCTGGCCAGCGCCCGGCTCCCGGCCGACGAACGCGCCGGCCACTCCCGGCCGCAGCTCAGCGTAGCCGTAAGCGGCGGCCCCGCGGCCACCGAACGCCACGACGGCTACGTCGCCGCGCCGGCCGCCCTCCTCTCGCCCAGCGCCCTCGGCGCGGAAAACACGCCCGGCGCCAGCGCCCTGCTGGCCCACAACCTGCGCCAGCCCTCCGAGAGCCGCATCCGCCACCGCCTGCCCCTGCAGCTCACCCTCGGCGTGGACTTCCCCCTGACCGAGCGACTGACCATCGGCAGCGGCATCAGCTACACACGGACCACGACCGACATCGAAGGCGGAAGCACCGAGGCTTACTACCACACGCGCCAGCATCTGCACTACATAGGCCTGCCGCTACGCATCGGCTACACCTTCGCGCGCACCTCGTGGGCCGACTTCTACGCCAGCGGCGAGGCGCGCATCGCCGTCAGCATCGGGGCCGAGCAACAGACGGAATACGTCGTGGAACAGGCACGCACGGGCGAAGCCGTCACCACGCACAGCGGCCGCGGCCTGTGGCAGGGCGCATTCACGGTGGCCGCCGGCCTGGAACTGCGGCTCGGGCAACGCGCCGGCCTCTTCGTCGAACCAGGCCTCATGTACGCGCTGCCCGACGGCAGCTCCGTCCCCACGCCCTACCACGACCAGCCCTTCCGCTTCAGCCTCCAGGCCGGCCTGCGCTGGAAGTTGCGCTGAGCGCCGGCCGCGCCGCCGACCCCGCAGGCCGGAAAAAGGCCGCGCTACGACCGGCTCCCACGGGCCCTATTCCCGTCGGCACGGGCCTTAGCCCAGTTTTTACGGGGCTAAGGCCGCCGGACCGCCCGCCGCGGATTTTCCCCCACCGCCCGCCGGCGGCACCCCGACGGGGAGGCGACAGGGGGCACAAGGCGGACAAAGCGGGGACAGGCGGCAGGCTCCGAAATCAAAAAAAAGGCTTAATATTTTGCCCTTCAGTTGCCATGCACTAACTTTGCAGACAGTTTTTACGTATCGCGGTAAGAAATTTAACTTCCCAACGCTGCAAAATGAATTTGACCATAGACATTGGCAATACGCGCGCAAAGGTGGCCGCTTTCGACGGCGACCGCCTGATACGTGAAGAACGTTTCGAGGACCATATCCCCTTCCACCTGCGCGAGGCCGCCGAGCGCTACCAACCGGAACGCTGCGCCTTCTGTACGGTGGCGGGCCGCCAGCCGGAGATTGAGGCCGTGCTGAAAGAGATGCCGTGCCCCGTGCTCCACGTGACGGGCGAGACGCCCGCACCGGTGAAGGTGTGCTACCGCACGCCGCAGACGCTGGGTGCCGACCGTCTGGCGGCCGTCGTAGGGGCCGTGACGCTGCAACCGGGCACCGACCTGCTGGTCATCGACGCCGGCACGTGCATCACCTATGACCTGGTCGACGCGGCGGGTAACTATCTGGGCGGCAACATTTCGCCGGGCGTGGAAATGCGGCTTGAGGCGCTTCACGCCCGCACGGCGCAGCTGCCCCGCGTCGAGGCCGACGGGCCGACACCGGACCTGGGCTACGACACCGCGACGGCCATCCGCACGGGCGTTGTCCGCGGCATCGGGTACGAGCTCCAGGGCTGCATCCGCCACTGGCAGAAGCGCTACCCGAACTTGCGCATTTTCCTGACCGGCGGCGACCGCTTCGCCTTCAGCGACGCCGTGCGGCAGAACCTGCTGACGGACAGCCACCTCGTAGCCCGCGGCCTGAACCGCCTGCTCCACGGCGAATGAGCCCCGGGGACAGTCCGGGCGGACCGCCATTCATCTTTGCTATCTAACTCCATCAATATGAACATTCAGAACAAGGGAACCCTGCACAACGCTCCGCGCCGCCGGACAGTGGCCGAAGCGGGATGCGCCCTGCTCCTGGCGGCCGCTTTCGCCGTCGGTGCAGGCAACGCCCAGGCGCAGACCAACGGCAGCAACTCGCCCTACTCCCGCTACGGCTTCGGCCTGCTCAGCGACGGCGGGCAAGGCTTCAACCGAGGCATGTCCGGTCTGTCGTACGGTATGCGCAACGGCGCTGAGCTTAACAGCAAGAATCCCGCCTCATATTCCGCCATCGACTCGCTCTCTTTCCTGTTCGACGCGGGCTTTACCCTGCAAAACGCGAACCTGGAGGCGAACGGCCGCAAAATCAACGCGCGCAACACTTCGTTCGACTATCTGACCATGGGCTTTCGCGCTACGCGCAACCTGGGTATCTCGCTCGGCCTGCTGCCTTTCAGCACCATCGGTTACAGCATGAGCAACGACGAAACCTTAGAGGACAACACGGGCGAAATCACCCAAACGGAATCGTACTCGGGCGACGGCGGACTGCACGAGGCCTACCTGGGCGTGGGCTGGAGCCCCTTCAAGAACTTCTCTATCGGCGCAAACGTGGGCTACCTCTGGGGCGACATGACGCATACGGTCATGGCTTCGTTCAGTGACGCCGACATCGCTTCGCGCCGCCGCCAGTACACGGCCGATATCCGCACGTACAAGGTCGACTTCGGCCTGCAATACGTGCAACGCCTCAACAAGAAGAACACACTGACCCTCGGTCTGACCTATGGCTTAGGGCACGACATCAACTCGAACAGTCTTTACTACGACCAGCTCATTTACAACAACACGGTGAGCGGCGACACGCTCGTGGCGCGCAACGCCTACGGCCTGCCCCACACGTTCGGCGTGGGCCTGGCCTGGAACCACGACAACCGGCTGCGCGTCGGCGCGGACTACACGCTGCAGAAATGGCAGGACGTGAAGTCGCCCCAGCTCTCGAGGAACGACCTGACGGGAGCGTCCATCTACGAAGCGCGCACGGGCGGGTTCACCGACATGCACAAGTTCGTCGTCGGCTTCGAGTACATCAACAACCCGAACGGCGTGCGCTGGCGCGACCTTATACGCTACCGCGCAGGCTTTGCCTACACGTCGCCCTACACCCGGGTGGACGGGCAGGACGGCCCGCGCGACTACCAGGTGAGCCTGGGCGTGGCGCTCCCCATCATCAACTTCTACAACAACCGCTCGTTGCTCAACATCTCAGCCCAGTACGAGCGCGTGAAGCCCAAGGTGGCCGGCATGATTACCGAGAACTACCTGCGCATCAGCATAGGTCTCTCGTTCAACGAACGCTGGTTCATGAAATGGAAAGTGGAATAAGACTGGCAATCCCCCTGCTGCTGGCGCTGGCCACCGTCTCCTGCGGGAGCGAACCGCCGCCCATGGGGGAGGCCATTAAGGAACGCGACTCCATGGCCGTAATGGTGACGCACGGCGTCTCGAAGCTGATTTCAGACTCGGGATACGTGCGCTACAAAATCGTAGCCGAGGAGTGGCTGGTCTACGACAAGACGAAGCCGCCCCGCCAGGAGTTTCCGAAGGGCATATTCCTGGAACGCTACGACGACTACTTCCGCGTGAACCTCTACATCACGGCCGACACGGCCTACTGCTACAACCAGAACCTCTGGGAACTGCGAGGCCGCGTCTTTATCAAGAACATGGAGAACGGTACGACCTTCAGCACGGAAGAACTCTTCTGGGACATGGGGAAGCACCAGCTCTACTCCAACAAGTACATGCACATCGTCACGCCCGACCGCGAACTCGAGGGCAACTGGTTCGTCTCGAACGAACGTATGACGGAGTATCACATCAAGCAGACGAGCGGCTTCATGCCCATGCCGAAGGACGACGGACCAGCGGCTCCTGCCGGCGAAGCGACGGACAGCATGCCCCGGACAGCAGCGCCCCCGCAACGCCCCGTCCAGGAGGAACCCGAGCGCATAACGACGGACTCAAGCCAAAATTAGCGGGAAATGTTCGGCCTATATTATCTTTTTTTATAACTTTGCGCGGCGCACGAAAAAGTAGCGCAAATTTTTCTCCAAAAGCCAGAAACAAAATAAAAACTATAATCACTAATGGCAGCATTACAAACACTTAGAAACAAACCGGCCCTGCTGATGTCGGTCATTGGCGGTGCCCTTTTGCTCTTTATCATTACCTTGACGGACTTCAATTCGTGCTCGCGCCCGAACGTGGAAGGTGAAATCAACGGTAAGGAGCTGACCTACGAGGACTTTGAAACTCAAGTCAGCAACGAGGAGAATCTGGAGACCCTGCTTCTGGGCTCCATCTCGGAAGAAGAGAAGGAAAGCATCCGCCAAGGCCTGTGGGTCAAGTTCCTTCAGTCGGAAACCGTGGCCGGGCAGGCCAAGCGTCTGGGCCTCATCGTGACGAAAGAGGACGTGCAGAACGCCCTGACCAACGTAACGCCGCAGCAGCTGCAGCAGGTCATGCAGATGTTGCAATACGGCCAGATCAACATGGCCCAGATCAGCTACGCGCAGAAAATCATGCTACTCATGGCCAACTACATGGGCCAGCCCTCCGTCGACGCCTACAAGCAATTCCTGAAGTCGGCCGACCAGCAAATCAGCCAGTTGCAAAAGCAGAACCCTGAGGCTGCCGAGCTGTACATGAACCTGAAGAACGCTTGCCTCTATTGCGAGAGCCAGATTCCCCAGGAATTGCTGATGAACAAGTACATGGCCATCCTCCAGGCCGGCGTTACGGCCAACCCCGTTACGGCCAAAATGGACTTCGACGAGAACAACACCGTCTACAACCTGCAGATGGCCTCCGTTCCCTATTCCACCATCGCCGACAAGGACATCAAGATTACGGACGAAGAGTTGCAGAAAAAATATGAAGAGTGCAAGGAAATGTTCCGCATCCCCTACCCCTCACGCGACCTGAAGGCCATCAACGTCACCGTAACCGCCAGCGCAAAGGACCAGGAGAACATCTACAAGCAAGTGAAGGCCCTGGAGGACACCCTGCGCCAGGTCAGCTCGGCCGAGGCCGTGGAGGCCATCATGAAAGGCTCGAAGACAGAGGTCAACTACATGAACGCCTACCTGCCTAAGGACCTCTTCACGCAGGGCGGCCTGACGGACGTTGCCTCGGCGCTCGACTCGATGAGCGTAGGCACCGTGACGACGACCACCGTAGAGCCGAAGGGCAACGACGGCACGCAGTACATCTCTACCTTTAAGCTCGTCGGCACGAAGACCACGCCCGACTCCATGCAGATATGCCAGTTTGCCGTCGACTCCAAGGCTCTGGCCGACAGCATAGTCAACGCGGTCAAAGGCGGTAAGAGCGTGAGCGAACTCGCTAAGCAGCACAACGACCTCGTACAGAAGTACAGCCTGAAAGGTGATACCACGTGGAACGCCACCCGTTACTATGTCGACGCCAAGGCATCCACCGACAGCGCCGCCTCTGCCTACACGGACATCTGCCAGATGCCGGTCGGCACCGTAGCTTACTACACCGTGCCGAACCAGCAGACGGGACAGCCCATCTATGTCGTGACGCAGGTGCTCTCCAGCAAGGCGCCGAGCATGAAGTACAACGTCGCCGTGGTGAAATACCCGATTACCTTCTCGCAGGAGACCTATAATAATAAGCGTCGCGCGCTGTTCGAGTTCCTGGCCAAGAACAACACCATCGAGGCGCTGGAGAAGAATGCCAATAAGAGTGGCTACACACTGCTGGAGCTGACGAGCATGAATACGTCCGACGCCATGACGGCCCGTATGTCTATCGGCGGCGAAGGTGCCAAGGACGCTTTCACCTGGGCCTTCGACGAAGCGGAAGTAGGCAACGTCTCCCAGGTTTACGAGTGCGGCAAGAACAATGACCAGCTGCTGGTGCTCTGCGTTACGGGAATCCACGACGGGAAGTATCTGGAGTGGAACACGCCCAGCGTAAAACGTCAGCTCGAGGCACTCGTCATGCAGGACAAGAAGGCGGAGAAACTCTTCGCCCAGCTGAAGAACGTGAAGACCCCGGCGCAGGCCAAGTCGGTGAAGGGGGCTGAGGTTTCCGACCAGCCGGAGGCCAACATTTCCTACTTCGCATCTTATGAACCCGCTGTTGCCGGCGCCGTAGAACGGATCCAGAAGGGCAAGACGACGGGCTGGGTAAAAGGCGCCAACGGCGTCTACCTCGTCCAGGTGAACGACAAGAAGGCCGGAACGCAGACGTTCAACGCCGGACAGGCCATGTTGCAGCAGAACTACCGCCAGATGAGCGCCATCTTCGGCCAGAACGCCAACATCATTGAGGCCCTGCAGCTGAAGAATAAGATTGAAGACAATCGCTATAAGTTCTAAACACTTCAGATATTGAAACTCTTTTCCAGAGCCGTCCGCCCTTCAGGTGGGCGGCTCTGTTTTGTCAGAAACACTGTCCATGGACTTAAAAGAACTATTACCCTTATACGCCGCTCACCCGCAGGTGGCCGGACTGGCAAGGACGTTGGAACGGCGAGAACCGGCCACCATATTCTGCGAGGGGCTGCGGGCCTCTTCTGCCCCGGTGGTTTTCGCCGCACTATCCCAGCGCACCCGCACCGAGCGCCCGTATCTCTTTCTCCTCAACGATGAAGAAGAGGCCGGCTATTTCTATCACGACCTCGTACAACTGCTCGGCGACGAAAAGGTGCTCTTCTATCCGTCCACCTACCGCCGCGCCGTGAAATACGCGCAACGCGATGCGGCCAACGAAATCTTACGCACGGAAGTGCTCAACCGCCTGGCCCGCCTGGTCACGGACGGCGACAAAGAGACGACGCCCGCCCCGCGCCAGCTCTACATCGTCAGCCACCCGGCGGCCGTGACCGAGCGCGTAGCCTCGCGGAAAGCCATCACTACCCACTCCATCCACCTTGCCGAAGGCGAGACACACGACCAGACCGAGCTGGCCAACCGCCTCCGGGAATTGGGCTTCAAACGCCGCGACTACGTTTACGAACCGGGCGAGTACGCCGTGCGAGGCAGCATCCTCGACGTGTATTCCTTCTCGTCGGAATACCCTTACCGCGTGGACTTTTTCGGTGACGAAATCGACTCGCTCCGAACGTTCGAAGTCCAGACGCAGCTATCCAAGGAGCGACTGAAAGAGGGTAGCATCGTCCCGGACTTACAGGAGACGGAACAGCAGCTAATGCCCTTCCCCGACTGTCTGCCGCCCGATACCTGCCTGGTCGTTCGCGATTTCTCCTTCATTAGTGACACGGTCGACAAGATTTACCGCGAAGGCTTCTCCCGCCAGGCGGTCCTGGAACGCGAAGCCACTTCCGAGATAGAAGAAGCCGAACAGCTGGAACGCCTGAACCGCGAGTCGCTTCTGATTAACGGCGAGAAACTCCTGCGCGGCCTGCTCCCGCTGCAGCGCGTAGAGATAGGCAGCCGCCCCACCGGCACGCCGGGCGCCACGCTACATTTCCACATCACGCCCCAACCGCTTTATCACAAGAAGTTTGACCTTGTACGCAACTCCTTTACCGACCTGCTGGCGGCCGGTAACCGCCTGTACATCCTCGCCGACAGTCCGAAACAGAACGAAAGGCTGCGCAGCATCCTGGACGAGACCGGTGGCGGCTGCGCCTTTCAGGCGGTCACCCACACGTTGCACGAGGGCTTCACGGACAACGACCTGCACGTCTGCCTCTTCACGGACCACCAAATCTTTGACCGCTTCCACAAATACAACCTGCGCAGCGACCACGCCCGCGACGCGAAGATGGCCCTGTCCCTCAAGGAGCTCATGCAATTCGAGCCGGGCGACTACGTGGTCCACGTGGACCACGGCGTAGGCCGGTTCGCCGGGCTCGTCCGCGTAGCCGGCCCCGACGGGAACGCCCAGGAAATGATCAAGCTCACGTTCCAGAACGACGACGTCGTATTCGTCTCGATTCACTCCCTCCACAAGGTCAGCAAATACAAGGGGAAGGACGGCGAACCTCCGCACCTGAGCCGCCTGGGCACGGGGGCCTGGGAAAAACTCAAGGACCGGACGAAAAAGAAAATCAAGGACATCGCCCGCGACCTCATCCGCCTCTACGCCCGCCGCAAGGAGGAAAAAGGCTTTGCCTTCTCGGCCGACACCTTCCTGCAACACGAGCTGGAGGCCAGCTTCGCCTACGAAGACACCCCGGACCAGCTCAAAGTGACCCGCGAGGTCAAGGCCGACATGGAGAGCCCGCGCCCCATGGACCGCCTCGTCTGCGGCGACGTCGGGTTCGGGAAGACGGAAATCGCCATCCGCGCGGCCCTCAAAGCCACCTGCGATAACAAGCAGGTAGCCGTGCTCGTCCCGACCACCGTCCTGGCCTGGCAGCACTACAAGACCTTCACCAAACGCCTCAAGGACTTCCCCGTCCGCGTAGACTACCTGAGCCGGGCCCGCACGGCGCAGCAGACGAAAACCATCCTGAAGGACCTGGCCGAGGGGAACATCAACATCATCATCGGGACGCACAAACTCATCGGCAAGAACGTCCGCTTCAAAGACTTGGGCTTGCTTATCATCGACGAGGAGCAGAAGTTCGGCGTAGCCGTCAAGGAAAAACTCCGTCAGCTCAAAGTCAACATCGATACGCTGACACTTTCTGCCACTCCCATCCCGCGCACGCTCCAGTTCTCCCTGATGGGGGCGCGTGACTTCTCCGTGATTCAGACACCGCCGCCCAACCGCTACCCTATCCAAACCGAAATCCACACTTTCAGTCACGAAATCATCGCCGAGGCCATCAATTTTGAGATGAGCCGCAACGGCCAAGTCTATATCGTCACGCACCGTGTCTCTGCCCTGCCCCACCTGGCCGCACTCGTCCACAAATACGTCCCCGACGCCCGCGTCGCCATCGGTCACGGGCAAATGGCGCCGGCCAAGCTCGAAAAAGTGCTCCTTGACTTTGTCAACTACGACTACGACGTGCTCATCTCCACCACTATTGTCGAGAACGGCATCGACATTCCCAATGCCAACACCATTATTATCGACTCGGCCCACCACTTCGGTCTGGCCGACCTCCACCAGATGCGCGGCCGCGTGGGCCGGGCCGGGCGCAAAGCCTTCTGCTACCTGCTGGCGCCGCCCCTGGCCCAGCTCCCCGACGATGCCCGCCGCCGGCTGCAGGCCATAGAGAACTTCAGCGACCTCGGCAGCGGCATCCACATCGCTATGCAGGACCTCGACATCCGCGGGGCCGGCAATCTGCTCGGCGCCGAGCAGAGCGGCTTCATCGCCGACCTCGGTTACGAAACCTACCAGAAAATCCTGGCCCAAGCCGTGGCCGAGCTCAAGAACGACGAGTTCGCCGAACTCTTTGCCGACTCGCCCCAACAGACCGCGCAACTCAGCGGAGAGGACTTCGTGGACGACTGCACGGTCGACTGCGACCTCCACGCCTACCTGCCCGAGGATTACGTCCCCGGCAGCTCCGAGCGCATGCTCCTCTACCGCGAACTCGACAGCCTCACGACCGACGAACAGCTCGCGCAGTTCCGCCAACGCCTGGAGGACCGCTTCGGCCCCGTCCCGCCCGAGGGCGAAGAGCTCCTGCTCATCTCGCCGCTGCGCCGCCTGGGCCGCCGTGCCGGCGCCGAGCGTCTGGCCCTCAAGCAAGGCCGCCTGACGCTCTACTTCGTTTCCCGCACCGACAGCCCCTTCTACTCCAGCAACGTCTTCGGGAACATTCTGGACTACGCTACGACCCACTACCGCACCTGCCAGCTCCGGCAGGACCACGACAAGCGCCGCATGATAGTCGGCAACGTGAAGAGCGTGGCCGCCGCGGTCCAGCTGCTGCAGGACATGATGCAGCCCGCCCCCGCAGCGACGCCATCGGCCTGAACCGGCGGCGGGGAGAAAAGCCGCCCCGCCCCCTGCAAAAAACGGCTGCCCCGCTTGGTCCTTCCCCGCCGTTACTGTAAATTTGCAAAGGACTTAACCGCTCACGGTCAGAATCCGCAACATCAAAAAGTTATTACAAACATGAAAAATCTTCGTTTGGAAATTGACAAAGCCGCCCAGTTCCTGGCCGACGGCACGATGGAGGCCTGGGCCCCGAAAGTAAAGGCCGCCCAACAGGCGCTCGAGAACGGCACCTGCGCCGGCAACGATTTCTTAGGCTGGCTCCACCTGCCCTCCACTTTCCCGGCAGAACTTCTCCTCGATTTGAAAGAAACGGCAGCCCGTCTGCGCGAACTCTGCGACGTCATCGTCGTTGCCGGCATCGGCGGCAGCTACCTCGGTGCCCGCGCCGTCATCGAAGCCCTCAACAACAGCTTCGACTGGCTCCAGTCCGAGCGTCAGAATCCCGTCATGCTCTTCGCCGGCAACAACATCGGCGAAGACTACCTGGCCGAGCTCTGCGCTTACCTGAAAGGCCGCCGCTTCGGCGTCATCAACATTTCCAAGTCCGGCACGACGACCGAGACGGCCCTAGCCTTCCGCCTGCTCCGCCGCCTCTGCGAAGACGAGCGCGGTGTCGACGTGGCCCGTCAGGTCATTGTCGCCGTCACCGACGCACACCGCGGCGCCGCCCGCACGCAGGCCGACCGCGAGGGCTATAAGAGTTTCGTCATCCCCGATAATGTCGGTGGCCGCTTCTCCGTACTCACACCCGTCGGACTGCTGCCCATCGCCTGCGCCGGCTACGACATCGACGCCCTCATGCAGGGTGCGGCCGACATGGAAAAGAGCACGGGCAGCGACGTCGCCTACGAGGAGAACATGGCCGAACGCTACGCCGCCCTGCGCAACGCCCTCTACGCCGCTGGCAAGAAAATCGAGATTCTGGTCAACTTCCAGCCCAAACTCCACTACATGAACGAGTGGTGGAAGCAACTCTACGGCGAAAGCGAAGGTAAGGAAGGCAAGGGCATCTTCCCTGCCGCTGTCGACTTCACTACCGACCTCCACTCCATGGGCCAGTGGATTCAGGAAGGCGAACGCACCATCTTTGAAACGGTCGTCTCCGTCGAGACGCCGCGCCACACGCTCTGCGTTCCCCACGACGATGCCAACCTCGACGGCCTCAACTTCCTGGAAGGCAAACGCGTGGACCAGGTCAACAAAATGGCCGAACTCGGCACGCAACTGGCCCACGTCGACGGCGGCGTGCCCAACGTGCGCCTCGTCCTGCCCGAGCTCAATGAGTACTACCTGGGCCAGCTCATCTACTTCTTCGAGCGTGCCTGCGGCATCAGCGGCCAGCTGCTGGGCGTCAATGCCTTCAACCAGCCCGGCGTCGAGGCTTACAAGAAGAACATGTTCGCCCTGCTCGACAAACCCGGCTACGAGGCCGAAAGCAAGGCCATCCGCGAGCGCCTGGCCCACTGATTCCTCAGCCACGGGTCGCCGCGCCCGCCCGTTCTTCCCGACAGGCGGCGCCGCGCCCCGGGCTCCTTTCCACCGCACGTTTCAACAGCTTCTATGTTTGAAAAAGAAATACAACACTATTTGAAAAAGCACGGCTTCGAGGCCTTTACCCCGAAGGCCGTGCTTTTTGATATGGACGGTGTCCTCTTCGACTCCATGCCTAACCACGCCAACACGTGGGCACAGGTCTGCTCCGAGTTCGGTTTGAAAATGGAGCCGCAGGAAGCCTACATGCACGAGGGACGTACCGGCGCGTCCACCATCAATATCCTGGCCCGGCGCTACTGGCACCGCGACGCCACGCCGCAGGAGATCGAGGCCATCTACGCCGAGAAGTGCCGCCTCTTCAACGCTTGCCCCGAAGCGCCCCAGATGCCCGGCGCCGCCGAGATGCTGGCCAAGGTGAAGGCCTCCGGCCTGGGCATTTTCGTCGTCACCGGCAGCGGCCAGCGTTCGTTGCTCGACCGCCTGGAGCACAACTACCCCGGCTACTTCGTCCCGGAACACGTCGTCTCCAGTAAGGACGTGAAACACGGCAAGCCCTCGCCCGAACCCTACCTGCTCGGTCTGGAGAAGGCGGGCGTACAGCCCTGGGAAGCCATCGTGGTCGAGAATGCGCCGCTCGGCGTGCAGTCGGCCGTAGCCGCCAACATCTTCACCATCGCCGTCAACACGGGGCCGCTGCCCGACAGCGTGCTGCTCGATGAAGGGGCCAACCTGCTCTTCCCCAGCATGACGGACTGCTGTGCCCACTGGGAACAGCTCGTCCCGCAGGCCTGACCCGCAGCCGGCAACGCCCGGCCGCCACCCACCAAAAATCCCGGAAACGCCGGAACATTGCTGTTCCCCGCGTTCCCGGGATTTTCCTTATCCGGCCGCCGGCAGGCAGCCGCTGCTTACGGCTCCTGCATTGCCGTACGGCGCAGGCAGATGCGGTCTATCGTGACGCAGGAATTTCCCTGTAGCTGGAACACCACGCCGAGCGAGAGTTCCGTCTCCTGCTCCAGGACAAAGGCCATGTGGCCGTCCGAAAGCGGCGCCGAGGCTATGGCCCCGTCCATTCCGGAGAGGTCGGGCAGCCCCGTTCCCGCAGCGGCCACCAGGCGGCTGCCGCCGGAGGGCAAGGCGTTCTCGCTCTCCACGGCCAGCTCGTAGCGCCCGGCCGGCAACTTCACCGTGCAGTACAGTTTGTGATTGTCCAGCTGGCGGGCAAAGCCGTCCCAGCCCGTCGTCACCGTCAGAGCGTCGCTCTTGTTGTGGTCCACGTGGACGCCCGTCCGCAGCGTGTCCGCCCCGACATAGTTCTCCACGAACCAGCCGTTGGGCGCCGCCTCCGTCCGGAAGGCCTCGAAGCGCTTCGCATCTTTCACGCTGACCGTCTGCCCCGTCGTGGCAAAAGGCCGCTCCGAGGGCGGCAGGCACTGTGCCGTCAAGTCCTCCATCGGCGTATCGAAGTTCAGACAGAACACGCCGGCCGACAGTCCCCAAGCGTCGCCGTCGGGACCGAAGCCTGTCCGGCGGCCCGGACGCTCGGGCGCAGCGGCGTCGCGCACGTCGCCGCCGTTCTGGTTAAAGTCATAGTAGAGGCAGAGGGCGTCCGTGCGCTGCGCGGCGGCCACGTCGGCCACCGGCGCATTGGCATAGCGGCGCAACGTCCCGGCGTCGAGTGCCTTGCCCCACAGGCGCACCTCGTCAATCACGGCGTTCATCGGCGTCGCCTCGCCGCCCAGGCGCAATGCGGCTACGTCCGGCAGCTGCTTCACCGCCTCGCCTTTCCGCTTGAGCGTGTGCGACTGCACGGCCTCGCCGTCGCGCCAGAAGGTCACCTTGCCGGCGTCGAAGCTGACGGCGTAGTGGTGCCACTGGCCGAACTTCACGAAACCCGCGCCCGAACGGGCCGACGCGCTGTCGGCCCAGAACGTGAGCTGGCCGTTACGGTCGGCCACGAGCTGCCACGTCGCGGCGGCATCGCCCATACCCGCCAGGCGGTCGGCCGTACGGGCATTCATCCACCACTCCAGGGTCATGGCTCCGGCCGGGCCGCCCAGCGGATTGCCCGCCACAGTGACGGCGGCCGCGGGCGTGCCGAAGTTCAAGCCGTTCTTGCTGTCGGCGTTGCAGACCGTCAGGGCAGCCTTGCGCGTCAGGGAACGCGTCCCCTCCTCGTTGGCCACGGTCAGCGTCACGTCGTAGACGCCCGGCGCCGTCAGTTCCACCTGCGCCGTCCGCCCTTCGGCCCGATAGGCCATGCGGCGGCTGTCGATGGCCCACTGCCACGACGTCGGCTGGTAGCGGCTGGCGTCGGTCAGCGTCACCTGCTGTCCGCGCTGGAGCACCATCTGCGAAAGCTCGAAGGCGGGCGCCGGCGCTACGTTGTGAACGTGCAGACGCTCCGTCGCGCGGCGGCTGCGGCCCGTTACGGGGTCGGTCACGGTGAGCTTTACGCGATAGTCGCCGGCGGTGGGATAGGTGGCCGCGGCGTTAGTAGTCGTGGCCGATGTCTTCTCCGCGCCCTTCATGGTCCAGGTGTACTGCAGGCCAGGAACGGGGTTGAGCGGCAGGAAACTGATGCGCTCGCCGGCGGCGCCCTCCGTCTGGGAGAAGCGGAAGTCGGCGTCGAACGTTGCCTCCGTCACGTAGACGGTCTCCGTATGGTCCACGGTACGGCCGTCGGCCGTATGGCCGGAGAGCGTCACTTCGTAACGACCGGCCTTAGGGAAGATGAAACGGGGCTTAGCCGAGGAAATTCTGGAATAGGGCTCGTCGCGACGGGCCTTAGCCGTGTAGGCCACGGTCCAGTCCGCCGAAGCAATGGCCGGCGAGCACTCGGCCTCGAAAGCATATTCGCGGCCGGCAATCAAGAGGCCGGCCGGCACGCGGAAGGTGACCGACGCGTCGGCGGGCAGGGCCAGTTCGGGCTGCGACATGGCCGCAGAGTGCTGTCCGAATGCGGCAAAAGGCGCGGGCCGGGCGCCGGCATAGTCGTAGAGCGCAGCGGTCGAGTCGGTCTGCTCCACGTTGCCGCGATAGTAGGCCACAAGCGCCGAAGGCACGCCGGCGCGGGCGTAGCTCTGGTGCATCGCGCCGCGGATTTCGGCGGCCGTGCGCGCCGTGTTCCAGACGCGGACCTCGGCCAGGTCGCCGTCCATGGCGCCCGAGGCGCTGTTGCCGAACGGCAGGTCGCCAAAGCCGCCCAAGCCGCGGTGACGGCGGCCGCGCAGGGTGTCGACGGGCTCGCCGTTCACGTAGAGCGTCATCGTGTCGCGCGCCACGGTCAGCGCCACGTGCATCCACTCGCCGGTGCGGACCAGTCCGGGCCGCGTGTCCATCCGGGCGCGCGTGTCCCAGCCCGCCGTGATGGAGCCGTCGTCGTTGGCGTGCATGAGGAAGTTGCCCCAGCCCGGACCTACGCTCTGGTTCCAGCTGCGCCACGTGCGGGGCCGCAACCAATACTCAATCGTGGCATGGTCCATGCGGGAAGCGAACACGCCGGGTATGACGAATCCGCTGCTGTCCAGGCGGACGGCCTGCCCCTCGACGGGGAGCTCCAGCAGTTTTACGGAAGCCGTCCGCGCGGAGGGCTGCAACGTATCGCCCACGGCATAAAGAGCCGCCACGGCATAGTCGGCCTCGGGCTGAATCGCCCCTACGTAGCTCTCCGGAGTGGCGGGCAACGTGTCGGCCGGCAGGCCGTTGCGGTAGAGCACGTAGCCGCGGCGCTCGTAGTGGGTCTGCTGCGGAGCGGACCAGACGAGCGTACGGCCGGCCCAGCGCAGGTTGGTCGGCGCAAAGAGCGGCTCGCCCTGCACAATGGCCGTGAAGACATTGCGCGCCCCCTGGTTTTTCAGGAACACGCCGCGGCCCACGGAGTCGAACGGCGTCTCGATGCCCTCACGGTCGAACTCGTAATCCAGCAGGCCGCAGGCTTCCAGGCGTCCGGTGCCGATGGCATCGGGCGACGTCTGCACGATGAAGAAATACTTGAGCGGGCGGCTGCGGTCGAAGCCCAGGGTCAGGTCCGTCAGGTCGTAGCCGAACTCCATGGCCTCGTCGTGCAGTTTGCCGTCGGCCCATTTGCCCAACATAGGCGTCGGGGCTTCCAGGCCGTGCTTTGAACGCTCGGAGCGCCCGTCGCCGGCAAACTTGAAGTGTTCCATGTCGACCACCACGTCGGGCTGCGTGGCGTTCAGGTCGGCCGACACGCCGACGCTCAGTTTCAGCTCGCTGCGGCGCGAATACTTCATCCGCACCTTGAGGGTCCGCAGCGGGCGGTAGTTTTTCCGGACGTGGTAGAACTCCGGCTTCCACGCCCCGCCCTCGTTCTGGCGGACGGGGAAGCTGTACTTGTAGGGACAGTAAATGAATCCGTGGTTGGCCCAGCCGTTGCCCCAGGAGTTGACAATGATCCAGGCGCCCTGCTCGTCCTTGCCGGGTTCGCCGAACTTACCGTTTCCGTCGAGGTCGAAAACGATGCGGTCGTCATAGCCTACGATGGTCAGGGCGTGGTCCACGCCGTCGCCCCAGCGCGTCACGTACTGCTGCCCGACGACGCCGGCCGCGGCGTTGATGCCCTGCGGGTCGTCGGCAATGGGTGCGGGCTTGCAGGCACTGGCCACGCCGATGCCGCAAATGCCGCCGGCCTTGAAGTCGCCGTCGCCCTGATGGTTCCACAGCCAGTTCTTCACGAACTCGCGGCCTTTCTCCGTGTCGAGCGCATAGGGCGAGAAGCTGTTGCGGGAAATGCGGTTGAACATGGCGGAATACCACCTGTCGTAACCCTGCATCCACCCGAAGTCGCTGTCCGCGCAGTCCTGGTTACCGAAAAGGCGGGAGTAGGTAGGCCCACCGTAGACGACGGAATTGGGCACGCCGTTGGCCATAGCCATCCCTTCCTTGCCGGAATGGCTATTGGTGAGCAGCCAGGTGAAATGGGTGGGATAGATGTTCTCCGGCAGCGAAGCGTCCGCGCCCCGGAAGGCGTTAATCTCGTAAGTGAACATGTAGCCGATGCGCGAAGCCGAACCGCACGAGCCGCCGTCCTGGTTGAAAACGGGCGGGAAGTAGAGATTCTCGGCATTGTTCACGTGGTCGGGGCGCCGGCTTTGCGCAGTGGTGGGCACGGTGGCGGCCAGCCATCCGGCGGCCACGATGCAGGCGCCCCAATACGACACGCCGCGGCAAAGGCCGGAAAGGCCAGTCCGCGGCGTCGAAGGGGAAGTAGACTTTGTAGAATACATAGGTGGATAAAAATAGGGGGTAAACAATTGTAGGGAGGGAGACACGCAACGTGTCAGGGAAGTTCGTCGGCCCGGATGCCGAGCGCGTTCATCAGGGAATAGCCCAAGATTTCCTGTTGGAAACCGCGGCCGGAGAGGGGCTCCATGGTGAAGAGCGTGACGTCCTTCCCCTCGAATGCGGCTACGGCGCGGCGCACGCGGTCGCCGTAGGCGTCCATGTCGGCCACGACCATGAGGCGCCGTACGGCAGCGGCGTTCCCCAGGGCCTCGAGCGACTGCACGAAGAAGTCGGCCGTCGAAACAACGGGTTCGACGGGGAAACTGTGGAGCGTGAACTCGCCCAGGTTGTCGTGGAACGCTTTCCCGTCGAGGTCGGCCGAGAAGTCGGCGGGCTGCAGGTACTTGAAGGCGGGAAGCTCGGGCGAATGGAGGAAAAGCGCCTGGACGGCATTGTCGCCGGGCCGCAGGCCGCCGTCCAGCGCCACGCAGTCGAGCCAGCGGCAAAGGTCGCCGGCGGGAATGGGGCGGTCAATCATACGCTCGAAGTTGACAATCAAATCGAAGGCGACGCGGTCCAGATAGTCCGCATCGACGAGGACTACGTTCTCGGCCCAGGGAGTAGAAGCTGTATTCAACATCTCAATAATAAGGTCTATACGTTCAGCGGAAAGGGTTACAAAAAAGGGCGCCCGCCGCTGGCGATGGGCGCCTTTTTCAATAAAACCGTGGAAACAACGGCTCAGGCTTCTGTGGCGGGCGCGTCGGTCTGTTCCGGCGCCTCGGCCGCGGGACTGACAAACTCGCTGAAGCCGTTAGCGATTAAGATGTTGTACCACTGTATGAGTTTCTTGATGTCGGCATCGTGGACGCGTTCACGGTCGTACTCGGGCAATACGGCGGCCATAAAGTCGGCCAGTTCGTCGTGGCTGGCGGTATGGTAATCGAGCGCGGTGGTCTTGCCCCCTTCCTTCTGTTTGATGGCGTCGAACACGTTCATGAGAGGCTGGTCCTCGCCGTCGGTATACATGGAAACGTCGTTGAGGGACGTGACGCGGTCGCGTACGCCGGCTGGAAAGCGGCGGTGCTTCTCGTCGATTGTCTCCACGATCAGCATGTTCCGGCCCTGGGAAACCAACCGGTAAAGGCCGGGACGGCCCGCGATAGCCAAGATGGTATCTTTCATTTCAAAGTCTTTGAATGGTTACAAATATTTTTCGCGTCGGCAAAGTTAGTGGATTAGGCCGAAATGGAATAAGGGACGAACTTAAAAAAAACTTAACCGGCCAGCAGTCTGTGGAGTTGGGCGGCGACATCGGCCTGGCCGTCGTTGCAAACCACGTAGTCGGCCCGGCGGGCCTTGTCCTCCTCGGACATCTGAAGGGCCATCCACTCCAGGACCTTGGCGCGCCCGATGCCGTCGCGCGACATGACACGGGCTATGCGTACTTCCTGCGGAGCGCTGACCAGGATGGTGGCGTCGACGTAACGCTCGAACCCGGCTTCAAAGAGCAGGGCGCACTCCATGAATACCCGCGGGGCGGACTGGACGGCGGCCCACTCCTCGAACACCTCGCCCACCCGGGGATGGACAATGGCGTCGACCCGGGCGGCATAGTCGGGGCCGGCACAAAGGTAACGGGCGAGGACAGGCTTACAGAGCGCGCCGGCAGCGTCGTACACCTCCGGGCCAATCAAGCGGACCAGGGCGGAACGGACCCGGGCGTCGGTGCGAATGATGCGTTTGGCCTCGTCGTCGCAATAGAACACCGGGTAACCGAGCGCCTCGAGCTGACGACAGACATAACTTTTGCCGCTGCCGATGCCGCCGGTCAGCGCGATGCGATGCAGGGACGGGTCAATTTGCGGTAGTGGAAAGGGTTTCGATGACATACTCGGCTTCTTCTTCGGACAGGCGGATGTGACTGACACCGGCAGGGATTTCTTCTACATAGAGACGGCAACGGTTGCCGCCGTCGGCCCTGAGCTCGTTGTAGTCGACGACGACGGTAAAATCACTGGGATGGATGCGACGGTAAAGCGTCATGCTGACTTGGAAAATAACCTCGACCTGCGAGGGGAAGGTGCGCAGCTTCTCACCTTCCGGAAAATTTTTACCGATGATGGGGACCGTGAACCGCTTCTCTACCAAACGGTCCACGCCCAGCTGGAACGAGACTTCCGCGGGTACGAACTTGACGCCCCGAGCGGTAGCCAGCGAGAGTTGCTTGGTAACGGGGGCGGAGACGTCGCTCAGGTAAAGCGGGCTGACATAGGCCGCGTCGATGGTGTCGAGCTGCTGGTCGGCAGCGTAGACTAAGACAGAGTCCGGACTGAGGCGCTGCGAGGAAATGGTATAACCGGGCGCCGGCTGTATCTGTCCCCGCATACGCACGGGGACTCGCTTGTAGCTGCCGTTGTTATAGTAGAACTCGAGGGTGTCGGGCCGCACGCTGACGATGACTGTGGCCGAAGCCAGCTTCTGCCGGAGCTGACGCTGAATCTCTGAGGAAAGAATGCGCACATGCCCGGACGAATTGGCATAAACGTTATAGTCGAGGACAATGGCCGGGAGCTTATCACCAAACTTATAGTTGAGCAGCGTCGTCCCCTTGTCGCGGAGGACCACCTGCACCGTCTCGGGGAGGCCGGTCGTGATAACGACGTTACGGGGAACGTTGCGCAATTCGACGGGCAACGAGAAGTCCTCCTCGTACGTTTCGTTCAAGGCCTGGAAAAACCAGAAGCTGGTAGAGAGTGCCAGGAAGAAGAGAAAGACAAGGAACTGGCGGTTCCACATCCTGGTAAACAGATAGCGGGAAATATCCTTGATTTTGCGGATAATATTCATGGTGATGTTCAGCTTGACTTGCGGCAACTGTACCCAGCCCGACGTCTGACAGAAACACTGCGGGACGTTCCGCGCATAGTCCCGCCGCGCGCTGAGTAAGAGATAAAAAAGCCAACGCGTCACTCTCCGGCGGGTGCACCCCGCGAAGCTCTGACACGTTGGCCACTTATGTTGGCTGCCAGTAGCGGCAACGGCTTAGCGCTGCTGGGCAGCGGCAGCGTTGGGCATGATGGCGCTCTTCTCAAACTTGATCTTCGTGCCGGTAGCCACCTCGAGCATCACGGTATGGTCCGTGTCGTCGATGCTTCTAATGGTGCCGTGGATGCCGCCTATGGTCACTACATCCTGGCCCGGCTGAAGAGCGTTGCGGAATTTCTGAATTTCTTTCTGCTTTTTGTTCTGTGGACGAATCATAAAGAAATACACGATGGCGAAAAGGACTACCAGCATGATGATAGTCGGCATCATACTGCCCTGACCATTGGCGGCCGGCTGCGCGCCGCCCTGCAAAAACGCGAACAATAATTCGTTCATAGCTTTCTTGAGTTATAAATTATTTATTTTAGGATTTTGTTTTCTGCTCTCAGCTTCTTGACCACGTGGTCCAGCAAGCCGTTGATGTAAGAGGCGCTGCGCGGCGTGCTGTACACCTTGGCGATGTCCAGATACTCGTTGAAGGTGACGCTCACGGGGATGGTGGGGAACGTCATTATCTCGGCCAGGGCGATCTGCATGATGAGTACGTCCATAAAGGCCAGGCGGTTGAATTCCCAGTTCTTGCAGTTTTCCTTGATGAGTTGCCGTATTTCGTCGGACTTTTCAAGCGTGGCCCGGAACAACTGGCCCGCGAAGTCGTGGTCTTCCTCGGACGTGTACTCCGGGAGCAACGACTGGTCGGCCGTAGACTCGGCGTTGAAGCGCTTGATGGTCTTCAGCACGAAAGAGTCGACGATTTCCTTGTCGTCATTCCAATAAAGACTGTGGTCCTCCAGCAAGCTGTCGAAATCCTCGTTGCTACAAACGTAAGTCTTGTAGAGTTTGCGAATCAGCTCGCGGTCGGCGTCGTAAGAGAAGTCCTCCTTCGTGAGATACATCTGGTAAATATCGCTCTCGATGAACTTGCCGTAGAGCTTCTTGACGAAGGCCTCTTCCTCTATCCACTCCTTCTTCTGCTTCTCCCTGTACTCCAGGAGCTGCTTGTTCTCGTCCAGCTGGAGTAAGAATTTGTTGGCGGCAAATTGCCCGTCGGGCGTAAGGCCTTCCACCGTTGTTCCCAGGCGTTTGCTCCGCGCTCTCATGTTTTCGTCCTTGCGGGCGGCCATTTGGCGCATGCTGACCAACAACGTTAAAAGATAATGATATAATTCGTAGGCTTTCGCCAGGCTAAAGTCCAATTCTTTCTCGGCCATTTCTATCGTCTTCCCCTCGTTCTGGTAGTACGCATACACTAACTGGACGACTTTCAGGCGAATCAATTCTCTATTTATCATTCCACTCTTCAGAATTAGCATAATATTCGGTGCAAATTTACAAAAAAACGCGAGTGCAACAGATTTTTTACTCCTATTTTTTGGAACTTCAAAAAAATGATTGCAAATTTGTATGGTCCTTCCCCCAATAGGGCAGCTCGCTAACAACCCTGATCTACCGAACCTCTTAACGAACGTACGACTATGAACGAGCAGATGAAAGAAAAAGCGGACAATGAGATTTTATTTTCCAAAACCGTAAAGGCGGGCAAGCGCATTTATTACATCGACGTAAAGATTGATCGCCGCAACGAACTGTACATTTCTATTACGGAAAGCAAACGTCTCAAGAACACCAGCGGGCAGGAAGTGCGTCCCATTTATGAGAAGCACAAGATATTTCTTTACCGTGAAGACATGGAACGTTTCATGGCGGCCTTCCAGGCGGCTACCGCCTTCGTACACCAGCAAGCCCCAAGTTTCAACAGTCCGGATTCGGAAGCCTCCTATACGGCTTTCGTCACGGAAGGGCAACAGCCCGTCAAGGAAGATGCGGACAATCCCGACGACATGAAGGACAGCGCCTCGCTCAATAAGGGCGCAGCGGACTTCCATGTCGATTTCGACTTCTGAATTTCGCGCAGTCCCTGCGCCTATCACAACTTTTACATCTGCCATTTGCGTAAATGGCAGATTTTTTTTTACCTTTGCGCCGATTTTGTTCTACATCAGCCGGAACTATCCGGCCTGTGTGATGGAGAATTAAGCTCAAAACCAACTTAATTTAGAGTAACACAACTAATTATGAAGCAAATCGCTATCAGCGGCACCAGCCGCGCAGCCGTAGGCAAGAAGGCCACGAAAGAGATTCGCCGCAATGGCTTAGTACCGTGCATCATCTACGGAGAGAAGAAAGACGAGAACGGCCAGCCCCAGGCTGTCCACTTCGCCGTTTCCGAGAAAGAAATCAACAAGATCGTCTTCACGCCCCACATCTACTTGATCGACATCAACATCGACGGCGAAGACCATAAGGCCATCATCAAGGACCTCCAGTTCCACCCGGTAAAGGACAACGTCCTCCACGTAGACTTCTACGAGGTTCACGCCGAGAAGCCCGTGACGATTGGCGTGCCCGTAGCTCCGCAGGGACTGGCCGAAGGTGTACGCGCCGGTGGCCGCCTCATCACGATGGTCCGCAAGTTGAAGGTGAAAGCCCTCTACGAGGACATCCCCGAGAAGCTGAACATCGACGTGACGAAGCTCGGCCTCGGCAAGAGCATCAAGGTGGGCGACCTCCACTTCGACAAGCTCGAGCTCGTTACCCCGAAGGAAGTGATTGTCTGCACCGTGAAGATGACGCGTGCCGCCATGGGTGCAGCCGCTGCCGCCAAGGAATAATCCTCCTCCACTACTGCCGTGCGCAGCGGCGTCTGTCCGGCTGCACGCGGCAATTGAACCACAGCAACCTACCGAACTTTTTAGTTGAAGTAGACATGAACCATTTGATTGTCGGGCTGGGAAACATCGGCGACGAGTATGCCCAGACCCGCCATAACATAGGATTCAGAGTATTGGACGCCTTGGCCAAGGCGTCCAATCTTGTATTTGAAGACAAACGCTACGGGTTTGTCACAACACTCAAAGTGAAGAACCAGACGCTCACGTTGCTCAAGCCCTCCACCTATATGAACCTTTCGGGCAACGCCGTGCGCTACTGGATGAACGAGAAGAAGATTCCCATCGAACAGTTGCTCGTTGTCGTCGACGACCTGTCCCTGCCCTTCGGACAGTTGCGCATGCGCCCCGGGGGTAGTGAAGGCGGCCACAACGGACTGAAACACATCACATCCGTCCTGGGCACGCAGCAATACGCCCGCCTGCGTTTCGGCATCGGCAACGACTTTCCCCGTGGCGGACAGGTGGACTACGTGCTGGGAGAGTTCGGGCCGGAGGACCTCGCCAGGATGGACGAACGCATCGCCGCCGCGTGCGAGATGGTCAAGAGCTTCGCCCTCGCCGGCATACAGTTCACCATGAACCACTACAACAAGAAATGAGCATGAGCCAACCTCAAGAAGCGCGGTTAGACAAATGGCTCTGGGCGGCACGCATCTACAAGACGCGCACCCTCGCCGCCGACGCCTGCAAGAACAACCGCATCCAGATCAATGGCGCCGCGGCCAAGCCCTCACGCACCGTCAAGGCCGGCGACGAGGTCAGCGTCCGCAAGCCGCCGGTCACGTACTGCTTCCGCGTACTCCAGCCCATCGAGAAGCGTGTCGGTGCCAAGCTCCTCCCGGAGATTCTGGAGAACATTACCGACCCGCAGCAATACGAGTTGCTCGAGATGAGCAAAATCAGCGGCTTCATCGACCGCGCCCGGGGCACCGGCCGCCCCACCAAGAAAGAGCGGCGCGCCCTCGACGACTTCAACACGCCCGTCTTTCTCGACGACGATTTCGACTTCGACGACGACGAATAATCCTACACCATGGACGAAGAAAGAAACACCCCGCCGCCCGTACCCGGCGAAATGCCGCCACCAGTCCCTGACGAGCGTCCGCGCCGCCAGTCCGGCTCGTGGCTGGACCGTTGCTGCAACGGCCTGACCCTCATCGGCCTGCTGGCGATCATTGCCTGCGGCGGTTACGCCATATTCCGCGACAACAGCCAGTCTGCGCCGACACCCGAAGTCCAGACGGCGCTTCCCGAAGCCCTGCCCGAGCCCGAACCGGCCACACCCGCGGCCGGCCCGGCGTTAGACGTCCTGTCCGAACCGGCTCCCGAACCCGCCGCTCCCCCCGTTGCCGACAGCACGGGCCTCGACTCCCTTTCGTTCGACGCACTCGACAGCCTCGCCAACCGTATGCGGGCAACGACCGACTCCCTGAGCCAGGCCGCCGCGGAGCAAGCCGCCAGCGACAGCCTGCACCGCCAGCGCCGCGACACGGTCGGCCGTCGGTCCGTTCCCACCCGCCATCCGAACGACAGCCTGCGCCGGCGCCAGCCGGCCCGTCCCCGCCCGGCACGCCACTGAAAGCGCAGCCGGCCCCTTACCGGAACGTTCCCACGCGGAGCGCTCCGGTTTATCTTATCCCAAGACAACCCACACTTAAAACAACCATTAAAAAACCTGTCTCTTTTATGAAAAAGACCGCACTCCTGACCTTGGCCTGTGCCCTGAGCCTCGGCGCCACGGCCCAAGTCTCCCCGTCCGCTTCCGCCGTTTCCGGCGACACCGACGGACCGCGATTCATTGTCATCTCAGACACCCACTTCGGGAATCATGAGGGCGAAGGCCCCATGGTAAAGGTCCCCCAGGCGCTGCGCCACCTGCTGTCGCGCCAGCCCGACACCGACGCCATCTTCATTTGCGGCGACCTGACGGACTGGGGCCTGCCGCAACAGTACGAACTGTTCCAGCAGGTTTTCAGTGACACCACCATCGTCCCGGCCCGGCTCCCGGTCTACGTCATGATGGGCAACCACGACAACTACGCGGACCACGCGCAGGAGAACTATCGCGTGCTCCAGCAGCCCTATCACCGCCTCATCGACATCAAGGGCTATCCCTTCATCACCACGAGCATGGACGGCGGGGGCTGGGACGACTACGCGCCGGAAGAGGTGCAGGCCTTGGCCGAAAATCTCCGGACGGCCGCCGCGCGTTACCCCGGAAAGCCTATCTTTGTCTTCACGCACGTCCCGCCCATGAACACCGTCTACGGCACCTGTGAGGGAGAGGGCGGATGGGGTTCCAACGTCCTCACCGAAACGCTCAAGGCCTATCCGCAAGTCGTTCTTTTCGGCGGGCACTCCCACTTTCCGCTCGCCGACCCGCGCTCCATCCACCAGGGCCATTTCACGACCGTCAACGACGGGAGCACGACGTACAGCGAGATTGAGCCGGGCGTCGTCAACGAGGGCATCCACCCCGCGCTCTACGACTACGTGACCGAGGGCTGCATCGTCACCGTCGACCAGCAGACGAACGTCGAAATCCAACGCTGGGACACCTACGGCAACGAGGAAATCCTGCCCCGCTGGTACGTCAGGGCGCCCCACGACGGCAGCCAGTTCGTCTACACCGATGCCCGCACGGGCGGCACGGCGCCGCAGTGGGCAGCGGGCAGCACGCCCACCGTCACCGACGTGGCCCGCGAAGGCTGCACCGTCACCTTCCCGCAAGCCAGTGACGACGAAAACGTACACCACTACGTCGTGGAGCTGCTGGACAATGGAGAAGCCGTCGCCACGAACAGTGTCTTTTCGGGCTACTACCTGAACAGCCGCATGCCCCAGACGCTCACCGTACGCTTCGAGGGAATCCCTGACGGCTGCAAGCTCCAGGCCAGTGTCCGGGCCTACGACTCCTACAAGAATGTCTCGGCCCCGATAGTCAGCGCCCCGTTCGAGACGCCCGTCTACCGTCCGGCCGAAGGGACCGAGCGTCCCGCTGCCGACCTCTTCGACCTCAGGTTCGACAAGAAAGGTCGCGCCACCAACCGCTCGCCGCATCGGGCCGACGTCCGCACGGGCCAGCAGGCGCCCGCCGCTGTCTACGACGAGACCTTCGACCGCCGTGGCGCCAGCTTCAGCGGTTCGGCCGACTGCTTCTATCGCATCGACTACGCCGACGATGCCACCATCCGCCAGGCCTTCAGCCAGGGATTCACGTACGAAGTGCTCTACCGCCCCGCCACGACCGACAACGTCTGCCCCCTCAGCGCGCAGGAAGGCGGCGGCGCTGGCATCGAGCAGGCCAAAGGCGGGCTCATCCAGTTCTACTGCCACGTGGGCGGCGGGTACAAGACGCTGAAAAGCGCCGTCACTGCCCGCGCCGGGCAGTGGTACCACGTGGTGGCCACCTACGACCCCGAGGCCGGCCAGCTGCGGCTCTACGTCAACGGCCGTCCCTCCGGGCAAATGGAAGTAAGCGGCGACTTCGGCTTCCCGGCCGACGCCAAAGCGCAATGGATAGGCATCGGCGGAGACGCCAATCCCAGCGGCCGGGCCCAGTTCTCGCTGAAAGGCGACATCCTGGCCGCGCGCATGTATAGCCGGCCCGTCAGCCGCGACGAGGTCTACCTCCTCTACCACGACCTGCTGAAGCCGTGAGGCCAAGGCCCGTGCGGCGTCGCTGAGCCGCACCGTTTTCAGGAAGCGCCCTGCAGTCTGCTCTGGCGGACGGCAGGGCGCTTTCGTTGCTCCCGCGCCGGCCCGGTCCTGTGACCGGAGTGTCGCGGCCGGTTTCCGTAACGACGGGCCCTATTCCCGTAAAAACTGGGCCTATCCCCGTTTTTACGGGCCTTAGCCCCGTAGCGGCGCGCCCTGTCCGGGCGGGCAACCGCTTTAGGGACGTAGGCCGGCCCCTTGGTCCCGCCTGCAGCCCTCCCGGCGGCGACCGCCACAGTACCGGAGCAACGGCGGGCCGGAGAGGCCGCCGCCCCGGCCGCACAGACCCGCGCGCCCTTTTTTATACGATTTTCGGAAAAAGTTGCCGAAGTCTTGCTCCCGGAATAAAAATATTGTATTTTTACAGTCAAATTATAAGCCTATGACTAACGTTACTTCCTTGTTCACCCGCTCCGTATTCTACGGACTTGTAGGCGCCTTTTCCTGCTTCGGTTTACAGGCCACGGCGCAAGTGTCGTCCCTCCCCGCCTCCCAGACGGCCACGGACGTATCCCCCCACGCTGTTTCGGACTTCCAGGACCGCGTACAGCAAGTTTACCTCAACGGCAAAGCCCTCATCCTCGACAAGTCGACGTCCACGTACTACTTCCCGCTGCCCGAATCCCTGCGCGGCGGCGCCGACTTCACGGCCGTGCTCTCTGCCGACCTGGCGCCGGGCTACGAGGACTACACCCTGCGGCTCAACGAACAGGAACCCGCCGCCGACGGCAGCGTGACCATTCCTGCCGTAGACTGCAACCGCTACTACCAGCTGGCCCTCTACCCCGCCGGCTCGTCGGAACGGGCGGGCGTGGCGCGCGTGGCGTTCACTTTCCTGCCCGTCGTGGAGGTTAACGTAGCGACCTGCAACTCCGAGACCTACACGCGCGGCAGCCTGCGCGTGACCGACCCGGATACCGAGGGACAGGACCAGACCTGGACGGCCGACTTCCGCTACCGCGGCGCGTCGTCCCTCAACTATGACAAGAAAAGCTACGCCATCAAGCTGCGCGACGCCGACGGCGAATCGGCCGACGGCTCGTTCTTCGGCCTGCGCGAGGACAACAACTGGATTCTCGACGCCATGGCCGTGGACCAGGCCTGTATGCGCAACCGCGTCTCGACCGACCTGTGGAACGCGTTTGCTACGCAGCCCTACTTCCAGCGCGACGGACGCGAGGACGAGACCCTGACGGGCACGCGCGGCCGCTTTGTCGAGGTGTTCCTCAACGGCAGCTACCACGGCCTCTACTGCATGACGGAAAAACTGGACCGCAAGCAGCTGAAACTGAAAAAGTACAAAGAGGCCGAGGACGGCAAGCCCGACCAGGTGCGCGGCACGCTCTTCAAGTCGAATCAGTGGTGCTATGAAGTGCTCATGGGCCACGAGCCCGACGTGAAGTCCTACCCGCGGCGGGCCCCGCGCGCCTACGACAACAACAGTGGGCTGGAAACGTGGGCCGACTTTGAAGTGGACTACCCGGACTATGAAGACGAACGCGTCGACTGGGGACCGCTCTGGCGGGCCATCAACCTGGTGGCGGCCGGTAGCGACGCCGCGTTCAGCGACAGTGTGGCCACCTATTTCGACCTGCCCGTGCTGCGCGACTACTATCTCTTCATCGAGCTCATGCTGGCTTCGGACAACCACGGTAAGAACATGTTCTTCTTCAACTACAACCAGCAGGAAGAACCCGACGCGAAGAAAATCGGCATAGCTCCCTGGGACCTCGACGGTACGTGGGGACGCCGCTGGGACGGTTCGTCGAACCTTACCGGTGCGGCGCAGGACTTCGAGACCTTCCTCTGGAACTACGAACACGGGACGCTGACGCTCTTCGACCGTCTGGCCGACACGGACGCTACGTGGCGGCCGTCGCTGGCCACCCGCTACGCCGAGCTACGCGAGACCTATTTCTCCGAAGCCTCGCTGACCGGACGCTTCCGCACTTACGCGGACCTCTTCGAGGAGAGCGGCGCCGCCAGCCGCGAAGGCCGCCAATGGCGGAGCTATCACCCGGACATTGAGGCCGACGTGGACTACATCTGCGACTGGATCGGCGAGCGCCTGCAATGGCTCGACCGCCAGTACGGCTACACGCCCGACGCCATCGCATCGGCCCCGCAGGCCGCCCAGCAGGTTCAGGCCGAAGGCGGAAAAGGCTTCCTCCTGCTCCACGGCACGAGCGCCGAACCCGTCCGCATCTACACGGCCGACGGCCGCCTGGTGCGCACGCTCGCCCTGTCGCAGCAACACACGCAGGTAGACGGACTGGCCCCGGGCCTTTACCTCGTCGGGACGCAGAAGGTCCTGGTGCGGTGACCCTGCTCCACAACGACTCTCCGGACCGGAGCAGCCGCTGCCGGCTTCAGGCGGCGGCCTCCGGTCCGAAGCATGAAATTGCCTAAAATACGTAGATAAATATGTCACACAAGAAAAAGACACAAGCATCGCCGGCCCGCCGCAACGCGGCCCAACGGACCACTCCGGCAGCACCGGCCCGGGCCAAGCGTCAGCCCATCGCCTCGGACAGCCGCGTGGCCCGCTGGCTCCCCTACGGCCTGGCGTTCCTCCTCTTCTGGTTCTTCTGCGCCGTCGTCTACGGCGACGTGTTCACGCGGGCGGCCGAGGCCAACTTTGTCACGTCGGACGCCATGCAGATGAAGTATGTCCTCGACCAGCGCTTCGGCTGGCTCTACTGGCCCGCCCGCTACGTGCTGCTCACCTTCAGTCAGGCCTGGCTGGGCGGCCTCGTGATGAGCCTGCTCCTGACGGCGACGATAGCCCTGGCGGACTACGCCCTGCGCCTGCCGGCCTCGTGGCGCGGCGCCTCGGCCCTGCTGCCCGGCGCCCTGCTGGGCTGGATGCTCTGGCGCGGCACGAGCCTTTACTACAAGAACGAGCCTTCACTCATCTTCGTCCTGCCGTTCGTGCTCCTGGCGGTCTTCGCCCTGGCCGCCGTCCTCGTCCGGTTCCTGAAGCGCCGCCACGCCGCCCGAACGGCCCGCCGCTGGCGCCCCTACGGTCTGCTGGTCCCCGTCGTGGTCTTCGCCGCCCTGTGGTATGCCACCGACACCTGCAACCAGAACGTCGTCCTCACGGCACGGATGCAGAACCGCCTGCTCCAGGCCGACTGGGACGGCATGATAGAGGACGCGCTCTCGGCCCGCCGTCCCACGCGCGCCGTCGCCGCCTACTACGCCGTGGCCCTCGTGCAGGAAGGGCAACTGCTGGAACGCATCTTCGACATCCCCTTCGACTATCCCGACGCCCGGCTGGACCACAAAGAGGGCAGCGAGGAGTACGGCATCTTCCAGGCCGACTGCGACTTCTACTCCAGCCTGTTCAACCCGGCCTACCGCTGCGCGCTGGAACACATCGTGATGAACGGCCCGAACCTTTACTACCTGAAACGGCTCGCCGTCTGCGCCATCATGAACGGTGAGACGGCGCTCGCCGACAAATACCTGGACATCATCGACAGTATGCCGTTCAACGGCAAGTTTGTCGCGAAATACCGCCCGATGCTTGCCGACTCCACGCTCATAGAGCAGGACGCCGAACTGGCACGGGTCATGAAGTTCAAACCGCAGGAAGCGAAATTCGAGCAGAATTACCGCGCGCCCATCTTCCTGGGCTACAACCTGGCCATGCTGAGCGGGACGGACGAGTCCCTGGAGCTGGCCATCGCGGCCAACCTCTACTCCAAGACGCTCCCGGCCGCGCTCAACTACATCCTGGTCTACTACCAGAAGCACCAGCGCACGCTGCCGCCCGTCCTGCAGCAGGCCGTGGTCCTCGCGGCCAACGACACGCCGGCCGTCATGCAGTACTTCCCGGGCATCGTGGAGCAGGCCGAACCGCTCATGTACTCCTTCTACACCGTAGTGAAGCCCATCATCGAAGAGCGCGACCGCGCCATGGCCGGCAAGTCGCAGCAGGAGCAGGAGGCCATACGCCACGAGTACAACGCCCGGATGCGCAAGGACCTCAAGGCCGACTGGCTCGGCACGTACTACTACTATTACTTCTGCGAGAACGTGGACCAGAACCAGGAGAAGCCGCACAAGACCAGCGGCGTGAACTAACGACGAACTTTCAACTTATCAGCTACGCACACCATGCAACGAATACTCTTATCGCTGGGCCGCCTCGCCCTTGCCGCCTGCCTGCTCCTTCTGCCCGCCGCATGCGGCCCGGAGGCGGCCATACCGGCCGAAAGCACGCCGACCGACGAGCAGGCGGCCATCTATCCCGACTACCGTAACATCATCATCCCGCCCAATATCGCTCCGCTCGACATCCAGGTGACCACTCCCGGCGAGGCCTACGTGGGTTGCATCGAAGGCAACGGCCAACAGATTCTGGCCGCGGCCGGAAAGGACGGGAAACTGTTTTTCGACCCGCAGGAATGGAGCGGGCTGCTGGCGGCCAACAAGGGGAAGGACCTCCAGGTGACGCTCTACGTGGAGCGCGACGGCGCCTGGCAACGACACCCGTCCTACACCCTGCACGTGGCGCCCGAGGAGATAGACCGCTACTGCCTCTACCGCCTCATCGAGCCCAGCTACGAACTCTACCGGCAACTCGGCATCTACCAACGCGACCTCTCCACCTTTGAACAGACCACCATCTACGAGAACAACCGGAGCTTCGACTCCATCGATAATCACTGCATCAACTGCCATAACTTCCAGAACTACGATGCCGGCAAGCGGATGCTGTTCCACGTCCGTGCGGCCCACGGCGGTACGGTCTTCATCGAGAACGGGAAGCCGGAAAGAATCAACATGACGTGCGACTCTGTCCTCTCCTCGGCCGTTTATCCCTCCTGGCATCCGCGGCGCAACTGGGTCGTATTCTCCACGAATCAGACCGGACAGACGTTCCACGTGATGGACCGCCAGAAGGTAGAAGTCGTGGACTTCGGCTCGGACCTTATCTTCTACGACGCCGACGCCCACACCATGACGAACATCTTCAAGACCTCGACCGAACTGGAAACGTTCCCCAGCTGGTCGCCGGACGGAAAGCGCGTCTTCTACTGTAGCGCCAACGTACCGGAGCTGACGAGCAACGACCCGGCCGTACGGTCCGACATCATCACCCGGAAGTACGACAGCATCCGGTACAACCTGATGAGCATCACCTTTGACGAACAGACACGGCGCTTTGGCCCGCCCCAACTGGAAGTGGACTTCGCCGCAATGGGAAAGAGCGCCTCGCAGCCCCGCGTCAGCCCCGACGGGCGCTACGTGCTCCTGACGGCAGCGGACTTCGGACAGTTCCACATCTGGCACAAGTCGGCCGACCTCTACGTAAAGGACCTGGCCACAGGACAGGTGCGGGCACTCACCGCCGCAAACAGTCCGGCCCCCGACAGTCATCCCACCTGGAGCAGCAACGGGCGATGGATTCTCTTTGCCAGTCGGCGCGACGACGGGTCGTACACCCGCCTCTACATTGCCTACTTCAGTCCGCAGGGACAAGCCAGCAAGGCTTTCCTGCTGCCGCAGGAGGACCCGGAGCAAAACATCCTGCTCATGAAGAGCTACAACGTCCCCGAACTGTCGCGCACGCCGGTAAGCGCCAGCCAGGAAGCCATCCGCCGGGCCATATACGACAACGCCACCCACAACGTCACGTATAAGCCCTGACCGGGGCCCGCGACGGAAGGCCGGCGACCGGAAATCGGGCCGCCGCGGCGCGACGAAAAGTCCTGTCCGCCCCGGAAAGAAAGCCCCGGCGCAACGGACGGGAATCCATTACAAATTTGACAACAAGAGGCCCGCGGGAAACGAAAC
>USPK01000012.1 GCA_900556465.1 uncultured Prevotella sp. | reverse complement strand
GTGAACCAGGTGAACGGTACGGAGACCTACCTGGCCGCGCTCGAGGGCCGCATCGGCGTAGTGCCGCTCTGTTTCACCCAGTTTCCCGCCGTCGGTTGCGTAACGACCTTCTCGGGCACCAACGGCGTGACCGACTCGGCCGCGGCCGGGACGGCGCTTTCCTCCGGGAAGAAAACGCACAACGGTACGCTCGGCATGCTGGCCGACTTGAAGACAAACGTGTCGAGTGTGGCCGAGTGGGCCAAGGCTGCGGGCGCGGCCGTCGGCGTCTCGACCACGGTCTCCGTGGACCATGCTACGCCGGCCGCCTTCTACGCCCACGTGCCCGACCGCGGCATGTACTACGAGATAGGCCGGCAGATGATAGCCGCCGGATATGACTTCTACGCCGGCTCCGACTTCCTGGAGCCCGTGGGTCCGGACAGCGCGCAGGCGGGCACGCTCTACGAGCAGTGCGCCCGGACGGGCTACACCGTGGTCCGCGGCTACCCGGAGTTCCAACGCAAGGCCGCCGGCGCCGGCCGCGTGGTGCTCTTCCAGACCGAGGAGGCCAGCCGCCGCGACCGCACGGCCGTGCCCTACGCCATAGACCGCACGGCGGACGACCTGACCCTGCAGGACATTGCCCGGGCCGGCATCAGCCAGCTCACGGCCGCCGGGAAGGACGGCTTCTTCTTCATGCTCGAGGGCGGCAAGGTGGACTGGGCGTGCCACTCGAACGACGCCGCGACCGCCTTCCGCGAGGTGGTCGACCTGGACAACGCCGTGCGCGTGGCTTATGAGTTCTACCGCCAACACCCCGACGAGACGCTGATTGTCATCACGGCGGACCACGAAACGGGCGGCATCGCCCTGGGCCGTGGCCCCTACGAGCTCCACACCGAGCTGCTCGGTTGCCAAAAGATGAGCGCCGAAGCCTATACGGTCCACTTGAAGGAGCTCCAGCGCACAAGCGGCGACGGCTTTACGTGGGACGTCGTGCGCCAGGACTTGCAGGAAAACTGGGGCTTCTGGGACCGCGTGCAACTGACCGACAAGCAGGCGGCCCGCTTGAAGGCGGCCTTCGACCGCCTCTCCGGCGGACAGGCCGCTACGGTGAAGGGCCACTACGCCAGCCTGAGCGACCTGGCCAATACGGCCCGCGACGTCATGGCCGAGGCCGCCCTCATCGGGTGGCAGAGCGGTGAGCACAGCAACGGTTACGTGCCCGTCTATGCCATAGGGGCCGGCGCCGAGAAGTTTGCCGCGAAGCTGGACAATACGCAGATTCCGCTCCGCATCGCCGAGGCGGCCGGCTGGAAGCATTGACCGCCGCCGCCACCGTAACGCCGCGCATCGGGCCCAGGGTCCGGTGCGCGGCGTCGTTTGGGGCCGACCGCCTGCCGGGATCGCCGCCGCCCCGCCGCCGGTGACGCTCCCGGCGCGGCTCCGGCTCCCGCGCAGGCCCATGCGGCCCGGCGGGCGGTGGAAAATCGGCCGTTTCGCTTGGCCTGCCGCCCGGCTTTTTCTATCTTTGCTTTTTGAAACAGGAAACCGACATGAAGCGACTGCACATTATCACTCCCGTGAAGGACGCTATCGACGCAACGCTCGACACGGTCCGCGCCATTCTGGCCTCAGACCTGACGGTGGCGCACACGTACACCGTCTTCAACGACAACAGTACGCCCGAGAACACGCACAGGCTGGAGCAGGCCGCGCAGGAGCTCGGCTTCACGCTCGTCCATCTGAGCGACCTGACGGACCATCCGTCGCCCAACTATCTCTACGTCCTGCGCCACGTGCGCCGCGAGGCGCTGGAGCAGGGCGACGCGGTGTGTATCGTGGAAAGCGACGTCACCGTGCGGCCCGACACGCTGCAACGCCTCTACGACGGGGCGGCGGCCCGGCCGGACTGCGGCATTGCGGCGGCCGTCACCGTGAACGAGGCGGGCGAGGTGAACTATCCCTACGAACACGCCCGCGGGCTGGAGGGACAGGTGGTGCCGACGCGCAAGCATTGCAGCTTCTGCTGCTCTCTGCTGACGCCCGAACTGTTGCGGCGCGTGGACTTCGACCGCCTGGACGACAGCAAGCACTGGTACGACGTGACCATCTCGCACGAGGCGCTCGACGCCGGACTGACGAACTACCTCTTCGCCGACCTGCCCGTGACGCACCGGCCCCACCAGAGCCGGCCCTGGAAACAGTTGAAGCACAAGAATCCGCTGAAGTACTATTGGCTGAAATATACCCGCGGGCTCGACAAGATATGAGCGGCCCGTCGACCGGAGTGCCCGAACCCCTTATTCCTGAACCTCCCTTTCCCATGATTGAGAACGCCCCTTCCAAGTCACTTGTCTCTGTCGTCATCCCCGTATATAATATGGAGGAATACTTGCCGGCCACGCTCGACTCGGTGCTGGCGTCGGACTATCCGTTGCTCGAGGTCATCGTCATCGACGACGGTTCGACGGACAACTCGCTGGGCGTCGCCGAACGCTATGCGGCCCGCGACGAGCGTCTGCGCGTGTTCCACCAGGAGAATGCCGGTGTCTGCGCGGCCCGTAACCGTGCGGTGGCCGAGGCACGGGGACGCTACGTCCTGCCGGTCGATGCGGACAACCTGATAGTTCCGACCTTTGTGCGCGACGCCGCCGCAGTGCTTGATGCCTTTCCCGAGGTGAAGGTCGTAGCCCCGCGGGCCGACTTCTTCGGCGACCGGCGGGGGGAATGGGCCCTGCCGCCCTTTTCGCTGCGCCTGCTGGCGCGGAAGAATATTATGGACACCTGCGCCATGTACCGCCGTGCGGACTGGGAGCGGGTGGGCGGTTACTGCGAGGAGATTGTGGCGCGCGAGGACTGGGAGTTCTGGATTGCCGTGCTGAAGGACGGCGGCGAGGTGAGGCGCCTGCCCTACGTGGCGTTGCACTACCGCATCCGCCAAGGGTCGAAGCGCACCTCGGACCGGCTGATGAAGCGCCACGTCGTCGACACGCTCAACCGCCGCCACCCGGAGTTTTTCGAGCGCGAGCTGGGCGGCCCGCTGCGCTACCACCGCAGCTGGTCGCGCCTGTTGAACCGCCTCTACCGCCTGGGGCATCCGCGGCACATCGTGGTGGACCGGGCCTTCGACGGGGCTGCGTGGCGCGGATTCGTAGCCACGCTGCCCCGCCGCTTTGCCCGTGAGGGGACGGTCGTACACCAGGGGCGCAACGAGCTACGGCGCACGACGGTGGCGGGTGTGGACGTGGTGATCAAGGCCTTTCGCATTCCGAACTTCGTTAACCGCGTGGCCTACGGCCTGCTGCGCCCGTCGAAGGCGCGGCGGTCCTACGAGTACGCATTCCGGCTCCGGCGCCTGGGCATCGGGACGCCGCGCCCCGTGGCCTATTACACGGAGCGCAACGGCCTGCTCTTCGGCCGGAGTTACTATCTTTGCCAGACGTCGGAGTGTCCGTACACCTACGCCGACCTGTCGAAGCGCCACTTCCCCGAGGAGGAGGCCATCCTCCGAGCCATCGCGCGGACCACGGCACGGATGCACGAGAACGGCCTCCTGCACAAGGACTACTCGCGCGGCAACATCTTGTTCCGCCCCGAGGCCGGCGGCGTACGCATCGAGGTGATCGACCTGAACCGCATACGCTTCGGGGCCGTGGGTCTGGAGGCCGGCTGCAAGAACTTTGAGCGCCTGCCCGCTACGCCTGCGATGCTGGCCACGATGGCGGACGAATATGCGGCGGCGCGAGGCTTCGACGCGGCCACCTGCTTGCAACTGATGACAAAATATAATACGGCACGGCATGAGACTGATTAAGATGACAGGCGGCCTGGGCAACCAGATGTTTATCTACGCCTTCTACATGCAGATGAAACGGCGATTTCCGACGACGCGTATCGACCTGTCCGACATGATGCACTACCGCGTTCACAACGGTTACGAGCTGCACCGTGTCTTTAACCTGCCAGACGACGAGTTTTGCATGAACCAGACGGCAAAAAAGGTCGTCGAATTTCTCTTTTTCAAAACAATTCTGGAGCGTAAGCAGGACCTCACGACGCTACGGGCGTTCGAGCGGCGGCGTATCTGGCCGCTGATCTACTTTAAGGGATTCTATCAGAGCGAACGCTATTTTGCCGGCATCACAGACGACGTGCGCCGCACCTTTACCTTCGACGGGCGGAAGGCCTGTGAGCGTACGCGGCAGATGGCGGCCACGATCGAGGCCGACGCTTCGGCCGTCTCGCTCCACGTGCGCCGCGGCGACTACCTGAAGCCCGGCACGTGGCAGACTACGGGCTGCGTCTGCTCCCTTACCTACTACCGCGACGCGGTGGCGGCCCTGCGCCGACGGGTCGAGGCGCCGCACTACTACGTCTTCTCGGACGACATCGCCTGGGCAGCCGAGCACCTGCCTCTCCAAAACGCCGTATTTATAAACTGGAACCACGGAGCCGACAGCTGGCAGGATATGATGCTCATGAGTAAGTGCCGTCACCACATCATCTGTAACAGCACCTTCTTCTGGTGGGGTGCGTGGCTCAATCCCAGGCCCGATAAAGTGGTCGTCGCTCCGGCGCGCTGGTCGGCCGTTTCCGAGCAGCCCTACATCTGTCCGGCCGACTGGCTGCTTATTCCCGTAACCCTCCCCGAACCTTCCGAAAAACCATGAACCCTCCGATGCTTGTCAAATGGCTACGCGCCGTCGCCGCCCTGCCGCGGACGCTGGCCCGCACGCCGCACCCGCGGCTCGTCATGACTCTCCTGGTGAAAAATGAGGAAGAGCTCCTGGAGCAGAACCTTATTTTCCACAAGGCGATGGGTGTGGACGCCTTCATTGTGACCGACAACAATTCGACGGACCGTACGCCGGAAATCCTGCGGCGTTACGTCGAGCGGGGCTGGATAGTGGAAGTGATTTCCGAGCCTGCGACAGACTATGCGCAGAAAGCCTGGGTGGACCGCATGATAGGCCTGGCCGCGACGCGCTATGGTGCCGACTGGGTTATCAATGCGGACGCGGACGAGTTCTGGTATGCTCCGAGCGGCTGCCTGAAGGACGCCATGTGCGCCACCCGGGCCAACGTGCTCGACTGTACCGTCCGCAACGTCTATCCCGAGGAGGGGCGCCCCTGGACTACGTGGGACCGCACCGTCCGGGCGGTGGAGACCCCCGAGGCCTATGACCTGTCGCGCTACTCTATTTTCGGGCGGCAGGGCAAGAAGGTGGCTCACCGCGCGGCCGGTTACCTGCAAATCTCCATGGGGAACCACAAGGTCGCGATGTTTCCCCGTCGCTCGGCCGTTTCGGACATCGTCGTCTACCATTATAACATACGCGACAAGGCCCAGTTCATAGCCAAGATGATTAATGGCGGCAAACAGCTGGAGCAGCACCGCGGGCGCCACGGCGGGCGCCACTGGCGCTACTTCTACGCCCTCTATCAGCAGGGTGCCCTCGAAGCGGAGTATGGCCGAGTGGTCGGCGCGACGGCCGCAGACCGCCTGGCTGCCGACGGTTACATCGTGCCCGACGACGCTATGGCCCGTATGTTCCGAAAGTTAGGTGTGAAATGAAGCACGCGTTTCTCATCATTGCCCACAACGAGCCCGAGGTGCTGGCCCTGTTGCTCGAACTGCTCGACGACGCCCGCAACGACATCTACCTCCACATCGACCGCCGCGCCGTAGCCCTGCGGACGCGCTTTGCCGCCTGGCAGCCTGCGCGTGCCGGCTACTGTCTGCTGGACCGCCCGCTCGCCGTTTACTGGGGCGACCTGAGCCAGGTGGCCGTAGAGTACCGCCTGCTGGAAGCCGCCGCCGCGCGGGGCCCCTATGCCTACTGCCACCTTCTTTCGGGCGTCGACCTCCCCCTCCGGTCGCAGGATGCGCTGCATGCCTTCTTCGACGCCCACGCCGGGACGGAGTTCGTCGGCTACTGGGACTCGCCCGAACACCGCCGCGACCTGGAGCGACGCGTAGGGCGCTACTACCTCTTCACCCACCACCTGCGCGACAAGGGAACGGCCGCGCACGCCCTGACCGCCCCCGTGCGCAACGTGGCTCTGGCCCTTCAGAAGGTCCTTCACCTGGAGCGCCGGCGCGACTACGATTTCCGCAAAGGGTACAACTGGGCCAGCCTCACGCAGCCTTGTTGCGACTATATCATAAAGGAGAAAAAAAATGTCATGCGGCGGTTCCGCATGACGCTGGCTCCGGATGAGATTTTTCTGCCTACGCTGGTGTGGGCCTCGCCTTTCCGCCGCAACATCTACGACACGGCCGACCCCACGCGCGGCAGTCAGCGGCTCGTCGACTGGGAGCGCGGGCGGCCCTACGTCTGGCAGGAAGCCGATTTCGACGAACTGATGCACGCCCCGGCCCTCTTTGCCCGCAAGTTCTCCGCTGCCTCGCCCGGTCTGCTCCGCCGCTTGCGGCAGGCCCTCCGGGGCTGAGCGCGCCTCAGCCCTTCTTCCGCCGCGTCAGGCTTTTCCACAGGTCGCCGGGCAAAGCCTTCAGCGCGTTGCGCAGTATTTTCCAATCCCTTTCCGCCAGATTCTCCTTCTCCAGGGCGTAGCGCACCTTGCGCTGGAAGCGGCTTCCGCCACAGAGCAAGTCTGCCACGCGCGGCGAGAAAAGGGTGTGGAGGGCGTCGTCCCATTGCGCGTTGTACTGCGCCTTGAAGGCCGGGTTGCCCGATACGCCCGTCCCGTCGAAGTCCGCGACCACGAAGTCCAGACGCTCGTAGCTGGCGTTGCCCACCAGCATCTCGTACACCATTTGCTCACGGTCTGCCACGAGGGTATATTTCTCATTGAACGGTCTGACCTTCAGCAGCTCTGTCCGTATGAATGCTCCCTGGTGGGTCAGGGCCTTGTTCACCAGCGCGTAGGCCGTCACCTCGCGCGGCGCGGGCCAGAAGGCCGGCCGTCCGTTCGGGCTCACCTGGTGACCGACGTAGAAGTCCTTGCCCTGCAGGCGGGGGACGACGCGCTCCAGCACGTCGGGGGCGTGGTAGGTGTCGCCCGAATTCATGAAGTTGCAGTACTCTCCGCGCGCCAGGGCGATGCCCTTGTTCATGGCGTTGAAGATGCCCGTATCCGGTTCGCTCACCAAGCGCGTAATCTCCGCCTCGTGCTCGCGCAGCAGCTCCACGCTGCCGTCCGTCGACGCGCCGTCGATGACTATCCATTCGTAGTCGTGGCAAGTCTGCTTCACGACGGAGGCTATCGTGCGGGCGTAGCCCTCACGATTGTTGCGGCCGATGGTAATGATGCTGACTTTGGGGTAGGGGTTCATAAGTGTGGGAAATAGAAATGTATGTGCCATGTAACGAAGAACAAAGGTACGAATAATTCCGAAAAAATGAATACTAATCACGAAAAAATGAACACTAACCATCCCGTTCAGACATCCTTTTCGCCCGCATCCCGGCCCGTTTCCTGAATATTGCTTAACTTTGTTGCGTCCGGTTGGCAGACTTGCCCCTTTTGCCGGACCTGTCTCTAAAAACATAGCCCATGTCTCACGAATCCTACCGACGCTCCACGCTCGTGCTGACCGTGCTCTGCCTGCTCTCGGTCGTACTCTTTTTGGGAATCACTCCGTTCAACACGCGCGGCGAACCGCGCGAGGCCATCGTGGCCTTCTCCATGCTCCAGGACGGCAACTGGATACTCCCCATGAACAACGGGGACGAGATCGCCTTCAAGCCGCCCTTGCTCCACTGGCTCGTGGCCGTCTTCTCCGGCCTGACGGGGCACATCAGCGAATTTACCTCGCGGCTGCCGTCTGCCTTGGCCGCCACGGCCATGCTGGTCGCCGTCTACCGCTTCTTTGCCCGCCGGCGGGGCGAGACGGTGGCCATGCTCACGGCCCTGCTCACGCTGACCAGCTTTGAAGTCCACCGGGCCGCCATGACTTGCCGCGTCGACATGCTCCTGGCCGCCCTCACGGTGCTCGGACTGCTCGCGCTCTGCCGCTGGTGGGAAGGCGGGCTGCGCGGTGTGCCCTGGGCGGCGGTGCTATGCCTGGCCGGCGCGGCGCTTACCAAGGGGCCCGTCGGCGTGGTGCTCCCTTGCGGCGCGGCCGCCGTCTTTTACTGGCTGCGCGGGGAGCGTTTCTGGCCCGTCTGTTGGCGGCTGGCCCTCGTGGCGCTCGGGGCCCTCGTCCCCTTGTTCCTGTGGTACTGGGCCGCTTACCATGAGCCGCACGGCGGGGAGCGTTTCCTCCGCCTGGTTTACGAGGAAAACGTGCTCCGCTTCACGGGCCGGATGACCTATGCCTCGCACCTGAATCCCTGGTGGTACAACGTGGTCACGGTGCTTTCCGGCTTCCTGCCCTATACGCTGCTCTGCGTCATCGTGCTTTGCAGCCGGCGCCTGTGGGGCGCGGCGCGCCGGGGGCTGCACGGTCCGTTGCGCGAGGGGTGGCGGCGCTTCGCGGCCTGGCTCCGCGGCCTGGATGCCGCCCGCCTTTTCGCCCTGGTCTGTGTCGTCGTCATCTTCGTCTTTTACTGCATTCCCAAGAGTAAGCGCTCCGTCTACCTGCTGCCGCTCTATCCGTTCCTGGCCTACTGGCTGGCCGAACTGTTCCTGTGGGTGCGGCGCCGCCGTCCGCGGGCGCTGGCCGGCTTCGGGTGTGTGGTCTCCGTGCTGGCCTTCGTGCTGACGCTGGCCTTTGTGGCCGTGCAGGCCGGCTGGGTGCCCGACAGCATCTTCCAGGGCCGCCATGCCGCCGAAAACGCCGCCTTCCTCCGCACCCTACGCGACGCGCCCCTGACGCCACTGACCGTCCTGCTCGTGCTGCTGCCCGCGCTGGCCGCCGTCTGGTGCCTGCGCCGCCAGCGCCGTGAGGCTTGCGTCTTCGCCTCGGTCGGCGTCGTCTTCTGCATACATCTGGCCTTGAGCGGCTTTTACCTTCCCACGGTCCTTACGGTCCAGTCGGACCAGGCCATTGCCACGCGCATCGCCGACATTGCTCCGCGCGGCACCATCTATTCCTACCGGACGGACGTGCTTGAGGCCAACCGCCTCCACCCGTTCACCATCAACTTCTACCTGGGCGACCGCATCATCCCTATCGACAAGGCGCCCGCCCTGCCGCGGGCGGGCTACCTGGTGGCGGGCAACGACGACGTGGAGTCGTTCCGTCAGACCTATCCGCAGTATGCCGTCCGCCTGGTCTTCGACAGCGGCCACCGCAGCTGTGACGACCACAAGGTGGTCAGTTTCTACGCGTTCCACGACACGCAGCGGCCATAGGCCCTGCGTGGTGCGGGCTCCGCGGCCCGTGCCGCTCCGTCGCCCCCATCCCCCGGAAACCGCTACGGCCGTTTCCGGGGGATTTTTCTGTTTCCCCGTCGGGCCCGGACTTGTTGCCGGCCGTGGGCGAAGGGGGCGGCCGGAAACGCGGACAGTCGGACGAATCACGGGAATAGGCCCAGTTTTTACGGGGCTAAGGCCAGAAAAAACGGGGCTAAGGCCAGAAAAAACGGGGCTAAGGCCCGTGGCGACAGGCCTTAGCCCCGTGAGGGGAGAAAGTAACGGCGGCGGCGCGGGGCCGGACGGGCCTCAGCGCGCGGAGGCGGCAAAGTCGATGTCGACCGTGGCGCCGCGGCGCGCCTTGATGCGGACGGCGTCGGGGCCGGCCTGGCGTACGCGCGCCGTGCGGTCGTTGACGCGGACCGTGGCGCCGGCTATGCCCGGACAGTGTACGACGAGCGGCTCGCCCTGGTTCGAGACGATGCGCGCGGCGACGGGGCGGCCTTCGGCCCAGCGGATGTCGACGGTGAAGTCGCCCACGGCCTTCAGGCCCCGGACGGCGCCCGCGGGCCAGGCCGACGGGAGCGCCGGCAACAGGCGGAGCGTGTCCGTCTGGCTTTGGAGCAACATTTCCGCCACGCCCGCGCAGGCGCCGAAGTTGCCGTCAATCTGGAAGGGCGCATGCGCGTCGAAGAGGTTGTAGTAGATGCCGCCGTAGCGCTGGTCGATGGCGTAGCTCGTGCTGTGGCGCAGGGCGAGGGACAGGATGGCGTGCGCGTGGTCGCCGTCGAGGGCGCGGGCCCAGAGGTTGATTTTCCAGCCCATAGACCATCCGGTGGACAGGTCGCCGCGCAGGCGGAGCGAGTTGACGGCCGGCTGGAAGTAGGGGCTGCCGGGCGTCACCTGGGCAAAGGGGTAGAGACACATCAGGTGGGACACGTGGCGGTGGCCGTTACTGCCGGCCGTGTAGGGACTGTATTTCCACTCGCGCAGCAACGGGTCGCCGCGGCGGACGCCATGGAGCGTGTCGCCCCACTCGCCGGTGTAGGTCTCGACGGCCAGGCCCCGGTCCAGGCGGGACAGGATGTCGGCGAGCCGGGCCTTGTCCTTGCGGCTCAGCCCCGACTTGCGGCCCAGAATGTCGGCGGCCGCCTGCGTGTTGGACAAGAGGTCGAAGACCAGTTGCTGGGCATGGGCTACGCCGTCCTCTACGGGTCCTTGCTCCGGGGAGAATTCCTGCGGGCAGACGTAAGTGCCGTCGGTGTCGGGCTTCAGGCGGTCCATCCAGAACTCGGCGGCGCTCCACATGGCGGGGAAGGCCTCTTTCAGGAAACGGCGGTCGAGCGTGTAGCGGTAGTGTTGCCAGAGGTGCGTGCAGTACCACGCGTTGGCGATGACGTATTCGTGCATGAAGGCGCCCATGCCGCCGAAGATGTTGTTCTCCGTGTAGCACGTCCAGCCCCGTTCCTGTCCCGCCTCGCGGGCGGCACGCTGCCACTCGCCGTGGCGCGTGGCCATGTTGACTATGTAGTTGAGGAAGGGGCGGTGGAGTTCGGAGAGGTTGACGGCTTCCACGGGCCAGTAGTTCATTTGCACGTTGATGTTCGAGTGGATGTCGGCGTTCCAGGGCGGGGTGTTCGTGTTGTTCCATATTCCCTGAAGGTTGGAGGGCAGGTCCACGCCGCGCGAGGAACTGATGGCCAGGTAGCGGCCGTAGTGGAAGTAGAGCAGTTCGAGCATGCGTGCCTGCGGACCACGGCCGTGGTCGTACTGGTCTACGAGGCGGTCGGTCGGGACGTTGTTGGCGGTGCCCTCCAAGGTGAGGTCCATGCGCGAGAACAGGGCGCGATAGTCCGCCACGTGGTCGGCGTAGAGGCGTTCCCAGCCCTTGAGCGCGGCGCGGTCAGCGCGTTGCTCCACGCACGCGGCGAGGCGCTCGGTGCCCGAGGTGTAGGTGGGCGAGAGCGGGTCGTAGTCCGTTGCCCCTACGAGGACGAGGAGCACGTCGTCGGCCCCGGTCACGGTGATGCCTTCGGCCGACGTGGCGACCTGGCCGCCGTGGGCCACGACGCGCATCCGGGCGGCGTAGCTCACCGTGGCGAAGCGGCCGGAAAAGCTGGCCTCGCCGTCGGAATAGGTGGCCGACGCCGGGGCATCGGTGCAGCCCGGCACGAGCCGGAAGCGCAAGTGGAGCTGACCGGGCTTCGAGGCCGTGAAACTGACGGCGACGCAACTGTCCGGCTGACTGGCGATGTAGCTGCGGCGATAGGAGACACGGCCGTCGGGGCGGCTGAAACGCACCTGGGCCGTGGCGGTGGTCAGGTCGAGCCAGCGCACGTAGTCGGTAGCGCTGCACGCCGTGTCGGCGGCGAAGGCGGGGTCGAGCTGGTCGACGCAGACGCTGCCGAAGTTCTGGTAGGCACCGTAATTGACGCCGACGTCCGTGGAACGGCCCGTCCAGAGCGTCTTCTCGTTGAACTGGATGTCGTCGCAGGCCACGCCGCCCAGCAGCATGGCGCCGAACTGACCGTTACCGATGGGCAAGCCGTACTCCATCCAGTTGTTGGCCTTTCCGCCTAACGTGCCGGGGCGGTCGTACCAGAGTGTGAGCGCGTGATCGGGGCTGAAGTTTGTCGCGCCCCTGACGGGACGCTCCGGGGCCGGACCTGCCGGCAAGGCGGTAGCGGCGAAGGTCCAGAGGGACAGGACCAGGGAGAGCAGGAAATAGAAGTGCATAAAGGTGGATTTTAGAAAAACGGGACGCCACTATGGCGCAACCCGAGTAGCAAAGGTACGAGTTTCAGGAGAAACGGGCCCCGGCTTTGCGGGCAAATCCGTATCTTTGTCCCCAATAAAAATGTTAAACAGACGAATTATGGAACTGACGATGGCGACGGTCGAGGACATGGTCCCGGCTGCCCGCAAGTTTGCGGAGAATATGGCGGACCGCACGGTCTTTGCCTTTTACGGCCCGATGGGTGTGGGAAAAACGACGTTCATTAAGGCCCTGTGCGCCGAGCTGGGCGTGACGGACGTGGTGAACTCGCCCACGTTCGCGCTGGTCAATGAGTATCGGTCGGAGACTACGGGCGCGCTGATCTATCACTTCGACTTCTACCGCGTGCGTAAGCTCGAGGAGGTCTACGACATGGGCTTTGAGGACTACGTTTATAGCGGTGCCCTGTGCCTGCTGGAGTGGCCCGAGCTGGTCGAGGACCTGTTGCCGGAGGATACGGTCCGCGTGAAGCTGGAGGAACTGCCCGACGGCTCGCGCAGGCTCACTTGCTGAGGCGCCGGGCCATCCAGCGCGGCAGCCTGCCCTCGAGCAGCGGCAGCCAGCGCCCGACGACGACGGTCGTGGCGCCGAGCCAGACGACCTCTATGCCCATGAGCGCGAGGATGCGGAGCCAGCGTTCCCAGCCGGGGAACCAGTGGAGCTCCTTACTGAGCACGATGGGCACGAAGTGGCAGCCGATGAGCGTCAAGGCATGGCGCGAGCAGTAGGCACTGGCCCGCGTCCACCACGACGGGGCGCGCCACGCGCGGAACAGGAGGAGCAGCCCGGCCACGGCGGTCAGGGCGCAGAGGAGCATGGGCAGATTGCCGGCCATGTAGGCAATGTTGAACACGGTGCGGCCGGGAAAGCCCGCCCCGTAGAGGAGGGCGACGTAGGCCGCGAGAAATGCCGCCGCGGCCAGGGCGCGGCGCCAGGCGGCGGGGCGCACAAGGGCGTAGAGCCGTTCGGCCGGCCTGGCATAGAGGTGGCCGAAAAGGAAGAAGAAGGGGCCGGAGAAGGTGAAGCCGAACCAGGGCTGCAGGTCGTAGCGGAGCACGGCGTAGGCCCCGCCCAGGCAGCCGAGGGCCGCCAGCCATGCCGGCAACCGCAGGCGCCCGGCCACGACGACCAGGACGTAGGTCCAGAACAGGGCGGGGAGAAACCACAGCGCCCCGCCGCCGTAGCGGACGCCCAGACCGTAGAGAAAGGCGCCCTTGAGGTGGACCCAGCAGCCCGGGTTCCAGCCGACGAAGTGGCGGGAGACGACGAAGATGAGCAGGACGTAGAGCGCGTAGGGCAGGAGCAGGGCGCGCGCCTTGCGGCCCAGGTAGCGCGGGACGGAGCCGCCGGGACCGTGGTAGAGGAGGCCGGCGAGGAAATAGAAGACCGGCATGTGGAAACTGTAGACCACGTTTTTCGCGGGCAGGGCGAGCCCCATGTGTCCCAGAATCATGAGGAACAGGCAGAGGCCGCGAAGATTGTCAATGTAGGCAAGGCGGGTTTTCATCGGGAGTTCGGTTGAGTGGGCCGGGCGGAGCCTGGCCCGGGACTGATGCGGAAAAAGCGGCGCCGGGCTTTCCCGTGAGGCAGTGATTGCCCGCGGGAAAGCCCGGCGCCGCAGTGTTCGGTCCGCTTAGTTCCACGTTCCGGGGATGACGCCGGCGCGGTAGTAGGCCTTGAGCTGGACGTCGTAGACCAGGGTGGAGTAAGAGGGGACAATGGATATGGCCGTCTCCCCGTAGCCCAGCTCCTGCGGGATGTAGATGCGCCAGAGGTCGCCTATACGCATGCGCATGAGGGCGGTAGTGAAGCCCTCCACGTTGTTACTGACCAGAAGCGTCGCGGGCTGGGAGAGGTTCGGGTTGAACACGTCCGCGCTGTCGCGGCTCAGGCCGGAGTGGCTGAAGATGCGGCCCTGCGTGCGCGCCGTCTCGTCCTCGCTGTACGCATTGGGGATGAGGCGCCCGATGTAGTTGATGCGTACGGAGTCGGTGTAGAGCGGGAAACCGCTGCCCGTGCCTCGCTGCAACACCTGTACGCAGATGGAGTCGGTCGCCGTGGCGGCGGCGTCCTCGGTCAGGGCATAGGTGCGGTAGGCCCGCCAGTCGCAGTGGGCCTCCCAGTCGTCGCCGTAGGCGGCCTTGGCCGCGGCGATGGCCGCCTGGGCCTGGGAGAGCTTCTCCCGGAAGTACTGCGCATTGCGCGACTGCCAGTCGACATACTCCATGTCGTCCGTGGCGTTTTCCTCGCACGCGGTGAAGAGGGGGACTATCGCGAGCAGCAGGAGGAGGGGGATAAGGATTCGCTTCATAGGGGAGATATGGGCTCCGGACGGTCGGCGGCGCTCGTGGCGGCGGCCGGCGGTCCGGGGCGGTTGAGGTTGATGGGTTGAGGCTTAGCGGGCAATGTCGATCTTGCGCAGGAGCGACGTCAGGCTTACCTTCTCGGTGAGCAGTTCGGGCAGGCGGTCGATGGGGACACGCTCCTGCTTCATCGTGTCGCGGTCGCGCAGCGTCACGCAATTATCCTTGAGCGTGTCGTGGTCTACCGTGATGCAGTAGGGCGTACCGATAGCGTCTTGCCGGCGGTAGCGCTTGCCGATGGAGTCCTTTTCTTCGTACTTGCAGGGGAAGTGGAATTTAAGGTGGTCCAGAATCTCGCGCGCCTTCTCGGGGAGGCCGTCCTTCTTGACGAGGGGGAGGATGGCCAGCTTGACGGGCGCCAGGGCGGCGGGCAGTCGGAGCACGACGCGGGTTTCGCCGTCTTCGAGCTTCTCCTCTTCGTAGCTGTGGCACATGACGCTCAGGAACATGCGGTCTACGCCGATGGAGGTCTCGATGACGTAGGGCGTGTAGCTCTCGTTGCTCTCGGGGTCGAAGTACTCAATCTTGCGGCCGGAGAACTTGGCGTGTTGCGAGAGGTCGAAGTCCGTGCGCGAGTGGATGCCTTCCACTTCCTTGAAACCGAAGGGCATGCGGAACTCGATGTCGCACGCGGCGTTGGCGTAGTGGGCCAGCTTCTCGTGGTCGTGGAAGCGGTAGTTCTCGGCGCCGAAGCCGAGCGCCAGATGCCAGGACATGCGCGTCTGCTTCCAGCGCTTGAACCACTCGATCTCGGTCCCGGGCTTGACGAAGTACTGCATCTCCATCTGCTCGAATTCGCGCATGCGGAAGATGAATTGCCGCGCCACGATCTCGTTGCGGAAGGCCTTGCCTATCTGGGCAATGCCGAAGGGAATCTTCATTCGTCCCGTCTTCTGTACGTTGAGGTAGTTGACGAAGATGCCCTGTGCCGTCTCGGGCCGGAGGTAGATGGTCGAGGCGCCGTCGGCGGTGGAGCCCACCTCGGTCTTGAACATGAGGTTGAATTGGCGTACGTCGGTCCAGTTGCGCGTGCCGGAGACGGGGCAGACGATGCCTTCGTCCAGTATGATTTGTTTCAGCTCGGCCAGGTCCATGGCGTTCATGGCCTTGGCGTAGCGCTCATGGAGCGCGTCGCGCTTGGCCTGATGCTCAAGCACGCGGGCGTTGGTCGTACGGAACTGGGCCTCGTCGAAGGCTTCGCCGAAGCGTTTCCGTGCTTTCTCTACCTCCTTGTTTATTTTCTCGTCGTACTTGGCTATTTGGTCTTCGATGAGCACGTCGGCCCGGTAACGCTTCTTAGAGTCCCGGTTGTCGATGAGCGGGTCGTTGAACGCGTCGACGTGGCCCGATGCTTTCCAGATAGTAGGGTGCATGAAGATGGCGCTGTCCAGTCCGACGATGTTCTCGTGCAGGAGCGTCATGCTTTGCCACCAGTACTGCTTGATGTTGTTCTTGAGTTCTACGCCGTTTTGTCCGTAGTCGTAGACGGCAGCCAGGCCGTCGTAGATTTCGCTTGAGGGGAACACGAAGCCGTATTCCTTGCAGTGGGATACGATTTTCTTGAAAACGTCTTCTTGAGCCATCGCTTGGATTAGTTTGTATAGATTTCGGCGCAAAGGTAGCAAAAAGTTGGGAGATGCGTGCCGCCCGGCGGCATAATTGTGGGCGACGGGCGGACGGGGGCCGTTGCGGGCCGGAGCGGTGGCGCGGCTATGGGCCTTAGCCCCGTAAAAACTGGCCCTATCCCCGTCGCGACGGGAATAGGGCCAGTAGTTCGGGAAACTGTCGGGCTGGGCCGGGGCTGTATCAGCGGACCAGCTTGACGGCGATGCCCTGGCGCGAGAGCTCGGCCACGGCGCGCTCAATGGCGTCGTAGTGCTCGGGCGCTATGCCGAGGGCCGGCAGGTTGAGCGTCGGGACGCTGTCCTGTACGTGGAGGTCGTGCTCCCCGACGGGGGCGATGATCATGCCTACGGCCGACGTGTTGTTGGTAATGGGGTCGATGAGGATGAACGAGCCGGTGGGCTTGTTGTCCTTATAGGCGTCGAAGAAGAGTTCTTTCGACGTGGTGATGACGACACGGCCTATTTCGTTGAGCTCAAAGGCGTCGGTGGCGGAGCGTTCGAGCGTGTTGACGTCGACTTTGAACTTGATGTGGTCGATACGGCAGCGGCTCGTGTTGGTAGTCTGCTTCAGGTAGAAGCTCTTTTCCGTGTCCATCTTCTCTTCGTCCATCCACACGAGGGTTGCTTCAAAGTGGCGGCCCACCTGGGGCAGGTCGTCGGGGTGGACTATCATCTCGCCGCGCGATATGTCGATTTCGTCCTCCAACTGGAGCGTGACGCTCTGGGGCGGGAAGGCGTAGTCGAGGTCGCCGTCGAAGGTGACGATGCGCTTGACGCGTGACCGCTTGCCCGAGGGCAGGGCCATGATTTCGTCGCCCCGGCGGACGACGCCCGAGGCCACCTTGCCGCAGAAGCCGCGGAAGTCGAGGTTGGGCCGCAGGACGTACTGCACGGGATAGCGGAAGTTGGTCAGGTTATGGTCGTTGCCGATGTGGACATTCTCCAGGAAGTGGAGCAGACAGGGGCCGTCGTACCAGGGCGTATTGGCCGAGGGCTCCACCACGTTGTCGCCTTCAAGGGCCGAGAGGGGGATGCAACGCACGTCGTCGACGGTGAGACGGGAATCGATGGCGGCCAGGCTGCGCAGAAAGTCCTCGAAGTCGGACTTAATGCGGCTGAAAACGGCCTCGTCGTAGCCGACCAGGTCCATCTTGTTGACCGCAAGGACAATATGCTTGATGCCCAGCAGCGATACGAGGAACGTGTGGCGCCGCGTCTGCGTGATGACTCCCGTACGGGCGTCGACCAGGATGATAGCGAGGTTGGCCGTCGAGCCGCCGGTTATCATGTTGCGCGTGTATTGCTCGTGGCCCGGCGTGTCGGCGATGATGAACTTGCGCTTGTTCGTGGAGAAGTATCGGTAGGCCACGTCGATGGTGATGCCTTGTTCGCGCTCGGCCTTCAGTCCGTCGCAGAGCAGGGCGTAGTCGATGTGGTCGCCGGCGTTGCCCACGCGTTTGCTGTCGCGTTCCAGGGCGGCGAGCTGGTCTTCGTAGAGTTTTTTCGAGTCGAAGAGCAGACGGCCAATGAGGGTGGATTTGCCGTCGTCTACGGACCCTGCCGTGAGGAAGCGCAGGAGGTCCTTCTTCTCGTCTTGGTCGAGAAATTCTTTAATGGACAGCTTGGACTCGGCCGTGGGCTGTCCGGCTATGTTCTTGGGATTGTTTCCTTCCATGGTGCATTGTCTTAATGAATATAGGGGTAGCCCGCAGCGGGACGGGCCCGCGGGGGTCAGAAATAGCCCTCGCGCTTCTTCTGTTCCATCGAGGCGTCCTGGTCGAAGTCGATGACGCGCGTGGTCCGCTCGCTCTTCGTCGTGGTCATCATCTCCTCGACAATCTTCTCTATGGTGTCGGCGTCGCTCTCTATGGCGCCCGTCAGGGGCCAGCAGCCCAGGGTGCGGAAGCGTATGCTCTTGTATTCTATCTTATCCTTGTATTTTTCGGGGAGCCGGTCGTCGTCGGGCATGATAAGCTGTCCGTCGATGTTCACTACGGGGCGCACCTTGGCGAAGTAGAGCGGCACGATGGGGATGTTTTCCAGGCGGATGTATTGCCAGATGTCGAGCTCCGTCCAGTTGCTCAGGGGAAAGACGCGTATGCTCTCGCCCTTGTGGATGCGGGTGTTGTAGATGTCCCATAGTTCCGGTCGCTGGTTCTTCGGGTCCCACTGCTGGAACCTGTCGCGGAAGGAGAAGATGCGCTCTTTGGCGCGGCTCTTTTCCTCGTCGCGTCGCGCGCCGCCGAAGGCCGCGTCGAACTTGTACTTTTCCAGTCCGTGCAGCAAGGCTTGCGTCTTCATCAGGTCCGTGTGCACTTTCGAGCCGTGGGTGAACGGTCCGACGCCGGCCTTGAAGGCTTCCATGTTGCTCTCTACGATGAGCTTCCAGCCGTGGGCCTTTGCGTAGGCGTCGCGGAACTGTATCATCTCCTTGAATTTCCATTTCGAGTCGATGTGCATCAGCGGGAAGGGCGGCTTGCCCGGTGCGAAGGCCTTCTCGGCCAGTCGCGCCATGACGCTGGAGTCTTTCCCGATGCTGTAGAGCATGACGGGGTTCTCGAATGCCGCGGCCACTTCGCGTATGATGTAGATGGACTCGGCCTCGAGTTCCTTGAGGTGGCTAAGACTATAATTCTCTGTCATATCGGGTTGTTGGTTTGTCGTTAGGGAGAGGCAGCGGACCGCTTATTCCGCGGGGCCGTCGAGCTGGAGCAGTGCGAGCAGGCGCCCTACGCACTCCTCGACGCTGAGGCGCGAGGTATCGAGCGTCAGGGCCGGGCGGAGCGGCGCCTCGAACGGGGCCGAGATGCCCGTGAAGTCGCGGATTTCGCCGCGGCGCGCTTTGGCGTAGAGCCCTTTCACGTCGCGCCGTTCGCATTCGGCCAGCGGCGTGCTTACGTAGATTTCCTTGAAGTCCTCGGCTCCGATGATGGACTCCGCCATCTGTCGCATCTCGTTCGTGGGGCTGATGAAGGCGGCCAGGGTGATGACGCCCGTGTCTACGAAGAGCTTGCCCACCTCGGCAATGCGGCGGATGTTCTCCTTGCGGTCTTCGGCCGAGAAGCCGAGGTTGGCGTTGATGCCCGAGCGGATGTTGTCGCCGTCCAGGATGCGGCAGAGCTTGCCGCGGGCCTGCAGCTCGCGTTCCAGGGCGATGGCGAGCGTGCTCTTGCCCGAGCCGCTCAGGCCCGTGAACCAGAGCATCACGCCGTGTTGGCCCAGGAGGCGTTCCTTGTCCGCGCGGCTCAGCATCCGGTCGAAAATGGGGTGAATGTTTTCTCTCATGTTGTAGGATTATGGCCGGCGTCAGCCGGGCCGGTTTCAGAAGGGCCAGAACAGGGGGACGAGCGTCACCGTCAGGATGAGCGTCAGGAAGTTGAGGGGCAGCCCGACGCGCACAAAGTCCGTGAAGCGGTAGTTGCCGATGCCCTGGACGATGAGATTCGTCTGGTAGCCGATGGGCGTAGAGAAGCTCGCCGAGGCCGCCACGCAGATGGCCACGAAGAAAGGCATCGGGTTGAGCCCCATGTGTTCCGCGATGGCCAGCGATATGGGGAAAGCCAGGGCCGCTGCCGCGTTGTTCGTCATCAGTTCGGTGAAAATGTTGGTGATAATGAAGACCACCGCCAGCATCAGGTAGGGATTCGGGTGGTCGTTGCCCAGCCCGATGGCGAACTGGGCCACGGCGTCCGCCATGCCGGAGTTCTGCATCGCCTTGCTGATGGCGAAGGCCGAGGCTATGGTCACGAGGATGTCCCACGAGATGAATTTCGTGTACTTGCGGGCCGGGAACAGGTTGAACCAGGCCATGAGGACCGTCGTTACGCAGACGAAGAAGAACATGTCGAACTTCATCTCCGGCACGGCGTCGGCCATGAAGGGGAGCTCGCCCACGGTCGCGCCGATGACCATGAGTATCAGCAGGACTATGGCCAGCCAGCGCTTCCACGGTTTCAGGGTCGGCTCGGCCTCTTTCCCGTTCGAGACGAGGAGGAAGAACGACGAGTCGCCCCAGTTCTTCAGAAAATTGTCGTCGGCCAGGAGCACCAGCGTGTCGCCCTCGCGGAAGCGCTCCTTGCGCATGTCGTGGAGGATGAGGGTCGTGCCGCCGCGCTTGATTTCGAGCAGCGACGCGCCGTATTTCCGCTTGAAGTCGAAGTCGAGCACGCGGCGGTTGATGGCCGGGAAGCGCGGACCGAGCACCACCTCGATGCGATGGAGCCCCTCGGCCTGTTCCTGGCTACTGGTGGTCTCGTTGCGGTCCCTGCGGTCGGGCAGCAGGCGCGGCGAGGCGATGATGATGTAGGCTATGCCCACCACCGCCACGGGTATGCCGATTTGCGCGAGCTCAAACATGGTGAATCCGCGGTAGCCCGCGCCGATGACCATGCCGTGGACCACGAGGTTCGTGCTGGTCCCGATGAGCGTGCAGATACCGCCCAGGATGGTGGCGTAAGAGAGCGGAATCAGGAACTTAGTGCAAGGCAGCTTCATGGCCTCGGCCCAGTGCTTGATCATCGGGGCGAAGATGACCACCACCGGCGTGTTGTTCAGAAAGGCAGAGATGCCCGCGATGGTGGGAAGCATGCGCAGCTGCACCTTACGCACCGACGAGCCCGGGCCCGGCAGCAGCCGCTTGAGCAGCTTCTCCAGGATGCCCGAGCGCCTGACGCCCTCGCTCACGAGAAAGAGCATGGCGACGGTAATCATACCCTTGTTGGCAAAGCCCTCAAGCATGTCCTCCGGGCTCAGTATGCCGGCGCAGAGAAAGGCTACGGCACCCGAGAGCAGGATGAGCCCCGGCCGCATGCGGTCTTTGATGAGCGCAATGATGACGATGGCCAGGACGATGATGACGAATATGGCGGGAAGGGGCATAAGCGTTACGGTTTAGTCGGCCGGGGCCGTGGCCAGGAAATAAGGGTTGAGCAGGTCGGGCTTATTGTAAGTCAGCGGCTGGTCCGTCGCCCTGCTGCCGTCCATACGGACTACGGTGCCTCCCGCGGCGCGCAGTATGGCGTCGCCCGCCGCCGTGTCCCACTCCATCGTGGGCGCCAGGCGCGGGTAGTAGTCCGCCGCGCGCTCGGCCAGCAGGCAGAATTTCAGCGAGCTGCCGGCGGAGCAGCGTTCCAGGACTTCGCCCCGTTCGGCCTGTTTCCGGGCTATCCAGGCCTGCGTCTCCTCGCTCAGGTGCGAGCGCGAGGCCACGACGCGCAGGGGCCGCCGCTCCGCCCGCCGGCGGGTCAGGTCCTCGGCCGTTCCGGCCAGGGCGTCGAGCGCATCCGGCAGCCGGTCCGCCGCGTGCTCCAGGCGCAGGGCCAGGGCGCGGTCCGGCAGACCCCATCCCGCGGCCGCTCCCACGTAGAGCACGTCGCGCACCGGTACGTAGATGATGCCCGCCACGGGGCGCCCGTCCTGCACCAAGGCAATGTTGACGGTGAACTCGCCGTTGCGTTTCAGGAACTCCTTGGTCCCGTCGAGCGGGTCCACCACCCAGAGCGTGTCCCACTTGCGGCGTGCGGCGTAGTCGGCATGGGCGCCCTCCTCGCTGAGCAGGGGCCAGGGCGTCGCCTCGAGGGCGGCGGCGATGGCGGCGTGGGCGCGGCGGTCGGCCAGGGTGAGCGGCGAGTTGTCGGCTTTGCGCTCCACCTCCCAGTCGGTCTCCGGGTGCAGGTATATGTTCATGATTTCCGCCCCGGCACGCACGGCGGCGTGCGCGGCGGTCATGAGCTGTGAGGCTACTGATTCCATAAACGATAAAGTATGTGCGGCACAAATTTAGAACTTTATCGCGGAAAAAGTTTTACGGAAATGTTAAAAAGCCCGCAGAACGTCGAAGAATGGCCTGTTCGTCGCCCTGGCTGGTCTGTCGGGCTGCGGCTGTGTCGTTGCGGGGTCGGGGGCGGCTTCGTCTACGTTTTTCGTCGGATAACCTTCCGGGGTGTCGGGTTCGTCTATTCCCGTGTAACAATTTGTCCGGTTTTTCGTCTTATAAGTAAAAGCCGCCGGCGGCCCGCCCCCGCTGCTTGTGGCCGTTGCCGCTGACCCTCGGGCTGCGGGCGGCCACAGCGGGGTCCGGGGCGCCGCTCCACGGGGCTAGGGCCAGGATTTACGGGGCCTAGCCCAGAAATTACGGGGCTTAGCCCCGTGTCGACGCCGACCGTCCGCCGCGCGCGGACCTCCGGACAACGACGAACATGTCTAACCACTAATAATAAAGGAGTAATTTTATGAAGAAGCATTGGTTATGCTTGCTGCTGGCAGCCTTCTTGGGCTCCGGCCTCTGCGTACAGGCGCAGGAAATGGGCGACGACGAAGACGTCGCGGAACGTCAGGAAAGGGCGGAGAAAATGGCCAAGCAGATGGCCCGCCAGTTGAAACTGGACGACGCTACGAAGGACTGGTTCGTACCCCTCTACGTGGAGTACAACGACTCGTTGCGCTCCGCGCGGGGCGAGATGCCGAAAGCCAAGGAAGTGGACGACCTCACCGAGGAAGAAGCCATGGCAGCGCTTGAAGGTATGTTTGCCGCCACGGAGCGTACGGTGGCCGTGAAGCGGAACTTTTACGCCCGCTTCAAGGAGAAGCTGACGGCCCAGCAGGTGCTGCGCGTGTTCATGCCCGCACAGCGGAAGCGGACGTCCAACAGTAACTCGCGCCGCGGACCCGGTGGTGGTCCTGGCGGATTTCCAGGGGGTGGCCCCGGCATGGGCGGCGGATTCTGACGCCCGCTATGGGCCGCTCACGCTTCCCCTCGCTTCCGCTTGAGGAAGTCTGTGGGACTTTCGCCAAAGTACTCTTTGTAGCATTTGGCAAAGTAGGACGGTGACGAGAAACCTACGTCGTAGGCAATCTCGGCCACCGTCTTTTCTGTTTGCGCCAGTAGCAGCGCGGCGCGCTTCAGGCGGGCGGCGCGCAGCAACTCGACCGGCGAGTAGTTGGTCAGGGCCTTGACTTTGCGGTAGAATTGGCTGCGGCCCAGGCCCAGTTCGGCGCCCAGGTCCTCAACGCTCAGGTCCGGGTCGGCCAGGCGGGCTTCGAGCAGTTCGTGCAGGCGTGCGCCGAAGGTCTTTTCGGCGTCGGCGCTGTCCGCTCCGGGCGTGGAGCCGCGGCGGGTCAGGGCCTCGTGGAGCTTGCGGTGTCCGTTGACGAGGTTACGCACCACGGCGAGCAACTCTTTCGGGTCGAAGGGCTTCGCCATGTAGGCGTCGGCCCCGCCTTCGTATCCGCGCACGCGCTCTCCGTCGAGCGCGCAGGCCGTGAGCATCATCACCGGGATGTGGCTCGTGGGCACCTCCTGCTTGAGGCGTCGCAGGCACTCCAGGCCGTCCATCCCCTCCATGCGGATGTCGCAGATGACGAGGTCGGGCAGTGTCTCCAGCGCCCGTTGCAGGCCGGCGCGGCCGTTGGGGGCGGTCAGGACGCGATAGTCCGTGCCGAGCAGCTGGTAGAGGTAGCGACGGATGTCCGTATTGTCGTCGATGACTAGGACCGCAGGCCGGTCGTCGTCGGCCTCGGGCTGTGGCTCGGGCTCGTCGTTCCATTCCGCCTCGGCCAGTTTCGTCTCCTCGGAGGGCTGCGGGGCCGCCTCGTGCTCCTGAGGCGCCACCCACGGCAAGCGTACGGTGAACGTCGTGCCCTGTTTCTCGACGCTCTCCACCTGGACCGTCCCGCCGTGGATCTCGGCAAACGATTTCACCAACGCCAGTCCGATGCCCGAGCCCGAGTGGTTGACGTCGACCTGGTAGAAGCGGTCGAAGATGTGGTCAATGTGTGAGGCCGGGATGCCTTGCCCGTTGTCCTGGACCGTAAGGCTCACCCACGGCCGACCGTCGGCGTCGGTACCGGAAGCCAGCGTCACGTCGATGCGCCCATTCTCCGGCGTGAACTTGAAAGCGTTCGAGAGCAGGTTGTAAAAGATAGCCTCCAGCTTCGTACGGTCGAACGCTCCGATCATATAGGGCGCGTCGGGTTCGGGCAGGTGGACGGTGAAGCGCACGTGGCGCCGCAGCGCCAGTGTGCGGAAGGCCTCGCTCCAGTCCTCGGTGGTGTGGCGCAGGTCTGTCGTGACGCGTTGCAGCTTCAGTTCGCCGCTTTCCTCTTTCCTAAGGTCGAGGACCTGGTTGATGAGGCGCAGCAGGATGAAGGCGTTGCGGCGGATGATGCCCACCAGGTCGCGCTGCTGGCGGGTCAGGGTGGGGTCGTCGAGCAACTGTTCCGTGGGCGCCGTGATGAGGGTGAGCGGCGTGCGCAGGTCGTGCGACACGTTGGTGTAGAAGGCCAGCTTCGACTGCGTGGCTTCCTCCACCTGGCGCGACAGGGCGATGAGCTGGTCGCGCTGTTCCTCGAGCTTGTGCTTCTGTTCCGCCAGCTCGCGGTTCGTTTTCGCTTTTGTCAGGTAAGCACGGAAGATGAGGACCAGCAACGCCGCGGCGAGCGTGAGCGTAGCGATGAGGGACGTGAGCAGTACGCGCTGCGAAGCGTAGCGGGACAGAAAGTCGTTGACCCGTAGGTTCAGGGTTTCAATCTTCTCTTCCCGTTCCGCCATCTGCTCGTACTGCATGTTGAGCAACCGGGCGTTGGTGCTGTCCACTAAGGCGGTGGAGAGCAGGGTCTGTCGCGGGAAAGGCCGGCCCGTGAGGATGGCGTCGGCCACGCGGATCACTTTGTCGCCGCCCGTGGGGTAGAGCAGGCTGGCCTCCAGGACGCCGCGCTCCACCAGTTCCATGCCGCCGCCCTTGCCGGGCAGGGCGTCCACGCCGACGATGCGGAGCGAGAGGCCCAGCCGGGCCGCCGCCTCGGCTACGCCTTGCCCCATCTTGTCGTTGTGGACAAAGACGAAGTCCGGCGCCGGCAGCTGCCGCAACAGGGAGTCGGCCACGTGGCGCGCCGCCTGCTCGTGCCACTGCCCGTTGGCCTTGCCCGCGAGCCGGATACCCGGCGCCGTGGCCAGGGCGTCGGAGAAACCGCGGTGCCGGTCGCGGGCCGGGGTGGAGCCCTCGCCGCCCGTAATCTCGATGACGGAGCCGCGCCCCTTCAGGCGCGAGATGACGTAAAGCCCCGCGTCGTGACCAATCTGGTAATTGTCCGTCCCGACAAAGGCCGTGTAGTTGTCGCCCCCGCACTTGCGGTCTACCATAATAATAGGTATGCCTGCCTGGCGTGCGCGTTCTACGGCCGGGGCTACGCGCGCCGTGTCGTAGGGCGAGACGATGAGCAGGTCCACGTTGCTGCGGACGAAGTAGTCTATGTCGGCCGCCTGCCGGCCGCCGTCGCCGGGCGAGTTGCGTATTTCGAGCGTCATGTTGTCGGCATAGTCGGCCTCGCGCAACATTTCCCGGTTCATCCGTTGCCGCCATTCGTCGTCGTCGCACTGGGAGACGCCGACGTGGAATACTTTCCGGGGACGCTGGCAGGCGGCGGGTAGCAGCAGCCCAGCGAGCAGCAGCAACGCTAACAGGAATGGGAAAAAATGTTTCATGGGAAAGAAAAACTCGGACAGATTCGAGTTTTACTCCGCAAATATAGCATATTGTTTTGACTAAGCAAAACTTCCGGAAGAAAAAGCCCGGACCGGCGTGTACACGGGGCGTCGGTCCGGGCTTTTGCGGAGCGGTCAGCGGAGGCGGCCCGTGAGCTCCGGCGGCAGCGCCGGCATGGCGCCGGCCTGGGTGCAGACGTAGGCCGATACTTGGACGGCGAGGTGGTGCGCTTCCACCACCGGGCGGCCCCGGAGCAGTGCGGCCACCAGTGCGGCGGTGAACGAGTCGCCCGCTCCTACCGTGTCGGCCACCTGGACGCGCGGCGTCTCGAGGTAGGACGTCTCCTCCGCGCTGAAGACGTAGCTCCCCGCCGTGCCGCACGTCAGCACGAGCAAGCGGAGCCCGTAGCGCTCCATCAGGCCCGGGCACTCGGCCAGCAGGCGGTCTGCCGGCCAGCCCTGTTGCTCTCCCAGGATGGCCAGTTCCTCGTCGTTGATTTTCAGCACGTTGCACATGCGGAGCGAGGCCTCGATGACCTCGGGCGTATAGAACGGTTTCCGCAGATTGATGTCGAACACCTTCAGCCGGTCCGCGTCGTCCGGCATGGCGGCCAGGAAGCGCTTCAGCGTATCGTGCGTGCCGGCGCTGCGTTGCGCCAGGCTGCCGAAGCATACGGCCCGCGTCCGTCCCGCAAGCTCCTCGAGCGCCGGGGTAAAGGGGATGTGGTCCCACGCTACGTCGCGGCGGATTTCGTACTGCGGGATGCCGTTGCCGCTAATCGTCACGCCCACCGTCCCCGTGGGGCGGTCCACGGTGGCTACGCAGCAGTCCACGCCGCGTTGTCGCAGCGTGGTGAGCAGTTCGCGCCCGTCCGCGTCGTCGCCGACTGCGCTGACGATGCTGCTTTTCAGTCCGAATTGCGACACGTGGTAGGCGAAGTTGGCCGGAGCCCCGCCGATGCGGCGGCCGCCGGGCAGCTCGTCCCACAGGAGTTCGCCCATGCCGATTACGATTTCTTCCATGACTTCTTGTTTTCCAGTTTCAGGTTAAGGAAGGCCGTACCCTCCGCCCGGGCGCAGGCCCGGGCGGGGCGTAAACCAGAACAGACGGGCACACTGCGCCCGTCTTGCGTCCGGTTTTCAGGAGGGAGGACAAGCCGGCGCCGTGCTGCGGCCCCAGGCCCGTGCGGGCCGGCTCCGTGCAGGGGGCGTCCGCCCTTTGTCCTTATGAAGAGGCCGCTATCCCTCCATCGCCTTATGGGTGAGTTACGAGTAAATAGTTTAAGAAAATCTTTTTTTGTGTTGGTTAATGGAAAGTCCGGACCAGGCCGGGTCCCTTTGCGGCGATGGGACGGGAAGCGACGTCCTCAGTTTCAAAATGCAGGACGCCGGGTGCCGCCGGTCGGCCCGCTTGCCCGAGGGCGTGGAACCCGACGCCTTCCTTGCGGAAGTAGCGGACGGCCGTCCTTCAGATTTGTCGTTGTGCGTCAGCCCTCTCGGCTGTCTGCGGTGCAAAGCTACGCAGGCCCTGCGGTAAGGGCAAACGCATATGTTGCATATTCTGTAACGTATGCGTCCATACAACATTTGTAGCAGGCTGTGCAACAAATGTTTCATCCCTATGCCCCGCGACCGGACCCCTAAGCCGCTGGCACGCCGGGCGATTCAAAAAAAAGTTGTACCTTCGCCCGCAGAAACCTATATTATTGCAAGCATGGGATTATTAGAGTTCAACAAATTGCCGATTAATACCCTGGTCGGTGCGGACTGGAAAACGTTCAAGGCCATTACCGCCGGCCGCGAGATAGACAAGCCCTGGCGCGGCAAGTACCAGCTGACGAAGGCCATCTGCCGCCTGCTCTCCACGCTGGCCCCCATCCAGGAGCGCCGCTACCGCAAGCGCTTGGCCGACCGCCCGTTGGAGCATCCGCCCGTCTTTATCCTCGGCCACTGGCGCTCGGGCACCACGTTCATGCACAACGTCTTCTCGTGCGACAAACACTTCGGCTACAACACGACCTACCAGACCGTGTTCCCCCACCTCATGATGTTCGGACAGCCCTTCTTCAAGAAAAGCATGGCCTGGCTCATGCCCGACAGGCGACCGACGGACAACATGGAGCTCGCCGTGGACTTGCCGCAGGAAGAGGAGTTCGCCCTCGCCAACATGATGCCCTACACGTACTATAACTTCTGGTTCCTGCCGCGCTACCAGATGGAGTACTGCGACCGCTTCATGCTTTTCGAGGGCATCACCCCCGAGGAGCTGAAAGTATGGGAGGAGACGTTTGTCAAACTCATCAAGATTTCGCTCTGGAACACCGGCGGCACGCAGTTTCTCTCCAAAAACCCGCCCCATACGGGCCGCGTGGCCGAGCTGGTCAAGATGTTCCCCGACGCCAAGTTCATCTACCTCATGCGTAATCCCTACACCGTCTTCGAGTCGACGCGCTCCTTCTTCAATAATACCATCCAGCCCCTCAAGCTGGAGGAGATTTCGCCGGAAGAGTTGGAGAAGAACATCCTCCTGGTCTACCAGAAACTCTACAAGAAGTACAACGAAACGAAAAGCGCCATCCCCGCCGGCAACCTGGTGGAGGTGAAGTTTGAAGACTACGAGCAGGACGCGCTCGGCATGACGGAGCAAATCTATCACGACCTCTCGCTGCCCGGCTGGGCCGAGGCGCAGCCCGCCATAGCGCAGTACGTCGGCGCCAAGAAGGGCTACAAAAAGAACAAGTACAAGTACGACAACCGCACGGTCGACCTGGTGCGCGAATACTGGCACGACGCCCTCGACGACTGGGGCTACACCATCTGACGCACCGCCGCCGGCCGGCGACTGTCCGTCCCGCTACGGGGCTAAGGCCAGAAATTACGGGCCTTAGCCCCGTTTTTTCTGGCCTTAGCCCCGTGTTTCGCGAAATAGTCCGCGCGGCTCGCCGGCAACGTGCCGCGTCGGGCAGGGCAGGCGCCGGGGCGGGACATATAATTAAGGTGTGCCGACCGCCGGTTCGGCGGACTGACGCCCGGGACATCCGACCGACCCGGAAAGGCGCGCGGCCGCCGGATGGGCACAAAAAAGCCCCCGGCCGCCGCGCGGTCGGGGGCTGGAAGTACGGGCACAGGCCCGCGGTTTAGTTCAGCGCCTCGATGACGAAGGTAAACGACTGGTCGGCGTAGGGGATGAGGTACTTCTCGAGGGGCCAGCTTCCCCAGCTGTCGATGCAGCCCAGGCCCATCTGTCGGCCCTGGATGTTGACTACGGAGAAGGGCCGCGGCGTCAGGTCGCCGGAATGAATCTGGTGGGCCATTTTTTCGGGTCCGCCGTCGAGGTCCTCTGTCAGGTAGTTCAGCGTGCTGCACTCCAGAGGAGCGGGGCCGTAGAACTTGAGTCCTTGGCCCGCGGCGTTGACCACTTTCCACCAGCGCACGTCCGTCTTGTTGCCGCTTTCTTGCGGGCGGATGTAGGGCCAGTACTGCGACGCGACGGTCTGGGCGTAGCGGCCCAGAAAGTCGCCGTTGTTGCGGTCCACGTAGTTCTCGCCCGGTCCGCGACCGTAGTATTCAATCCGGTCGTACTCCCCGGGCATGACGAGCTGCATGCCGAAGCGGGGCAGCCAGGGCTTCTTCTCGGCCGAAGTGTCCACCTTCAGCGCCTGCGTAACGACGAGGCGGCCCTCCGGTGTGAGGACGTACGTCAGGTTAAGCTGGGCGTTGACGCCGGGTAACTCGTAGGTCGCCGTCACTTTCCGGCTGCCGTCGGTGCCGTTCGCTCCTTCCTGGAAGCCGGTGAGCTTCATGGCGGGGTCAAGCCAGGCGCGCAGTTGCAGTTGGCGGTTGGCGCCGTAGTCGTTGTCCGTCGGCGCGCGCCAGAACTCCGGCTTCAGGGCGTAACGGTCCTGCAGCATGGGCTGTCCGTTCACGTCGATGTAGTCTATCCAGCCCGTCCGTTTGTTAAAGGTGACGGCCATCGGGCCGGCGGTCAGCGTGACGCTGGCCAGTTGCTCGTCCTTCTTCACCTGGTGCTCCTCGTCGGCCGGCGTGTCGGCGGCGGCCAGCGCTTCGGCCTCGGGGAACGTGTAGGGTTGCAGGACAAACTGCTGGCGGGCTATGGCGTAGCCGGCGTCGAGCAGTGGCGAGGGCACCTTTTCCTGGTGCGTCAGTTCGAGGGTCAGCTCCTTGTCCGATGCGTAGGGACGGTAGCCGTTCAGTATGACCGTGGCCCGTTGCTGAGGCGCCACGTCGAGCCGCTCCGTGAGCCCGGAGGCCACGATGCGGCCCTCTTCGCTCAGGGTCCAGCGCAGCGTCACGTTCGACAGGTCCGTGAAGAAGTTCTCGTTGTAGACTTCCACCTTTCCGCTTTGGGCGTCGAGCAGCTTCGTCCAGATGTTCTGATGGAAATAGCGCACCTCGTTGGCGTGCGGGTTGGGCTTGCGGTAGGGACTGACGAGGCCGTTGTTGTTGAAGTTGTGGTCCGTGGCCGGATAGCGGCCGAAGTCGCCGCCATAGGCGTAGATGGTGCGCCCCGCCTTGTTCTTGCTGCGGAGCCCCTGGTCGACGAAATCCCAAATAAATCCGCCCTGATAGTTAGGCAGGGAGCGGACCAGGTCCCAGTATTCCTTGAAACCGCCCTCGGAGTTGCCCATCGCGTGAGCGTATTCGCACTGAATGAGCGGGCGCGTGTTGCCGCTCTTCGTATAGTTGGCGCAGGCGTCATAGGGGTAGTACATCGGGCAGAAGATGTCCGTCTTACCGTCCGAGCCGGCGCGTTCATACTGCACGGGGCGGCTCGGGTCGTAAGCCTTCACGAAGTCGTAGGCCTTCTCGAAGTTGGGACCGTAACCGGCCTCGTTGCCCAGGCTCCAGATGATGATGGAAGGGTGATTCTTGAACGTGTAGACGTTATTACGGTTGCGCTCCAGGTGTGCCTGCTCCCAGCTGGGGACCTTGGCCAGTGTGCGGTCGCCATAGCCCATGCCGTGGCTCTCCAGGTTGGCCTCGGCCACGACATAGAGCCCGTAGCGGTCGCAAAGGTCGTACCAGCGCGGGTCGTCGGGGTAGTGGCACGTGCGCACGGCGTTGATGTTCAGCTCCTTCATGATCTTGATATCCTCAATCATGCGCTCCACAGGAACCACGTAGGCGCCGACAGGGTCCATCTCGTGGCGGTTGGCGCCCTTAATGAGGACGGGCTGGCCGTTAACGAGGAGCTGGCCGCCCTTGATTTCCACTTTACGGAACCCGACGTTCTGCGTCAGGCTCTCGACGAGCTGGCTGCCGTCCATAAGGTCGACGCGCAGGCGGTAGAGGTTGGGCGTCTCGGCCGTCCATTTCAGCGGGTTCGTCACGGTGAACGTGTGCCGCGCGCTACCCTTCCCGTCCACGGCGAGGTCCGTCGTCGCCACGCTCTGCCCTTGCGGGTCGAGGAGCGTCAGGCGCAGCGTCTTGCCCTTGCCGGCCACGGTCTGCAGACGTACGTCGAGCGTGCCGTCCGCGTAGTTGTCGGTCAGGTCGGGCGTGAGGAAGAGGTCGGCCACGTGGCTCTCGGGCCGCGCGTAGAGGTAGACTTCGCGCGCAATGCCGGTGAGTTTCCACATGTCCTGGTCCTCCAGGTACGAGCCGTCGCACCAGCGCATCACCTGCATGGCGACGAGATTCTTCCTGCCGGGCTGGAGGTAGCGCGTCAGGTCGAACTCGGCGGCCGACTTGCTGTCTTCCGAGTAGCCTACGAACTTGCCGTTGACCCATACGGTCAGGTTCGACGTGGCCGAGCCCACGTGCAGGTAGATGCGTTCGCCCTTCCAGTCGGCCGGGACCTCTACGAGCTTGCGGTACGAGCCGGTGTAGTTGTTGCGCTCCTCGACGTAGGGCGGATTACTGGCAAACTGGTTGGCCCAGGCGTAGCCCACGTTCTTGTACGTGGCGTCGCCGTAGCCGTTCACTTCGAGAATGCCCGGAACGGGGAAGTCGGCCCACTGCGTGTCGTCGTAGTCCGTGGCGTAGAATCCCTTCGGGCTGTCCTGGTGGTTGCGGGCAAAGTTGAACTTCCACATCCCCTCGAGCGACAGGTAGCGCGAGGAGGCTTTCTTCTCGTTCGCCATGGCCTTATCGGCCGACTCGAAGGCAAAGAACGCCGCGCGCGGCGCCTCGGTGTTGACGCGATTCACCTTCTCGTTCAGCCAATAGTCCTTAGGCGCCTGGGCACCGGCACTGAGCACGGCCATGCCGGCCAAGGCCAAGATAAATTGTTTCAGCATATCGGTAAGGTTTGGATTAGTGTTAGTCTTTCTGATAAACGCGGACGTAGTCCACTTCATAGCGCACGGGCATCGCCAGCGTATCCACCTTGCCGCCACTACTGCCCATGGCGAGATTGAGCAAGATGAACATCGGCGTGTGGAAGGGGGTGTCGCCCTCGCCCTTGGCTCCGTCGCCGTTGACCGTACGGCTCAGCGGCGTTTCGTTTAGGAGTTCGTCGTCCAGATACAGGCGGATGAAGTCCGGCGTCCAGTCCATGCGCCACACGTGGAATTGCGTGGCCCAGAGGGAGTCTTTCGCCGTGAACTGCGTGAAGGGGCGCACCTGCGTGTTCCATTCGCTTTCGTCGTTCGCGCCGGCCCAGCAGACGTTGGCCAGGATGGAGCGCACGCCGCCCCGTTCGTAGAACTCCATCATGTCGACCTCGCCGCACGAGGGCCAGGGGTATTTCGAGCCCTTTAACCAGATGGCAGGCCAGGAGCCGCGCGCTGCCGGGATGCGGGCACGCACTTCGACGCGGCCGTAGAGGAATTCTTTCTTCCCCCGGGTGATGAGACAGGCCGACGTACACTCTATGTTTTTTCGCTTTTGTCCCCACGACGTGCCCTTTGGGTCGAAGGTCGGGTTGGGGCGCACTTCGTTGCGGGCCGTGATGACGAGGAGCCCGTCGTGGACGTGTGCGTTCTGCGGCTGGTACCATTGCCACTCGTTGTTGCGGACGAAGCCTTCCTCGTAGCTCCAGAATTCGGGGTTCGGAGCGCCGTCCCGGTCGAACTCGTCCTGCCAGACGAGGCGGTAGTCCCCTTGCGCGGCGGCCGGGGCGAAGGCGCTTGCGGCTACGGCGCAGAGCAGTAGGCAGCGGGAAAAGATTTTGGTTCTCATAGGTAGTAAAAGTTTGGTTGATGGATGTAGTTTCCGGATGGAGGGGAGGGGCTCGGCGGTCAGAGCGGGTCGACATCGAAATACATGTTGACGGCACTGAATCCCGGTGTGGCCAGCACTTGCTGCCGGGCCGCGAGGAGCAGGCGGCGGGTAGCGGCCGCCGGCCGTTCGGGGAGCAGCCTGAGCATGATTTTCCGGATGAAGAGGCGCTGGATGCGGCCCACGACGGGCCGTTCCGGTCCCAGCAGGTCGTTGCCGAACGTCGGGCGCAGCAGGGCGGCAAACGCCTGCGCCGCATGCTCGCAGACCGCCTCGTCGCGGTGTTTCAAGTAGACGTCGATGAGGCGGACCGCGGGCGGGAAGCCGAACGTCCGCCGCTCGGCCAGCTGGCAGGCGTACATGGCCTCGTAGTTGTTCTCCACGACCTGCTGAATCAGGGGCAAGTCCGGCTGGCGCGTTTGCAGGATGACGAGGCCCCGCTTCCCGCGCCGGCCGGCCCGGCCCGCCACCTGCGCCATCATGGCATAGGCGCGCTCGTGAGCCCGAAAGTCCGGCTGGTTCAGCATCTGGTCCGCGTTGAGGATGCCCACTACGCTCACCCGGTCGAAGTCTAATCCCTTCGTCACCATCTGTGTCCCGATGAGGATGTCCGTGCGGCCCCGCTGGAAGTTGTCCAGAATCTGTTCGTAGGCCATGCGGCTGCGCGTCGTGTCCAGGTCGAGGCGTGCCGTCCGCGCTTCGGGAAAGCAGGCCTGCACCGCTTCCTCGATGCGCTCCGTGCCGTAGCCCACGTCGCGGAGCGTAGCCTCCTGGCAGTTGGGGCAGCGCTCCGGGACGTCGTACGTAGCCCCGCAGTAGTGGCACACCAGTTTGTGGATGCGCTGATGGTAGGTCAGCGTCACGTCGCAGGCCGTGCAGCGCGGCGTCCAGCCGCAGGCGCTGCACTCCAGCACCGGCGCGTAGCCCCGCCTGTTCTGGAAGAGGATGACCTGTTCGCGCCGGGCCAGCGCGCTACGCATTTCGTCCAGGAGCCGTGGCGCGAAGGGCGTCTTCATCAGTTTCTTGCGCCGCAGCTCCTTGACGTCCTCCACGACGATTTCGGGCAGTTGCACGTTGCCGTAGCGCTCCGTGAGCCGCACCAGTCCGTACTTGCCCGCCGCCGTGGCGTTGTGGTACGTCTCGAGCGACGGCGTGGCCGTGCCCAGCAGCACTTTGGCGCCGCACAGGCCCGCCAGCACGATGGCCGCGTCGCGGGCGTGGTAGCGCGGGGCCGGGTCCTGCTGCTTGTAGCTGGCTTCGTGCTCCTCGTCGACAATGATGAGCCCCAACCGTTGGAAGGGCAGGAAGAGCGCCGAGCGCACGCCGAGGATGAGGGGGAAGGCGCGGTCCGTCAGTTGCCGCTGCCAGAGTTCCACGCGTTCGGCGTCGGGAAACTTGGAGTGGTAGACGCCCATGCGGTCGCCGAACACGCGGCCCAGGCGCGCCGTGATTTGCGTGGTGAGCGCGATTTCTGGCAAGAGGTAGAGCACCTGTCGCCCGGCTTCCAGCTCGCGGCGGATGAGGCGGATGTAAATCTCCGTCTTGCCGCTCGACGTCACGCCCTGGAGCAGGCAGACGCGGCGCTCGCGCAGTTGGGACGCGATGCCGTCCAGGGCCGCCTGCTGTGCTTCGCTGAGCGGCCGCTCTACGAGGCGTTCCGGCGCGGCGTGGGGCTGGAGGCGTTCGGTCGCGGCCTGGTACGTCTCGAGTACGCCCTTTTCGCGCAGGCTGCCGAGTGCGGCCTCGCTGCCCCCTACGCGGGCCATCAGGTCCTTTTTCGCCACCTCGCGCAGCAGTTTCAGGTTGTGGAGCGTCAGGGCCGCCGCGGCTTGCGACATTTCGAGGTAGGTCGTCAGCAGGGCTTCCTGGCGCGGCGAGCGGGTCAGGGTGTCGAAAAACCGGGTGAGCGCCTCCTCCGACGCGTAAGCCTCCGTCAGGCGTACGCGCGTCTCGGTCCGGGGCTTGAAGGCGCGGGCCAGCGCCTCGTCCACGCGCACGGCCCCCCGTTCCACCAGCCGCCGCACGGCCGGCAGCACGCCGCTCCCCCCGACCTGCCGCTTCAGGGCGTCGAGGCGCACGGCCTGCCCCCCTTCGAGGGCCCGCACTACGGCGGCTTCGGTCGCGCCCGCCGGTGCGTCGCCGTCGTAGTCCGCGTTGAGGCGCACCGTCGTCTCGCTTTCCAGCTTCAGGCCGGCGGGCAGGGCCGCCCGCATCACTTCGCCCGGCGAGGCCAGGTAGTAGGACGACAGCCACTGCCAGAAGTCGAGCTGAGGCGGCAGCAGGACGGGCTGCTCGTCCATTACCTCGTCCACCGGCTTCACGGTGAAGTCGCCCGCGGGCTTATGGTCGTGCAGACGGACCACGATGCCGGTGTAAAACTTCCGCACGCCGAACGAAACGAGTACGCGACTGCCGCGCTGCACCCGCGGCGCGAGGGCCGGGGGCAACGCGTAGGAGTACGTGCCCGTAAGGGGCAGGGGCAGCAGTACGTCGGCGTATGTCGTGGCAGTTTTTTCCATCCCAGGTACAAAGATAGCGAAAGGCGGGCGGTAAGGCAAGGGAAAGCCCGCATTTCCTTCGCTTGTCCGGGGCGTGTTGTGCTTTCGAGAAACGAAGTCTGGGCAATTCTTCCGCCGTTTGTCTGCGGGCGGAGCGCTTTGCCCGTTTGCCGCCGCGCCGGGCTCCGCGGGCCGGCGTGCTTGCTCCGGCTGCGGCGGCTGGTGACGGCTGCTCCGGCGCCGCAGCTTTTCTCCTCTTGAAATACTGGGCGAAAAGCCCCGGCTTATGGGGTCGCTCACGGGGCTAAGGCCAGTTTTTACGGGGATAGGGGGAGTTTTTACGGGGCTAAGGGGCGTTGGCGGC
>USPK01000011.1 GCA_900556465.1 uncultured Prevotella sp. | reverse complement strand
GGTGGCTGTTTCTGGGCCGGTGGCCCGGCCGGCTTTCCGGGAGCGGGTCAGAGCTCGCTCTTGAGCAGGTCGGCCAGGGCCTTTTGGTACTGGTTTTCCAACTTGAGCCGTTTCTGCAGATTGCGGTACACGTTGTCCGCCTCCGTGTAGTATTCGATGACGGAGAGTTCGCCGTTGGCGATGGCCTTTTGGAGCGTCTGCAGGGACGAGCGCATGAGCTCCACGTCGTAGGCGGCCGCCGCGCGCTTGAGCTGCTGGAGCTCGCCGAACTTGGTGCGCAGGGCGCTTTCGGCCTGGACGCGCGCCTCCTCCTGTTGGAGCTGCGCCTCGGCCAGTCGCTGGCGCGCCACTTTCACCTTGTCGCGGGTGGAGAAGAGGGGGATGGTGGCGCCGATGAGCAGGCCGTGGCTCGCTTCAGACTGGTCCGTGTTGCGCCGATAGCCCAACTCCAGCTTCGGAATCCATCCCTGGCGGTTCACCTTCACCTCCTGCCGCGAGGCACTGACGGCGGCCTCGGCGGCCTGGAGCGCGGCGTCGTTGCGCAGCAGGTAGTCCCGCATGGCATTCAGGTCCGCCTCGGCCGCACTGGCCGGGTAGTCCTGGCCGCTAAAGGCGACCGGCTCGCCGCCGTTCAGCGCCTGCAGGCCCTCTAAGGCCGTCGCGCGGGCCATATCGTTCTGGGCCATTTCGGTACGGATGGCCATGTGGTCCATCTTGATTTTGTTCAGGTCGATAAGGGTGGCGTCGCCCTGGGCCAGCCGCTTTTCGTAGAGGGCCTGGAGCTCGTCGGCGTTCTTCTGCCGCTCGGCGAGCAGGGCCTTTTCCCGGTTCAGGTAAATCAGGTCCAGGCAAAACTGCTTGGCGGCGAGCAGCACGTCGCGGCGGGCCGATTCGTACTGCCAGTCGGTGACCGTTTCCTGCAAGCGGGTGTACCGGTTGCGGGCGGCATAGAGTGTCGGGAAGTCGAAGCCCTGCGACACGACCAACTCTGAGCTGGCCATGCCCTTTACGTTGCGTTGAAAGAAGGGGCTGTATTCGACCGTCGGGTCCTCCAGGCGGTTTTGCGCCTGTACTTCCTGCATCGTCGCCTCGTTGCCCTTCTTCAGGGCCTGCAGGCTTTTGTTGTTGTGCTCTATGGCCAGCAGCAGGCTGTCGAGGGACTGCGCCGCGCCCTTGAGGGGCAGCAGCAGGAGCAATAGGAGCCAGAAAAAGTGTTTCATGCTTCGGTAGTCTGAGATGAGGAGAATTGTTTGTTGTTACGGTGCATCCATTCGTAGACAATAGGGATGATGAACGCGTTGAGAAAAGTCGACGTCAGCAGGCCGCCGAGAATGACCTTGGCCATAGGGCTTTGGATTTCGTTGCCCGGCTCGTCGCCGCGTAGGGCCAGCGGAATGAGTGCCAGGGCCGACGAGAGCGCTGTCATGAGTATCGGGTTGAGGCGGTCGAGTGAGCCGTTGACCACGCTGTCGCGGACCGTGAGGCGTCCGCCTTCGCGCAGCAGGTTGTAGCGGTTGATGAGCAGAATGCCGTTACGCGTGGCGATGCCGAAGAGTGAGATGAAGCCGATGATGGCCGGGATGCTCAGCTCGCCCGTAGTCAGCCAGATGGCAAACACACCGCCGATGAGCGCGAGGGGAAGGTTGAGCAGGACGACGCCACTCTCCAGCGCGTGGCGGAACTGCATGTAGAGCAGCAGGAATATGACGACGATGCTCAGGAGAGAGGTCAGCAGCAGGGTGCGGCTGGCGCTTTGTTCGCTCTCAAACTGTCCGCCGTATTCAATATGGTATCCCTCCGGGAGCGTTATCTCGCTTTCGATGCGGTCCTGGATGTCGTTGACCACGCTACGCAGGTCGCGCCCGCTGGTATTGGCCGAAATCACAATCTTGCGCATCACGTTTTCGCGGTTAATCGTGTTCGGTCCGGTAGTAGAGATGAGGTCCGCCACGTCAGACAAAGGAACTTTCCGGCCGTCGGGCGCGTCGATCATCAAGTCTTTCACGTGTTCCAGCGAGCCGCGGTCTGCCTCGTCAGCGCGGACCACGAGGTTGAAGCTCTTGCCCTCTTCGTAGACTTGCGAGACTGTTTCGCCCGCCATGCAGACGGAGAGCATCTCGCTGAATTGCGGCAGCGAGATGCCGTATTTGGCCAGAATTTCGCGCTTGGGCACGATTTTCAGTTCCGGACGCTCCACTTGCTGCTCTACGTTCAGGTCCGCGATGCCGTCGACGGTGTGGATGGCTTCCTTAATCCGGTTGCCCAGGGCATACATCTTGTTCAGGTCGTCCCCGAAGAGCTTGATGGCGATACTGGCCTGCGTGCCGCTGAGCATGGCGTCGATGCGGTGGCTGATAGGCTGACCGATTTCGATGTTAGCCCCCGTTATGGCCGAGAGCTTGTGGCGCACCTCGTCGAGCAGTTCGGCGTGCGAGCGGTCCTTGAGCTCGAAGGGCGCCTCTATTTCCGAGACGTTGACGCCCAGGGCGTGCTCGTCGAGTTCGGCGCGGCCCGTCTTGCGCGCTACGGTCTTGATTTCCGGGATGGAAAGCAGCAACTCTTCCGCCTGGCGCCCTATCTTGTCGGACTCTTCCAGCGAAATGCCCGGCAGGGAGCTGACGTTGATGGTAAAGGAGCCTTCGTTGAAGGGCGGGAGGAAGCTGTGGCCCAACGTGAAGAAGAGGCCCAGGGCTACGCAGAAGAGGGCGACCGTAGCTCCCACGACGGAGCGCTTGTGGTCGAGGGCCCACGTCAAGGCTTTCCGGTAGTGCTGCTTCAGCCAGACGGCGAGGAAGGCCTCTTTCGGCAGCCCGTTGCCTCGGGTCTTGCCTCCCAGCAGGTAGCTGCAGAGCACCGGCGTCAGGGTCAGCGCCACCACGGTCGAGGCGAAGAGCGCCACGATAAAGGCAATGCCGAGCGGCACGAGCATGCGGCCCTCCATGCCACTAAGGAAGAAGAGCGGCAGAAAGCTGACGATGATGATGAGCGTAGAGTTGAGGATGGGCATGCGTACTTCCCGCGAAGCGTTGAACACGACTTTGAGTACCGGCAAGCGTTCGCCGGGCGGCAGCATGCGGTTCTCGCGCAGATGCTTCCAGACGTTCTCGACGTCGACAATAGCGTCGTCGACCAGGGAGCCTATCGCAATGGCCATGCCGCCCAGGCTCATGGTGTTGATGGTAAAGCCCATGTAGTGGAGCACAAGCAGGGAGACGAGCAGCGATAGCGGGAGCGTGATGAGCGATATGACCGTCGTGCGGAAGTTGGCCAGGAAAAGGAAGAGGACTATGACGACGAACACCGCGCCCTCGTAGAGCGATTTCTGCACGTTGTGGATGGAGTTCTCGATGAAGTGCGATTGCCGGAAGGTGTCGGTCGAGATGTGCACGTCGGCGGGCAGGTTCTTCTGGACGTCGGCCAGCACCTGCTCCAAGCGTTCCGTGAGCTCGATGGTGCCGGTGTTGGGCTGCTTGGTTACGGTGAGCAGCACGGCGGGCTTTCCCTTTTCCGAGGCCACGCCGAGCTTGGGCTGCTGGGCGCCGATTTTCACGTCGGCGATGTCTTCCAGCGTGACGGGGGCGCCGCCCACGTTCTTCACCACGGCGCGGGCCATCTGCTTCACCTGATCCGACGACACCACGCCACGGACAATGTATTCGTTGCCGTACTCGTAGATGACACCGCCGTACGTGTTCTGGTTCATGCCCCGGGTGGCCGCCATCACGTCGTTAAGCGTCACGCCGTAGTGCTTCATCTTTCCGGGATGGATCAGTATCTGGTATTCCTTGATGTCGCCGCCCAGTACCGACACTTGGGCAACTCCGCCCGTCGAGAGCAGGCGCGGCCGGATGGTCCAGTCGGCCAGCGTGCGCAGGTCGAGCATCGACGTGCTGTCCGCCGTGAGGCCTACGATGAGCAACTCGCCCAGGATGGACGACTGCGGGCCCAGCGTGGGCTGCCCTACGCCTTCGGGCAACGACTCGGCGGCTGCGGACAGCTTCTCCGAGACGATTTGCCGCGCCAGGTAGATGTCTGTCCCCCAGTCGAATTCCACCCAGACGACGGAGAATCCCGTTGTGGACGAGGACCGGACGCGGCGGACGCCCGTGGCGCCGTTGACGGCCGTCTCTATGGGGAATGTCACGAGTTGCTCCACTTCTTCGGCCGCCATGCCGCCTGCTTCGGTCATGACAACGACGGTGGGCGCGTTGAGGTCGGGGAAGACGTCGACCTCGGTGTGGAAGGCCGTGTAGGTGCCTCCCACGATGAGCAGCACGGCGGCCAGCAGGATGAGCAATCGGTTGTGGAGCGAGAAACGTATGATCTTGTTCAACATGGTCTGTTCGTTTTAGTGCTGGTGTTCATGCGGTGGAATGACGTTGCGGGCGGCTGCGAGCTTGATGTGCATCACGTTCTCGACGGCTACGGTCTCGCCCGCCTTCAGGCCGCGGCGTATCTCGACGCGCTGTCCGTCCGTGTCGCCCAGCGTCACTTCGCGTTTCTGGTAAATGTTCGGCTCGTGCTCCACGTAGACGAAGTAGACACCCTGCTCCTCCGTCAGCGCCGTGCGCGGCACGCTGAGGACATCCTGCCGCTCGTCCGTCAGCAGATAAACCTCGACGTAGGCGCCCGGAACGAGGTCGCCGCGGTTGTCGAACTCGAACGTCACGGGGACGTAGGGCGCCGTGTCGCTGGCCGTACGGCCGTAGGCCATGAGGCGCCCGTGGAGTTCCTGCATGTCGTAGGTGCGGTCGTCGTACGACGTTGTGAAGCGCGCCGAACCGATGCGTCCCAGCGACGCGTAGTAGCGCTCCGGCACGTCGGCCCGCAGGTAGAGGCGCCGCTGCTGGGTGAGCGTCATCAGGGGCTGGCCCGCCGTCACGTAGTCGCCTTCCTTGACGAGGCAGGCCTTGACGTAGCCGCTCATCGAAGCGCGCACGGCGATGCCGCCCCGGCCGCGGTCGGCGGCCAGCGCCTCGTAGGCGATGCGGGCCGTCTCGTAGTTGGCCTGCAGGGTAGTGAAATCTTTCTGGGAGATAATCTGCTCCTTCACCAGGCCTTTGGCCCGTTCGTATTCCGCTTGTGCGGCCACGTAGGCCACACGGGCCTTTTCCACGGGGTCACCGTCCTGCATGCGGTCCGTAGCGATAGTGAACACGGTGCTGCCCTGGCGCACGGCGGAGCCTTCCGTGAAGCGGCCGGCAAAGCTGACGATGCCCGCTACGTTAGCCACGAGCGTCGCTTCGTCGCCCGTAGCGGTCAGTATCTGTCCGCTGGTGGCGATGACGTTATGGAACGGTCCGGGCTGGACGGTGGCCGTCCGGATGCCGGCTGTGCGGGCGTGAGCGCTGTTCAGGACAATTTCGCCTTCGTGTCCGGCCGCTTCGTCCGCCTCCTGGGCGGGAGCGCCGGCCTCGGCGGTTGCGTTTCCGTCCGGCTGGTTCTGGCAGGAGCAGAGCAGGAGAAGCAGCGCCGCTCCCGCAGTCAGAAAGTTTCTTTTCATGAGTCAGTAAGTTTTTGATAAGGTTTCAGAATCGGTGGGTCAGACCGTTTCGGAGTGCAAATTTATAAAGAAGGTCTTGCAACCTGTATGCAAACTGTCGGGCCCGGCCGGCGAGGCCCGGAAAGGGGAAAAGAAAAGCGCGGACTTGCTCCTTTTCCCGGCATGTCGTATCTTTGTCTGACCAAAAACTATTTCTGAAATGAAGATCTTTATCGTTGTGCCGTGCTTCAACGAGGAAGCGGTCCTGCAGGAAACGACGGTGCGCCTGCTGGCCGCGGTCCGCAGCACGGAATATGCTTCGCGTACGCACTTGCTTTACGTGGACGACGGCAGCAGCGACGGCACGTGGCCGCTCATTGAGGAACTGAGTGCCCGCCACCCGGAGGTGTGCGGGCTGAAACTGGCACACAACGTGGGGCACCAGAACGCCTTGTGGGCCGGACTGGAGTGGGCGTCGCAGCGCGCCGACGCCGTGCTCTCCATCGACGCGGACTTGCAGGACGACGTAGCCGTCATTCCCGAGATGCTGGACCGCTTTGCCGCGGGGTGCGACATCGTTTACGGCGTCCGTCGCAGCCGCGCCACGGACACGGCATTCAAGCGCTGGTCCGCCCAGCTCTTTTACAAGCTGATGAGGGCCATGGGCGCCGACGTCGTTTACAATCACGCCGACTTCAGGCTGATGAGCCGCCGGGCCGTGCTGGCGCTGATGGATTACCCGGAGCGTAACCTCTTCCTGAGGGGCATGGTGCGGCTGCTGGGGTTCCGGCAGTCGGAGGTCTATTATGACCGCCACGAGCGCTTTGCCGGCGAATCGAAGTACCCGTTCCGCAAAATGCTGGCCTTTGCGCTCGACGGCATCACCTCTTTCTCGGTCCGCCCCCTGCGTTGGATTCTGGGCCTGGGCCTCGTTTTTATTCTCGTGGCCTTGGGCGTCATCCTCTACGCCCTGGTGGCCTACACCGGCGGCCGGGCCCTGCCGGGCTGGACCTCTATCCTGGTGAGCCTGTGGTTTATCGGCGGGGCCATCCTGACGGCACTGGGCATCATCGGCGAGTATGTGGGCAAGGTGTACAGCGAGGTGAAGCGCCGCCCGCGCTACACGGTGGAGCAAGTCATCGGGAAGGAATAAACGCGTCGCCGTGGCCGCAACCTGCGGCGACGTTGGCCCGCGCTACGGGGCCTAGCCTGGTTTTTACGGGGCTAGGCCCCGTAATTTCTGGGCTAAGCCCCGTGTTTCGCGAAAGTAGCGCCGGGCGTTGCCCGACTGCGGCGGCCGCTGCTGCCCCCGGGCCGCGGGCCGGAAAGCAACGCGCCCCGCACCGGCTCTCGGGAGCGGGTGCGGGGCGCAGGGGGAAGCGTGAGCCGCGACGTATCGGCGTCAGGGCGTCAGGCGTTTCTGTTCGTCGGACTGGGGTTGGCGGCGCTTCATCAGGTAGAGGGTCCAGAATTCCTGTAAGGCGTAGACCACGAAGCCGCAGCCGATGACGATGATGGGCAGGCCGGCTATCTCCTCCTTATGCGAGCTGATGAAGATGAACAGGCCCGCGGCCAGCACGAGCGTGGGGATGAGGTAGAGCCACCCGCTGATGCGGATGTGCAACCGGTGCATGTCCCACAGCGTGTAGTACTGCATGGCGGAACCCAGGACAAGGACGGCGGCCAGCAGGTACATGAAGGCCTCGATGAAGAGCTCGGGGAAGATGAGCAGGACAAGGCCGAAGAGAATGCTGCCCGCGCCGACAATGGGATAGAGCATGACCTGACGGCTCTCGGGGTCGCGGCGAAAGTAACTGACAATGGAGACGCACCCCGGGATGATGAACAGCACGCCGCTGGCCATGACCATCCACTGCGTAATCCGGGTGGAGAAGGCTATGAGCACAATGCCCAGGGCGAGTATGCACAGGGCGCGGATGAGTACGTTGCGAAATAGTTTCTTCATAGCGCGTAGTTTGATGTGAATGATTCTCTTGCCACGAAGTTAGGGATAAAAAACGGAATGCGGGCGCCTCCGGCCGGTTTTTATTTTCCGGGCCGCCCGATGGAGAAGTAGGCAAAGCCGGCCTGGGCCATGTCGTGCGGGTCGTAGATGTTGCGCCCGTCGAATACGGCCGGCTGGCGCATGGAGCGGCGCACCACCTCCCAGGAGGGCAGGCGGAACTGCTTCCACTCCGTGAGGAGAAGCAGCGCGTCGGCCTCGAGGACGGCGTCGTACATGTCGCGGGCGTAGGTGACGGCCTCGCCCAGGCGTCTGCGGCATTCGGGCATGGCCACGGGGTCGAACACGCGCACGGTGCAGCCCGCTTGCAGCAGGCGGTCGATGGTGACGAGCGAGGTGGCTTCGCGCATGTCGTCCGTCTCGGCCTTGAAGGCCAGACCCCAAAGGGCGATGGTCTTTCCCCTCAGGTCGTTGTGATAGTATGCCGAGAGCTTGTCGAAGAGGACAGACTTCTGGCGTTCGTTCACTTCCTCCACGGCGCGCAGCACTCGCATGGTGTAGCCGTTCTGCTCGGCCGTCTTGATGAGGGCCTTGACGTCTTTCGGGAAGCACGAGCCGCCGTATCCGCAGCCCGGGTAGAGAAACTTCGAGCCTATGCGCGAGTCGCTGCCGATGCCTTTGCGCACCATGTTGACGTCGGCGCCGACCAGCTCGCACAGGTTGGCGATGTCGTTCATGAAGGAGATGCGCGTGGCCAACATGGAGTTGGCGGCGTACTTTATCATCTCTGCCGACGGGATGTCCGTGAAGATGACACGGAAATTATTGAGCATGAACGGGGCATATAGCCGCGTCATCAGGTCGCGGGCACGCTGGCTCTCCACCCCTACGACGACGCGGTCGGGCGACATGAAGTCTTTCACGGCCGCCCCTTCCTTGAGAAACTCCGGGTTGGAAGCGACGTCGAACTCCAGGTCGAGGCCGCGGCGGTCCAGTTCCTCGCGGATGGCGGCCTTGACCTTGCGCGCGGTGCCTACGGGCACGGTGCTCTTGGTGACGACCACGAGATAGTGCGTCATGGCCGCTCCGACCTCGTGCGCCACGTTGAGGACGTAGCTCAGGTCGGCGCTGCCGTCCTCGTCGGGCGGCGTCCCCACGGCGCAGAACACGGCCTCGGCCTCGTCGAGACACGACGTCAGTTCGGTAGTGAAGTGCAGACGGCCCTCGCGGACGTTGCGCGTGACCATTTCCTCAAGGCCGGGCTCATAGATGGGGATGATGCCCTGCTTCAGCTGGTTGATTTTTTCCTGGTTGATGTCGACACAGGTCACTTCGACGCCCATCTCGGCAAAGCAGGCACCGGAGACGAGGCCTACGTATCCCGTTCCGACGATAGATATTTTCATGGCGAGTAGTAGGGAAAAGGGTAAGTAATAAAAAAGAGACGGGAGGAAGTCCTGTCTCTGTTACATTTTGCTTTATGGCCGGACGCGGAAACGGCGTGAGGCTTACTGCTGGGCGGGAGTGCCGGCGCCCTGTCCCGTAGCGGCTGCGCCTGCTCCCTGGGGCACGCTCTGCGGTTGCGTGGTCTTGATGTCGTCCGTTACGCTCTCCTGCTGTTGGGAGGGGAGGGAAAATACGGAGCATACGCTGAAGACAACCAGTAAGGCAGCCAGAGTCCACGTGGCCTTCTCGATGAAGTCCGTAGTCTTACGCACGCCCATAATCTGATTAGACGAGGCGAAACTGGAGGCCAATCCGCCGCCCTTGGATTCCTGGATCAGAACGATGAAAGCCAGGAGAACGGCTACGATGACGGCCAGAATTACGAATAAACTATACATTGCTTTTATTTTGATTATTGATGATCAGTTTTTGCAAGAAACGGATTTGGTCTGCAAAGTAACGATTTTTTTTCGGATAATCCAAGCTAAGTTTGCGGATAATTTCCAGCGCCTTCTCGTAACGGCCCTGGCGCACGTAGATTTTGGCCAGGGTTTCGGTGAAGTAGTCTTCGTCCGAGCCCGTGCCGGCCGCTTCGTCGGCCACCTCGGGGACGTACTCGGGCGTTTCTTGCAGGACGATGCGTTCCGGTTTGTTTTCGATGAAGCCGTTGATGAGGTCGTCGTTTCGCCGGGTCCGGACGTCGGCGGCCGGTTGCGGCTCCGTCTCCGGCTCGAGGTCGTCCATCTGCAAGAGGTAGGCCACGTAGTCCTGCGTAGCGTCGGCCACGGTGAGCTTACGCCGCGGGGCCCCCGTCTCCTCGGCCGTGCCGCTGGTACGGAGAAACTCGTCGATGAGCGACTGCGTGCGGTCGGCCGCACTCTGCGGGGCGGCAGAAGGCGTGCGCGCCGGCTTTTCGGGCCGAAGCTCGTAGTGCCGGCTCTCTACCATTTGGAACAGCACCCTACGGTCGGGCATGAGCAGGGCGGCCCGCTTCAGCTCTTCGCCAAACGTGGAGTCGTGTAGCAGAAAGAGATTTTGCAGCAGGAGCAGTCGCGCCGCTTGGAAATAAGGGTAACGCGCCACGAGGTCTCGAAGTTCGTAGAGCGTGTCCTTGTCGAGGCGTTCCGGATGTCCGATGAGTTCAGCTGTGGTAAGTGGCATAAATGTCTGTTCGTAGGGGTGGGGTAGCGGGGCGGCATGCGGCAGCCCGGTGCCGCGGGCAGCCGGGTGGCCGGATTACCAGTCGGCCACTGTCGCGTTGAAAATCTGGTCCGTGATGTCTTGGATCATTTCGTCGACCAGGTCCTCCTGGACCGCCGACAGTTGCATCGTGGCGTCGTACTGGGACGTGGCGGAGAACTGCCGTTCCCAGCTCTCGTTGGTCTTGTTGTTGCTGAAACGGATGTTCACCGTCATCTTCAGCTGTACTTGCGAGGAAAGACCGTCCGAGGAGATGCTTTTATTGTATTGGTCGTAGCCGGTGATTTCCCCGGCTATCTGCAGGTCGCCGCCTCGCTTTACAAGTTGCAGCCTTGTCTGGCTGGCGTAGCGGTCTTGCAGTTCGTTGTTGAACATAGCCTCCATCGGTGCCCAGCCATAGGGAGCGCGGTTGGCAATTTTGTCTATCTGTATGGTCTTAATGAGGTCGTAGTTGATGGACGTGCCGGTGAATTTGTAGCTGACGGTACAGGCCGCCAGCACCAGGCAGAGGAGCCCGCTGGCAACGAGTGAGCCGCGGCGCCGCAGGGCGCGTGTCAGTTTATCCCAAGTCATATTCCTTTATTTTCCGGTAGAGGGTGCGTTCCGATATGCCCAGCTGTTCGGCCGTCTGTCGCCGGTTGCCGTTGTTGCGGATCAGCGCCTTGCGCACGACGTCTTTTTTCAGCTCCTCGAGTGAGGGGGGAGGCGTGGCCGGTCCGTTGGCCGGGACGTCGTTGGCCTTTACTTCTTCCACCTCCTGGACTTGCGGCACCTCCTCGGGGACGATGTGCTCCGCCTTGAAAGCGACGGACGGGTCCTTCCAGAGGGAGAGCAGCTTGCTTTCGCTGATTTCGCCGGACGGTTCCTTCTCCTGCTGCCGGGCACACACGATGCGCTTCAACTCGCTCACGTCGCGGCGCAGGTCAAAGAGGATTTGGTAGAGTATTTCCCGCTCGTTCTCGAAGCTGTTTTCGCGCTTCACGTCGTCTACGGCGATGATCTGGTCGTGGCGTTTGGGCTCGGGCAGGTAGCGCCGGAGTATCTCGGGCGTGATGACGCGCGCCTCGGACGTGACGGACATGTTTTCCGCTACGTTCTTGAGCTGGCGCACGTTGCCGGGCCAGGAGTAGGCCACGAGGATGCGGCTGGCTTCGTCGTCCAGCCGGATGGGCGGCATTTTGTATTTTTCGCTCATCTCCAGGGCAAACTTGCGGAAGAGGAGCAGGACGTCGTCGCCCCGTTCGCGCAGGGCAGGGACGGAGATGGAGACGGAATTGAGTCGGTAATAGAGGTCCTCGCGAAACTTGCCCTCACCAATGGCCTTTTCCATGTTGACATTTGTCGCGGCGACGATGCGCACGTCCGTCTTGTGGATTTCGCTGGCCCCGACGGGGATGTACTCGCCCGTCTCGAGCACGCGCAGAAGCCGGGCTTGCGTAGGAGCGGGCAGTTCGCCCACCTCGTCGAGAAAGAGCGTCCCGCCGTTGGCCACGGCGAAGTAGCCCTCGCGCCGCTCCACGGCGCCCGTGAAGGCGCCCTTCTCGTGACCGAAAAGCTCGGAGTCGATGGTCCCTTCGGGGATGGCGCCGCAGTTCACGGCGAAGTATTTCTTGTTCTTACGCAAGCTGTGGTCGTGGATAATACGGGGAAATACTTCTTTACCCACACCGTTTTCGCCGGTTACGAGAACCGAGAGGTCGACAGGGGCAATTTTTAACGCAATATCCAGTGCGCGGTCCAGCGCTTCGCAGTTGCCCACGATGCCGTAGCGAAGTTTGATGCGTTGTAAATTTGAAGAATCCATGAGTACTCCACTAATGAGAATTACCGGCAAAGTTACGGATAAAATGCGAAAAAAGGCCCACGAGCCTTAAAATAGTTGCGCCCCTGTCCCGGCGGCCGGCTCTGGTGCCCGGCTGCGGACTTCCTCCCGCAGTTGCCGCGCGCACGGGGCTAGGGCCAGTTTTTACGGGGCTAGGGCCAGTTTTTACGGGGCTAAGGCCAGTTCGCACGGGGCTAGGCCCCGTAATCGCCGGGAGTAAGCGCGTCGCTTCCGGCCTTCGGCGGAGCGGCGGGGCAATAGGCGGTCTTCGCCTCGGGCCTCTCGCTGCAAGGGCTTGCCCGGTCCGGGCGGACAAGAAAAAACCTGCGAACGTTGCGTTCACAGGTTTCAATTCTCTCTTAATGTTCGCGCCAGGCGCGATTAAGCCGGAGGGACGAAGCCCTCGTCGTCGGCTATTCAAGCTACGCTATCAGCGGCAGCTGCTTCAGTAGCCGTAGAGTCAGCAGCAGCGTTCAGAGAGTCACCGCTCAAGCTATCGGTAGCAGGAGCTTCAACCATCTGAGAATCTACGCTAGCAGAGTCAGCGTTAGCACCAGCCTTCTCGCTGTTACCGCAAGAAGCGAAAGAAATAGCAGCCATAGCTACGAACATGAAAACTAACTTTTTCATTTTGTCTTTTAGCTTTTAGTTAAACAATCAATTGCTTTATTAAAACGGTGCAAAGGTACGGACTTTTTTATTCCCTGCAAATATTTCCTCTTTTTTTTTCTGTATTTGCTGGGATTTTAACACTGCGTACGCTTATTAGCTTGATAATCAGGAATAGAAAGAAATTTGTTTTTCACATAATCGGCCAATTCTCCCGAATATCGTAACTTTGCCGCGGCTTAGACGGCGGAAAAATGCACACTATGGGCGTCGATGTGGCGTCTGTTGCTGACAGCGGGCGGCGATTTGTCCGCTTTCTTGTCCGCCGCGCCGCAGCTCTTTCCTAAAAGCGAGATGACAGATACACCTATATTATATAATATGCGTGCGGCCTACTTGACGCTGGGCTGCAAGTTGAATTTTGCCGAAACGGCTTCGCTGCAGGACGCCCTGGCCCGCGAGGGCGTAAGGCCTGTGCACGAAGGCGAGCGGGCAGACCTCTGCGTGATTAATACCTGTTCCGTGACCGACGTGGCCGACCGGAAGTGCCGCCAGGCTATTCGCCGCATGGTGCGCGAGCATCCCGGCGCGTTCGTGGTCGTGATGGGTTGCTACGCCCAGTTGCACCCCGACTTGCTGGCCGGTCTCGATGGCGTGGACCTGGTGCTCGGCATGGAGCAGAAGAGGGACGTGTTGAAGTATGTCCGGGAGCGCCTGGCCGGGCGTAGTGCCCAGGCCCTGTCGCCGGGGAGCAGTTGCCACGAGGCGATAGCCGTGCCCACCCGGGAGATTCGCACCTTTGCGCCCTCCTGTTCGCGGGGCGACCGCACCCGTTACTTTCTGAAGGTGCAGGATGGGTGCAACTATTATTGTACGTATTGTACCATCCCCATGGCGCGCGGCCGCTCGCGCAACGGTTCCGTGGCCTCGCTCGTGGCTCAGGCGGAGGAGGTGGCCCGGGCCGGCGGGCGGGAAATCGTATTGACGGGCGTCAACATCGGCGACTTCGGTCGCTCCACCGGCGAAACGTTTCTCGACCTCGTGCGGGCGTTGGACCAGGTCGAGGGCATCGAGCGTTTCCGCATATCGAGCATCGAGCCCGACCTGTTGACCGACGAAGTGATAGACTTCTGCGCGACGTCGCGTGCTTTCATGCCCCACTTCCATATCCCCCTGCAGAGCGGGAGCGACGAGGTGTTGCGCCTGATGCACCGCCATTACGACACGGCCCTGTTCGCGCAGAAAGTGGAACGCGTCTGCCGTGCCATGCCCGACGCTTTCATCGGCGTCGACGTCATTGTGGGGATGCGCGGAGAGCGGGAGGAACTTTTTGAAGCGTCCTATCGTTTTATCGAAAGTTTGCCCGTGGCGCAGCTCCATGTCTTCAGCTATTCGGAGCGTCCCGGAACGAAGGCACTCCTTATTCCCTACGTGGTCGACCCTGAGACGCGCCACGCCCGCAGTCAGCGCCTCATTGCGCTCTCCGAGCAGAAGCGCAAGGCTTTCTATGCCCGCTATCAGGGCCAGGTGCGGCCTGTCCTCTGGGAGCATGCCAAACCGGGCCAGCCCTTCCACGGATTTACGGACAACTATATTCGTGTGACCTTGCCCGAGGGCGGACAGGTGGCGGACAACGACATCGCCCCTGTCCGTCTGGGAGACTTCGCGCCGGACGGCGAGAGCCTCGTCGGCAGCCTGGCCTGAGCGCGACGGACCGAGGCAAGTCGCGCATGAAAATTTGAAATATGAAAAAATCCATAGCAATAGTCATTCTGAACTGGAACGGCGTAGACCTGATGCGTCGCTTCCTGCCTTCCGTGGTTACGAATTCTTCAGACCGGGCCGAGGTCATTGTGGCCGACAACGGTTCCACGGACGACTCGTGCGAGATGCTCGGGCGCGAGTTCCCCACGGTGCGCCTCATCCGCCTGCCCGAGAACTACGGATTCGCCGAAGGCTACAACCGAGCCCTGGCTCAGGTGGACGCCCCCTATTTCCTCTTGCTCAATTCGGACGTGGAGGTGCCGGCCGGCTGGCTCGAGCCGCTCCTCGACTACATGGAAGCACATCCCGAAGTGGCGGCCTGTCAGCCCAAAATGTTGAGCTACGCCGAGCGCGACCGTTTCGAGTACGCCGGTGCGGCCGGCGGCTACTTGGACCGCTACGGCTATCCCTTCTGCCGGGGCCGGGTGTTCGACACGGTGGAGCGCGACGAAGGGCAATACGACGACGTAGCCCCGGTGCTGTGGGCGTCGGGCGCCGCACTGATGGTGCGGCGACAGGACTGGGTCTCGGCGGGCGGGCTCGACGGCCGCTTCTTTGCTCACATGGAGGAAATTGACTTTTGCTGGCGGCTGCGCAGCCGCGGGCGTAGTATCGTGTGCGTGCCGGCCAGTCGCGTTTACCACGTGGGTGGGGCCTCGTTGGCCCAGGGCAACCCGCGCAAAACGTTCCTGAACTTCCGCAACAATCTGCTGATGCTCTACAAGAATCTGCCGGTACGGGAGTTGCGCCCGGTTCTAAGGGTCAGGCGCTGGCTCGACTATGTGGCGGCGGCGAAGTTCCTGCTGACGGGCGACGCGGCCAATGCGCGGGCCGTCTTCCGGGCGCGCCGCGAGTTCAGGCGCCTGCTGCCGGACTTCCGGCCGCAGCGCGAGGAAAATTTGCGCCGGGCCACGACGGACGTCCTCCCGGAGCGGGTGGGCTACTCGTTGCTGGTGGCTTATTATCTGAAAAGGAAAAAACTGTACAGCCGGCTGCGCGCCTGAGCTGCCGGCGACCGGTGGCGGCAGCCTAATGAAGACCAACGCATGGAAACAGCAAAAACTTCTGGCGCCCGGGCGGCGCTCTATCTCATCCCGACGACGTTGGGCGACACGTCGTTGGAGCGCGTCCTTCCCCCTTACAACAAGGAAGTGATTCTGGGCTTGAAGCATTTCATCGTAGAGGAGGTGCGGACGGCCCGCCGCTTCCTGAAACAGGTGGATAGGAACATCGACATTGACGCACTGACCTTTTATCCGATGGGTAAACATGCCGACGCGGCCTTGTTTTCCCGCTATCTGGACCCGTTGCGCCGCGGCGAGTCGGTCGGGGTCATCAGCGAGGCCGGCTGTCCCGCTGTGGCCGACCCCGGGGCCGACGTCGTCGCCATTGCCCAGCGCGAGGGGCTGCGCGTAGTGCCGCTGGTCGGGCCTTCTTCCATCCTTCTGGCCGTCATGGCCTCGGGCTTCAACGGACAGAGCTTCGCCTTCCACGGCTACCTGCCCATCGACGCCGGTGCGCGGACGCGCCGGCTGAAGCAGTTGGAGGCGCGGGCCCGCGAGGAGCACCAGACGCAGCTCTTTATCGAGACGCCCTATCGCAATGCGAAGCTGTTTGCGGACATTTGCGCAGCCTGCGCGCCGCGTACCCGGCTCTGCGTTGCGGCCGGGCTGACGACGGAGCGCGAGTGGATCTGTACCCGCACGGTCGGTGCGTGGAAAAACAGCGGGCTGCCCGACTTGAACAAGGTGCCCGCCATTTTCCTGATTTACTGAAGTCCGACCTCCCGAAATACGAAGGAGCAGGAGCCCGTCCGGGCTTCCTGCTCCTTTTCGTTGCGCTGCAGCCGCCGGGACGGCTGGCGGACCGCCGGTCCGTTCAGTCCTGGCCGTCGACCCACTTCTGGACGTCGGCCGCGCTGGCCCCGTTCAGCAGCTTCCCGTCCTGCCAGCGGATGTCCGGGTAGCTCTCTTTCAGCCGCCTGACGCTGTTGCCGATGCCCGAGCCGCCGGAGGTGGCAAAAGGTATCACGGTCTTTCCCTTCAAGTCGTAGCTTTCGAGAAACGTATTGACGATGCGCGGCGCCTGGTCCCACCAGATGGGATAACCGAGGTAGACGACGTCGTAACGGCTCCAGTCAATCTGGAGCTGCTTCATGGCCGGACGCGACTGGGCATCCTCCATCTCGACCGTGCTGCGCGACTGCTTGTCGTTCCAGTCGAGGTCGGCGGCAGTATAGGCCTTTTCCGGAACAATCTCCAGGCAGTCGCCGCCCGTGGCGTCGGCAATGGCGCGCGCCGCTTCGGCCGTCGTGCCGGTAGCCGAGAAGTAAACGACCAGAGCCCGGCTGCTCTTCGCCTTAGCGGGCTCGTTTTTCTGAGCACATGCGCCGAAGCAGAAGACGGCTGCGGCGACAAGGGTAAACAGGATTTTGTTCATTGTAGTTAGGGATTAGGGTAAATGTCGTTAATCTGATTTCCATTTCCGTTATGGGCGTCCTGCCCGCTCCGGCGCGGGGGCGCAGTCCGGCCGGCGCGCTCCGGTGCGGCTTTGTCCTCCGCCCCGTTGCCCCAGGTCCGGGCCGCTTCCAACTGAGGCCGGGCGCGTCCTCCGCCTTGCATCGGACGCACGGGGCTAAGGGAAGAAAAAACTCGCCCTATTCCAGTTTCTACGGGGCCTATTCCCGTAGCTACGGGCCTTAGCCCCGTAGCGGCGGGCCTACCGGCGTTGATAACGACAAAGTTAGGAAAAGGACGCGGAACAGGTTCTACCCGATTTACGGATAAACTAAACCGATTTACGGATGATGCCCACGGGCAGAAAAACAGTCGGGCCGTTACGGTCATGTAAGGGTCCGACTGCGTTGTCTGTCCGCCCGGCCGTGCGGTCCGGGACGGGTGCTCCGTTCCTTTATTTATAGGACTGTCTGTATATCCCGACAATGTCTTCGTCAGTCATCTGCACGCGGTCGCTGGTGAACATCACGCCCATCACTTCGCGCGTGTTGCGGGCCAGGGTCTCGAATTCATCGGGCGTAATGCCGTAGTCCGACATCTTCAGGTCGGCCACGCCGCAGGCCTCTTGCAGCCGCGTGAGGGCCGTGAGAAAGTCTTCCGGCTTCGAGGCCTCGGGCATGCCCATGACTTGCGCCATGCGGACGAAGCGTTCGTCGCACGCGTGGCGCTCGATGAAGTATTTATAGTATGCCCGGCTAATCATGATGAGGCCTGCGCCGTGAGGCAGGGCGGGATGGTAAGCCGACATGGCGTGCTCGAGCGCGTGCTCGCTCGTAATGAGGGTCAGGCACATGACGGCGCCCGAGAGCGTGTTGCCAAAGGCGACGCGGGTGCGGGCCTCGAGGTCCTTCCCCTCCTTGACGGCGCGGGGCAGGTATTCGGCGAGGTTGCGGATGGCCTCCAGGGCGTACATGTCGCTCATCAGGTTGGCGCCGCGGGCGATGTAGCCCTCCGTGCTGTGGAACAGGGCGTCGAATCCCTGGTAGGCGGTGAACGTCGGCGGCACGCTTTGCATGAGCTCCGCGTCGACGATGGAGAGGACGGGGAAGAGGGAGGCGTCGCCTACGAATGCCTTTTCAAAAGTATCCTCCTTAGTGAGACTCCGGAATTGTCTGTTTCCGAGCCCGTTCCCGCCGTCGTCGTGATGGCCACGATGGGCAGGGGCTTCACGCGGATAGGCTGTCCCTTTCCCGAACCTATGGGCACGTAGTCCCATAAGTCGCCGTCGTTGGTGGCCATTACGGCGATGGCCTTGGTGCAGTCCATCACGCTGCCGCCGCCCAGGGCCACGAGAAAGTCGCAGCCCCGCTCGCGGGCCGTGCGGGCACCGGCGTTCACGTTGGCTACGGTCGGGTTGGGCGAAACGCCGTCGAAGACGCTCGTCTCAACGCCCGCCCGGTGCAGTTGCTCTTCCGCGCGCGACAGATAGCCGTTGGCTCGCGTCGACTTGCCGTTCGAGATGACGATGAGCGCTTTCCGTCCGGGCAGCGCCTGTTCGCCCAGCCGGTTCAACATTCCGGCACCGAACAGGACGTGGGTTGGAATGAACATGTCGTAATTGCAATTGGTTACCATAACTTTGAGTTTTAATGACGTTGTATCGTAGTCTGTTTCCTTCTTGTGCGAGGATGCCGGGCGCCGGGCCGCGGGTCGCTCGCGGCCGGCCGACGTGCCGTTCCCAGTGTCCCGGCGGCCGGTCCCCCTTATTTCCCGGGGGCTTTCGTCGGTTGCAAAGATAGGGAGAACCGGGACAGCGGCTTGTACCTCCATTACGGATTGTCGTATCTTAAATACAGAAAGACAGGGGCTTGTCGGGCAGGCTGCGGGCCTAATCTCCGCTTTACTTGTCCCGTTTTGCCGGGGAATTCACTTTTTTGTGCTATCTTTGCTCCCAAATACAGTTTCTACACATTATGAATATACTTGAACTTAGCGAACAAGAAATTTTCCGCCGGCAATCGCTCGCGGAGCTTCGCAATATGGGCATCGACCCTTATCCTGCTGCGGCTTTTCCCGTGGACGCTTACTCGACGGACATTAAAACGGCGTTTGTCGACGGGGCGCCTCAGCGTCAGGTCTGCATTGCGGGGCGTCTGATGAGCCGCCGTGTGATGGGGAAGGCGAGCTTTGCGGAGTTGCTGGACTCCAAGGGCCGCATCCAAGTCTACGTAACGCGCGACGACATCTGTCCGGGAGAAGACAAGACGCTGTACAATTCGGTATTCAAGAAACTGCTTGACTTGGGCGACTTCGTAGGGGTGCGCGGCTTCGTATTCCGCACGCAGACCGGGGAAATATCGGTCCACGCGCAGGAACTCGTGCTGCTGGCCAAGAGTCTGAAGCCCCTGCCGGTGGTCAAGGAAAAGGACGGCGTGGTCTACGACAGCTTCGACGATCCCGAGTTGCGCTATCGCCAGCGCTACGTCGACCTCATCGTCAACGCCGGCGTGAAGGAAATCTTCCTGAAGCGCTCGCTGATAGTCCGGACCCTGCGCTCCGTGCTCGACGAGGCCGGCTACACGGAAGTGGAAACGCCCATCCTGCAACCCATCCCCGGCGGAGCCAGTGCCCGCCCCTTCATCACGCACCACAACTCGCTCGACGTGGATCTCTACCTGCGCATCGCGACCGAGCTCTACTTGAAACGGCTCATAGTGGGCGGATTCGAGGGAGTTTACGAAATCGGCAAGAACTTCCGCAACGAGGGAATGGACAAGAGCCACAATCCAGAGTTCACTTGCATGGAGCTCTACGTCCAGTATAAGGATTACAACTGGATGATGTCGTTCACGGAGCAACTGTTGGAGCGCGTCTGCACCGCCGTGAACGGGAAACCGGAAACGGTGGTCGACGGACAGACCATCAGCTTCAAGGCGCCCTACCGCCGCCTGCCGATTCTGGAAGCTATCCGCGAAAAGACGGGCTACGACCTGACCGGAAAGACCGAAGACGAAATCCGCGACATCTGCCGCGCGCTCAATATGGAGATAGACGACACGATGGGCAAGGGTAAGCTCATCGACGAGATCTTTGGAGAATTTTGCGAGGGGACTTTCATCCAGCCGACGTTCATTACGGACTATCCCATCGAGATGTCGCCCCTGACGAAGCGTCACAGGGCTAATCCCGAGCTGACCGAGCGCTTCGAGTTAATGGTCAACGGCAAGGAGCTGGCGAATGCTTACTCGGAGCTCAACGACCCCATCGACCAGGAAGAGCGCTTCCAGGAGCAGCTGCGCCTCTCGGAGAAGGGCGACGACGAAGCCATGTTCATCGACCAGGACTTCTTGCGCGCCTTGCAGTACGGCATGCCGCCCACGTCGGGCATAGGCATCGGTATCGATCGCCTGGTCATGCTCCTGACGGGACAGACGCAGATTCAGGAAGTACTGTTCTTCCCGCAAATGCGACCGGAGAAGAAAGCCCCGCGCGACGCCGCGGCCAAATATGTCGAGGCCGGCATTCCGGCCGAACTGGTGCCCGTGCTCCAGAAAGCGGGGTACAATCTGGTGAGCGACTTGCACGAGGTGAATCCCCAGAAAGTGCAGCAACAGGTCGGCGACATCATCAAACGGTACAAGCTCGAGTTGGAAAAGCCCACGGTGCAGGACATCGCCTCCTGGAACGTGTAAAGAGAGGAACGGCGCGCGGCGGAAGGCCGACAGGGCTCCGTGACGGTCAGAGCGTTGCCGGTCCCCATCCCCGGCGATGACACATCGTCCCGACAGACGCGCTGGATGGAACAATAGTAAATCGGATTACCGATGCCGGAAATAGGAAAAATAGCCATTATGGGTGGCGGGAGCTGGGCCACTGCCATTGCCAAGATCATGCTCGAGAAAGTCGACCATGTCTATTGGTATATGCGGCGGGCCGATTCCATTGAGGCCTTCAAGCGGCTGGAGCACAATCCGTCCTATCTGACGGGCGTGCACTTCGACGTCAATCGCATCACCTTCTCGACTGATATCAACGAGGTCGTACGCGCTTGCGACACGCTCATTTTCGTGACGCCCTCTCCCTATCTGAAGAACCATTTGCGTAAGCTCAAGGTCAAGATTCACGATAAGTTTATCGTTACCGCTATTAAGGGTATCGTCCCCGACGAGAATCTGATTTGCTCGGAGTATTTCCGCCTGGTCTACAACGTGCCGGACGACAACCTGGCCGTTCTGGGTGGCCCGAGCCATGCGGAGGAAGTCGCCTTGAGCCGGCTCACGTACCTGACGGTCGGGTGCGTGAACGAGGAGAAGGCGCGCGCTTTTGCCGACCTCATTGCCGGCAACTACGTCAAGACGAAAACGAGCACCGACGTCATAGGCATTGAGTACGCCTCGGTGCTGAAGAACGTCTACGCCGTGGCGACGGGCATCTGCAATGGTCTGAAGTATGGCGACAACTTTCAGAGCGTCCTCATCTCTAATGCCGTGCAGGAAATGAACCGCTTCCTGCGGGCCGTCTACCCGGTGGAGCGCAACGTCTACGACAGCGTCTATCTCGGCGACCTGTTGGTGACGGCCTACTCGAACTTCTCGCGCAACCGGGTCTTCGGCACGATGATAGGTCGCGGTTATTCCGTGAAGGCGGCGCAAATCGAAATGGAAATGATCGCAGAGGGATATTACGCGACGAAGTGCATGAAGGACATCAACCGCCATTTCCATGTGAACATGCCTATTCTCGACGCGGTCTACAATATTCTCTATGAGCGCATCGCCCCGGCCATCGAAATCAAGCTCCTGACCGACTCGTTCCGCTGACCGGCCGCCGGCGGACGGAGGGCGGCCTTGTGGCCCCGGCCCATATGAAAATCCCCGGCCCGGACTGTATTCGTGCAGTCCGGGCCGGGATTTTTTTGTCCCGGCGACTGGGGCGCGGCGCGTCGGCCTCGGGCCGTTGTCCTTGGCCGCGGCCCCGCCGCAACGGGCATAGGGGAAGAAATTACGGGGCTAAGGCCAGGAAAAACTGGGATAGGGGGAGTTTTTACGGGGCTAAGGCCCGTGGCGCGGAAGTCTGTCCGCGGCCGCACGGCCTCGGTCCGGCGAAAAATAAATGCGCTCCCGCGGCGGGGAGCGCATGGGCTGTCAGGGAAGAAAGCCGGATGCCGGAGCACGCGGGCTTAGCGCGGCCACTCCAGCTGTATGCGGCGCCACACCTCGACGGCTTCTGCCTTGGCGCCGGGCAACGTGTAGCGAACTTCTATATAGTCGTCCGCAATGAAGCGATACTTCATGGGATTGCCCTTCCCGATGAGCTCGGGCGAGGTAATGGAGTTGGCAATGTTTTCCGTAAAGGTCGAGTCGGACGTTATGGTGTAGGTGCCTTCTGTCGTAATGATAGTGGCGCCTTTCCGGTTAGGTATGAGGAACGTGGAGAATTTCCCTCCCTCCTCCATGACTTTCCACACGGGCAGGTGTACGATGCGCGTTTTCCCGTTCTCCTTCTGCGCCTTTTCCGTCTGTTGCCAGATGCCTGCCAACGAGGGGGCGGCATTTTGTGCTACGGCAGTCCCCGCGAAACCGCCGAGGAGCATCATCAAGAATATTGCTAAACGTTTCATGGCGATAGATTGTTAAAAAGAATCTTATTGGCAAAGATAATCTTAAAGACGAAAACGACCAAACCCTGGTGCGTTTTTTTTGCGTGACAGGGACAGAATTTTTGCCGACTGTCATGCTTCTGACAATCTGACAGCCACGACCTGCCAAAACTGTTCGTCCGGCCCGAAACCGACTTTTGGCACGCTTTTCGCATATTGCAGGGTGGACCGTCGTCCGGAAGGGGGCGGCGGGGCCAAAGAAGGTAAATTCAATCATAACACTTAAAAATACAAACATCATGAACATTAAACCATTAGCAGACCGCGTGCTGATTCAGCCCGCTCCCGCAGAAGAGAAAACTGTCGGTGGTATTATTATTCCTGACACCGCAAAGGAGAAGCCACTTCAGGGAACTGTCCTGGCAGTCGGAAACGGCACGAAGGATGAAGAGATGGTCCTCAAGGTGAACGACCGTGTCCTCTACGGTAAGTACAGCGGCACGGAAGTCGAGGTCGACGGAGAGAAACTCTTGATCATGCGCCAGGGCGACGTACTGGCTATCTTGGCTTAATCATATCAACACAACAAACTTAAACTTCGAAATATCATGGCAAAAGAGATTAAATATAATGTAGATGCCCGCGAGCTCCTCCGCGAGGGCGCCGACGCGCTGGCTAACGCAGTGAAGGTGACGCTCGGTCCGAAAGGCCGCAACGTCGTTATCGACAAAAAGTTCGGCGCACCGCGCATCACGAAGGACGGTGTGACCGTAGCCAAGGAGATAGAGCTCGACAACGCTTTCCTGAACGCCGGCGCTCAGCTGCTCAAGAGCGTGGCCAGCAAGACCGGTGACGACGCCGGCGACGGTACGACGACGGCCACCGTGCTGGCTCAGTCTATCCTCCACGAGGGTATGAAGAACGTGGCAGCCGGTGCCAATCCGCTCGACATCAAGCGCGGTATCGACAAGGCCGTGGCCAAGGTGGTCGAGGGCATTAAGGCGCAGGCCGAGCAGGTAGAGGAGAGCTACGACAAGATTGAACAGGTCGCTACCATCTCTGCCAACAACGACGCCGAAATCGGTAAACTCATCGCCGACGGTATGCGTGCGGTCAGCGTTAACGGCGTCATCACCATCGAGGATGCCAAGGGCCGCGACACGGTGCTCAAGACCGTCGAGGGTATGCAGTTCGACCGCGGCTACCTGTCGCCCTACTTCGTAACCGATACGGAGAAGATGCAGTGCGTCATGGAGAAGCCCTACATCCTCATCTACGACAAGAAGATCTCGAACCTGAAGGACTTCCTCCCCATCCTCGAGCCGGCCGTACAGACGGGCCGTCCGCTCCTCGTCATCGCCGAGGACGTAGACAGCGAGGCGCTCACGACGTTGGTAGTCAACCGCCTGCGCTCCCAGTTGAAGATCTGCGCCGTCAAGGCTCCGGGCTTCGGCGACCGCCGCAAGGCCATGCTGGAAGACATCGCCGTGCTGACGGGTGGCGTAGTCATCAGCGAGGACAAGGGTCTGAAGCTCGAGCAGGCTACCATCGAGATGCTGGGCTCGGCCGAGAAGGTGACCATCACTAAGGAGAACACCACCATCGTTAACGGCGCCGGTGCCAAGGAGAATATCCAGGACCGCATCAACCAGATTAAGAACGAGATCAAGAATACGACTTCCTCTTACGACAAGGAGAAGCTGCAGGAGCGCCTGGCCAAGTTGAGCGGCGGCGTATGCGTACTCGAAGTCGGTGCAGCCAGCGAGGCCGAGCAGAAGGAGAAGAAGGATCGCTGCGACGACGCCCTGTGCGCAACCCGTGCGGCCATCGAAGAGGGCATAGTGACCGGCGGTGGTGTCGCTTACATCCGCGCTCAGAAGGGCTTGGAGAATCTGAAGGGCGATAACGACGACGAGACGACGGGTATTGCCATCGTGCGCCGCGCCATTGAGGAGCCGCTCCGCCAGATTTGCCGCAACGCCGGCGTCGAGGGTGCCGTCATCGTCAACAAGGTACGCGAGGGCGAGGGTAACTTCGGTTACAACGCCAAGAACGAAACGTTCTGCGACCTGCGTGCTGCTGGCGTCGTAGACCCGGCCAAGGTGGCCCGCGTCGCTTTGGAGAACGCTGCCAGCGTAGCCGGCATGTTCCTTACTACGGAGTGCGTCATCTGCGACAAGAAGGAAGAAAAGGCCGATATGCCTATGGGCAACGCCGGTATGGGCGGCATGGGCGGCATGATGTAATCTGCCCGCTGCGCTACCGGTCGGAGCCTGGGCTCCAGACCTTATTAAAATAAAGTCCCCGTCTCGGATTCCGAGGCGGGGACTTCTGTTTTCTGCGGGAATTTCCCTACATGTAGTGATAGTCGAAACGAAATAAAAAAGAAAATCACTGAACGTAGGGATTGTCCCGCCAGGAAATGTTTCGTATTTTTGCGCTCCGGAACCTAACTACAATGAAATTATCAGAAATTAAGCGTAACGAGACCGTATTTATCTCGTCAGTTGAAGGGAGCAGTTCATTTCATTTACGTTTGGAGGAGATGGGATTCGTACCGGGCCAGGAAGTGACCCGCTTGTACGCATCGCCGTTCGGCAGCCCGATTGTCTATTCCATGTTGGGGCAGAAGGTGGCCCTGCGCCGCAAGGAGGCGCGCCTCATCGAGGCCGTGCCCCGACTGTCCGACGTGCCGCTGGACGCTGCGGCTCCGGCCGCGGGGCCGGTCCCCGAGGCAACGGAAACGGCGGGCGGCGACTTTCATCGGGCACACACGTGCCATTCGGCCCATTGCGGCAACTGTCCTTGCTGTGGCGGTACGAAGTCGAACAAGTCGCGTCGCCTGTTCTCTTGGCGTCAGAAACCGGAGCCGGCGGGCGAGACGACCGAGGCCCGGCACGCGACGGACGAGAAAGAACTGACGATTGCCCTGGTCGGCAATCCGAACTGCGGCAAGACTGCCTTTTATAACGAGGCCGCCGGCGGTCACGAGCGGACCGGAAACTATGCCGGCGTCACCGTTTCGAGTGTCGAGGGCCATACTTTCTTTGAAGGGCAGAATTTGCGCGTCATCGACCTGCCCGGGACCTATTCCCTGCGCGCCTTTAGTCCGGAAGAGGCCTACGTGGCCAATGAACTCTCGAAAGGGGAGGTGGACGTCGTGGTTAATGTGCTGGACGTGACGAACCTGGAGCGCAACTTGCTGCTGACGCTTCAGCTGCAGCGCATGAAGCTCCCGATGGTCGGCGTCTTGAACATGTACGACGAGTTCCGTCACAGCAACAGCCGTCTGGACATCGCCGAGCTCGAGCGCCGCTTGGGCATGAAGCTCATCCCGGCCGTGGCGAAAAACGGCGAGGGCGTGAAGGAAGCCCTCCGGGCGGCCGTCGAAAAGGCCCGCGAGGTGGCGGCCGGGGCCGAAGTGCCGGTGCCCGCCTATGCCGAGGCCGCCGACCTGCACGCCTCCGTGCACGACCTGCTCGACGGCGTCTACGAGCTTCACGAGGGCCGCGCCGGCCGCATCACGGCCGTGGCGGACCGCTTCTTGGCCCAGACGCCCCTGGCCTATTTGCTCTTTTTCCTCATCATGGGCCTCATCTTTTATGTCACGTTCGAGGTGGGCGCCTACCCGATGGACTGGATGGAGACCGGCGTGGCCTGGCTCAGCGATGAGGCCAACGCGCGAATCCCCGAGGGCTGGTTGCGCGACCTGTTAGTGAGCGGCGTTCTGGGCGGTGTGGGCAGTGTCATCGTGTTCTTGCCCAACATCCTCATCCTTTATTTCTTTATTTCCATCCTGGAGGATTCTGGCTACCTGGCCCGGGCCGCGTTTCTGGCCGACCCCTTGTTGCGTCGCGTCGGCCTGCACGGCAAGTCGTTCATCCCTATGATCATGGGCTTCGGCTGTAACGTCCCGGCCGTGATGGCTACCCGGACCATCGAGAGCCGTAAGAGCCGCCTCATCACGATGATGACGCTGCCCTACATGTCTTGCTCCGCGCGTCTGCCGGTATTCACCGTGCTCACGGGCGCCTTCTTCCCCGAAAATGCCGCTTTTGTCATGCTCGCACTCTATGCGGGCGGCATTCTGGTCTCTTTTGTCTCGGCTTTTGTCATGAACAAAGTGTTCCGCCGCACAGAGGAAAGCCATTTTGTCATGGAGATGCCGCCTTACCGCATGCCCGCCGGACGCGGCGTGCTACGCCACACGTGGGAGAAGGGTAGGCAATATCTTCGCAAGATGGGCGGCATCATTCTGGTCGCCAGCATCGTAATTTGGGGCTTAGGCTATTTCCCCCAAAGCGATAAGGCGCTGACCGCTGCCGAGCAGCAGGAGCAGTCCTACCTCGGACAGATTGGCCACGCCATCTCGCCCGCGCTCGAGCCCCTGGGTTACGACTGGCGCATGGACGTAGGCATCTTGGCCGGCGTCGGCGCGAAGGAGCTCATGGTCAGCACCATCGGCGTGCTTTATAACTGCCCCGAGGACGAGAGCGGCGAGGTGTCCGACGCCAGCCTGTCGCAGGCCATGCGCGATTCCGGCATCTCCGTAGCCGGAGGGTTGAGCTACCTCGTCTTCGCCTTGCTCTATTTCCCCTGCCTGGCCACGATAGCCGCCATCAAGGGCGAAAGCGGGCGTTGGCGTTATGCCGTGTTCACGGCTGTATATACCACGCTCGTGGCCTATATCATGGCCTTCATCGTCTACCGTCTGGCGCTGCTGTGGCTTTAAGTTACGGACGCGTCGCCCTCGGCCTGCCGCTTCAGTGTCTGCGGTAGGCCGAGGGCGACTGGCCCGTGGCGTTCTTGAAATACTTTCCCAGGAAACTCTGGTTGGGAAAGTGCATCTTGTTGGCTATTTCCTTGACCGATAGGCCTGTGTTGCGAAGTAGCATCTTGATTTCCATCAACACGAAGTTATTGATCCATTGTCCCGCCGTCTTGCCGCTGACCGACTTGACCACTTCCGACAGATATTTCGGCGTGAGGCAGAGTTGCTGGCTGTACCAGCCGACGTTGCGCTCCTCGCGGAAGTGCTTCCCGGCCAGGTGGATGAAGCGGTCGAACAGGTCGTAGCCGCGCGTCTGGCGGTTCCACTCCTCCGGGCACCGGCGCGAGAGGATGTCGCACGTGTCGAAGTAGTAGAGGCGTATGAGCGAGTCGATGACCTCCTGGCGGTAGTGGTGGCGGCTGTCGTGCAGGCGTTGCCGGACGAGGCGGTAGTTGTCCTCCATGCGGCGCCGTTCGTTCTCGTCGAGGTGGAGCACGGGGTGTTCGTAGATGTAGAGCAGGTAGGGCCAGAGCTGGTGCAGGCCCGCAATGCCGTCCTGCAGGCATTGGTAGGAGATGAGGATGAAGTCGCCGCGGAAGTCGGCCTCGGGTGCCTGCGCCTCGAGCGTCTGATTACCGATGTTGATGTACAAATCGCCCGGGTGGAGCTCGCGCAACTTGCCGTCCATGCGGAACGTGGCCGCCCCCTGCGTGCAATAACCGTAGATCATGAAACCCGGCGGGAGTGTGGCGTTGGGGAAGTCCAGGCGGCGGCTTTCCCAGACCAGGGCCAGCTTGTCTGTCTCGCGATAGATTTTTTCCTCCGGGCAGGAGCGTGTATCCTTGTTTGTTTTCGGCAGTGTCATAGTAAATGTAAAAACGTTGGGTTTGGGGTGTGACGGGCAAACTTACGGATTTTTTCTGGAAATACGGCTATTGCGCTTTCCGAAAAGTGGAAAGGCCGCTCCGGCGCGGGGCAGCCGGATGGGGCCCGCACCGGACGGCTGGCGGCGCAGGTCCGCTGGCGGGCTGACCAGTGGGAAGCGCGCTGTGCCGGCGGCCCGCAGGCGCCCGGACGGTGGCACGAAAAACGGGCCCTATTCCCGTCGCGACGGGGCTAAGCCCAGTTTTTACGGGCCTTAGCCCCGTGTCTGCTGTCCCTGTCGGGCAGTTTCCGGCCCGCAGTCCCCGCCGGCGGACAATGGCCTTCCGGTAAATTAAAAAACGCCGTCCGCCGCAACGCGGCATAGCGATTTTCGCTAATTTTGCATTTGCAAAAACTAAACGGACATGGAGAAAATCTGTTGGAAGGGACACGGCGCCATGCTGGGTGCCAACGTCATGTGGGGCCTGATGTCCCCAATCGCCAAGGTCGTCCTCCTCGGCGGCATCGTCAATTCGTTCGTCCTGGCTGGGCTGCGCATCTTCGGCGCGATGGTGCTCTTCTGGCTCGTCTCGTTCTTCCAGAAACCGGAACACGTCCACCACAAGGACTTGCTGGCCCTCTTCGGCGCCTCGCTGCTGGCCATTGTCTTTAACCAGGGCAGCTTTATCTTTGGCGTAGGGCTGACGTCGCCGGTCAATGCCTCCATCATCACGACCAGCATGCCGCTCCTGGCTATGGTGCTGGCCGCCTTCATTCTGAAAGAGCCCGTCACGGGTAAGAAAGTGCTGGGCATCGCTGTCGGCGCGGCCGGCGCGCTGCTCCTCATCGTCGGCGGGGCAGGGGGCGACGCCACGGGCCAAGCCGGGCCGTACGCCGTCTGGGGCGACCTGCTCGTGCTCTCGGCACAGTTTTGCTACGCGCTCTACATTGTCCTCTACAAGGACTTTGTCTCGAAATATTCCCTCGTGACCATTATGAAGTGGATGTTCACGTATGCTTTCGTCTGTATGCTTCCTTTTTCCTACCACAGTCTGCTGTCGACGGATTGGGCGGCCCTGACGCCCTCGGCCTGGGCCGACATCGCCTTCGTCGTAGTGGCGGGCACCTTCCTGAGTTACCTGCTCGTCGTGGTGGGGCAGAAGACGCTGCGCCCCACGGTGGCGGGGATGTACAACTACGTGCAGCCCGTCGTGGCCAGCATCCTGGCCGTCTGCTGGGGCATGGAGTCGTTCAGCTGGGGCAAGGCGGTGTCCGTCGTCCTCATCTTCCTGGGCGTCTACCTGGTCACGGCCAGCCGCAGCCGTGCCGAGCTGGAACGCCACGAGGCCGAGCAGGCCGGAAACCGGGCCGGCGGCGCGCCGCCGACTGTGACCGCAGGGGCCATCCGGGGCGGCGGGGCGTCGCCGCAAGGCGCCGTTGCCGCTCCGCCCCGCATCTTTTTCTCTGAAACGATATGGCTATCTGCCTAAAATGAACTAAATTTGCGGCGCATTACGAGTTGCCGGGATGAAAACTGCTCTTCGATTCCTTGTCACGCTTTGTCTGGGTCTTCTGACCGTCACGCCGGGCCTGCGGGCTACGGCGGCCGGGACTTCGGATTCGCTCCGTGTGTACTTGCTCACGTGCGAGCCGGGCGAAGCCATTTACGAGCTCTACGGCCATACGGCCATCTGCGTGGAAAACCAGGAGACGGGAGAAAACACCGTGTATAATTATGGTGTGTTCAACTTTGACAAGCCGCATTTCATCTGGCGCTTCATGCTGGGACAGACGGACTACACGGTGGGCGTGGAGCCCTACAAGCAGTTCGTCTATTCCTATGCCCGCGACGGCAGAAGCATCGGCGTCCAACGGCTCAACCTGACACAAGCCGAGGCGGCGCGGCTGCTGCGTGCGTTGAAGGAGAACGCCGAAACGCCGGACTGGACGTACCGCTACAATTTCCTGTACGACAATTGTACGACGCGCGCCGTGGACCTTATCGTGCAGAGCCTGGACGGTCACGTGGTGTGGCCGGCGGCCGACACCACGCTGACGTTCCGTAGCATCATTCATCAGTTTGCCGATGTCAATGCGTGGGACCGACTGGGCCAGGACCTCGTGCTCGGCGCGGAGGTCGACGCTCCCATAGGCCTGCAGCAACAGCTGTTCTCGCCCATCTATGCGGCCAACTTCTTCGACGGTGCGATGGTGGTCGACAAGGACGGGCAACCGCGCCCGTTGGTCGTCGCCCACTACATGGAGAGAAGTGTCGTGGCGTTCCCCTCGCAGTCGTATCTCATCGGGCCGCTGGCCGTATTCGTGCTGCTGGTGGCGCTGACCTTGTACGTTTGCAGATGGGAACTGCGTCACCGGCGCGTATGCCGATTGTACGACGACGCCTTGCTCCTGCTGCAGGGCCTGGCGGGCTGCCTCATCGCCTTCCTCTTCTTCCTTTCGGAACACCCGGCGGTGGGCTCGAACTGGATTATCTTTCTGCTCAACCCGTTGCCGCTCCTCTTCCTGCCGGTCAAGGTGTGGCGCGACCATAAGGGGCTGCGCGACGTCTATCCGATAGCGGAAGGCGTGCTGGTTCTCCTCTTTTTGGTCAGTACGTTGGTCACTTCGCAGAAATTCCCTGTGGAAATATATCTTGTGGCACTGGTTTTGCTGTTACGTTGTGTGAGCGTCCTGCTCGTGGAGCGCAGCCGCAAGCGGTGTTCAGCATTACAGAATCGTAGGGTGCGGGCCGAGCGTCCCACCCGCTAAATGAACAGAAACATTGTCAGGAAAATCTCGCCATCATCGCTTAGTTGTTTCGTTGCCGGGTAGCGGCGACGTGCTGGGGCGCAGCTTTTTGCTCTCGTTGCTGGCTGTCGTGACGGCCTTGTCGGCGACCGAGGGGCGGGCAGCGGGCGTCAACCGGCCCGCCGTCCCGAAGATTGTGGTCAACATCCTCATCGACCAGCTCCGGTCGGACTATCTGGAGGCCTTTATGCCCATTTACGGCCAGGACGGCTTTATGCGGCTGATCCAGGGCGGGCGCGTCTATTCCCAGGCCGAGTACCCCATGGTCCGGCCCGACGCGGCGTCGGCCGCCGCGACGGTGGCCACGGGTGCCGCGCCGTCGAGCCACGGCATAGTGAGCTCTTATTGGATTGACCGGAAAACGCTCCGGACCGTATTCTGCATCGACGACGACCGCTACGCGGGAATGGGCGGAACGTTCGAGAAATTCTCTCCCGTAAACCTGCAGGTCTCTACGCTGGGCGACGAGCTCAAGGTGGCTACGGAGGGCAAGGCGCTGGTCTATGCCGTGGCCCCCGAACCCGAGGAGGCTATTTTTATGGCCGGGCACGCTGCCGACGGGGCTTTGTGGATAGACAACGAGACAGGGGCCTGGTGCTCGTCGACCTATTACGGCTCGATGCCGGCCTGGGCCACGGTCCGCAGTCAGTATTATTCGCTGAAGGATTTCCTGGACGAGAACATTTGGGAACCTTCCTCCAAGCTGGTGGGTAACTTCAGCTATTTCCTGTCCGGCGGGATGAAGGAGCCTTTCTCTCACAAATTCAAGGGCGACGGACGCTTCGTTTCTTTCAAGACCAGCGGACTGGTCAACGCGGAAGTGGCGGCGGCCGCCAAGGCTTGCCTGGACGGCACGGCGCTGGGGGCTGACGGCATCACGGACTATCTCGCCGTGACCTTCTACGCCGGAAACTTCGAGCACCGCTCGTTGAACGAGTCCGCCCTCGAGTTGCAGGACACGTACGTCCGGCTCGACCGCGCCGTGGCCGACTTGCTCAACGCCGTGGACCGCAGGGTGGGGGCGGGGAACGCACTGTTCGTGCTGACTTCGACCGGCTATGCCGACGTGGAAAATACGGACCTGACGGCTTACCGTATTCCGACAGGCGTCTTCGATGTCCGCCGCGCGGCGACCTTATTGAACATGTATCTGAGCGCTGTCTACGGGCAGGGCAAATATATAGAGGCGTGCCTCGGCACCCAGTTCTATCTGAACCATCGCTTGGTGGAGACCAAGCAGCTTTATTTGACCGAAGTGCTGGAGCGTTCGCAGGATTTCCTCATGCAGCTCAGTGGCGTGAAGGACGTTTACACTTCGCAGCGCCTCTCTCAGGGCGCCTGGACGCCGGGTATCAGTCGCATCCGCGCCGGTTACAATGCCCGCGTGTCCGGTGACATCATGGTCGAGGTCTCTCCCGGCTGGCACTATGTGAACGAGGACAACCACGAGAACCAGTTGGTGCGCGCCTCGTTCGTACCTTACCCCATCATCTTTTACGGTTACGGCGTCTCGGCCGGCAATGTCGAGACATCGGTAACGGTGGACTGCATCGCACCAACGTTGTCGAAGTCCATGCGAATAAGGGCCCCCAACGCCTGCGGCTCCGCGCCGCTCTTCTGACAGGGCGCCGCGCCACGCCGTTACGATTTCCTCCCGGAGGTCGTATTTCCCTATTCTCTATCGGGCGAGAAGCTCTTGCCCACCTTATTAAACCGCAAAACATCAATCACAGAAAATGGATATCAATAAAGTTCTGAGCAAGCTCTTCGGTAACAAGTCGACCCGCGATATGAAGCTGATTCAGCCCATCGTGGAGAAAGTGAAGGCGGCCTCTCCCGCTATCGAGGCGCTGGACAACGACGCGCTCCGCGCCAAGACGAAGGAGCTGCAGCACACCGTGCAGCACTCTGCCGATGACTTGAAGGAAAAAATCGAAGGCTTGAAGGCCAAAATCGAAGAGACCCCGATCGAAGACCGCGTAGTCATCTTCAACCAGATAGACAAACTCGAGAAAGAGGTCCTGGACCGCTACGAGGACGCGCTTAACCAAGTGCTCCCGGAGGCTTTTGCCATCGTCAAGGAGACTGCCCGCCGCTTCGCCGAGAACGACGAGATTGTCGTGACGGCTACGGACTTCGACCGTGAGCTGGCGCCCCGTCACGACTTTGTCCGTATCGAGGACGACAAGGCCATTTACCAGAACCACTGGATGGCGGGCGGCAACGACGTGAAGTGGAACATGGTCCACTACGACGTTCAGCTTTTCGGCGGTGTCGTTCTCCATCAGGGCAAGATTGCCGAGATGGCCACCGGCGAAGGTAAGACGCTCGTCGCCACGTTGCCCGTGTTCCTCAACGCCTTGACGGGTAACGGCGTCCACGTCGTTACGGTCAACGACTACCTGGCCAAGCGCGACTCCGAGTGGATGGGGCCGCTCTACATGTTCCACGGTCTGAGCGTGGACTGTATTGACAAACACCAGCCTAATTCCGAGGCCCGTCGCCGCGCTTATCAGGCCGACATCACCTTTGGTACGAACAACGAGTTCGGTTTCGATTACCTCCGCGATAATATGGCGATGAGCCCGCGCGACCTTGTGCAGCGCAAGCATAATTTCGCTATCGTCGACGAGGTGGACTCTGTCCTCATCGACGATGCCCGTACGCCGTTGATTATTTCCGGTCCCGTCCCCAAGGGCGACGACCAGCTCTTCGAGCAGTATCAGCCCCTCGTGGAGCGGCTCGTCGAGGCGCAGCGTAAGCTCGCCACGCAGTACCTCTCCGAGGCCAAGCACTTGATTGCCTCGGACGACAAGAAGAAACAGGAGGAAGGTTTCCTGCAACTGTTCCGCTCGCACAAGGCCCTGCCCAAGAACACGCCACTCATTAAGTATCTGTCCGAGCCGGGTATTAAGTCGGGCATGCTCAAGACGGAAGCCATCTACATGGAGAATAACAATCGCCGCATGCCCGAGGCGACCGACCCGCTTTACTTTGTCGTGGACGAGAAGCTCCATTCCTGTGACCTGACGGATAAGGGCAACAAGTGGCTGGCCGACCAGGTGCACGACGACCAACTCTTCGTCCTGCCCGACATCACGGCCGAGCTCTCCGCCCTGGAGGCCGACAAGAGCCTGAGCGACGAGGAGCGCCTGAACCGCAAGGACCAGCTCCTGTCCGACTACGCCATCAAGAGCGAGCGCGTACACACCATCGTACAGTTGCTCAAGGCCTACACCATGTTCCGCATCAACGAGGAGTACGTCGTAATGGACGGCCAGGTGAAAATAGTGGACGAGCAGACGGGCCGTATCATGGAGGGACGCCGCTGGAGCGACGGGCTGCACCAAGCCGTCGAGGCCAAAGAGCACGTCAAGGTCGAGGCCGCCACACAGACCTTCGCCACCATTACCTTACAGAACTACTTCCGCATGTACCACAAGCTGGCCGGTATGACAGGTACCGCCATTACGGAAGCAGGCGAATTCTGGAACATCTATAAGCTCGACGTGGTCGAGATACCGACCAACCGCCCCGTCATCCGTGTCGATATGAACGACCGCGTTTACAAGACGAAGCGCGAGAAGTACGCTGCCGTCATCGAGGAGATTGAGAAAATGCGCGCCGCGGGCCGTCCCGTCCTGGTCGGTACGACGAGCGTCGACGTCTCTGAGCTGCTCAGCAAGATGCTTGACCTGCGCCACATTCCCCATAACGTCCTCAACGCCAAGTTGCATCAGAAGGAGGCCGACATTGTGGCTCAGGCCGGACAGTCGAGCACGGTGACCATCGCTACGAACATGGCCGGACGCGGTACCGATATCAAGCTCTCCGACGAGGTTCGTGCCGCCGGCGGTTTGGCCATCATCGGCACCGAGCGTCACGAGAGCCGCCGCGTCGACCGCCAGCTTCGCGGTCGTGCCGGCCGTCAGGGCGACCCCGGTTCCAGCGTCTTCTTCGTCTCGCTCGAGGACAACCTGATGCGCCTCTTCGCGAGCGAGCGCATAGCCCACGTGATGGACAAACTGGGCTTCAAGGACGGAGAAATGATTGAAGCCAAGATGATCAACCGCAGCATAGAGCGCGCCCAAAAGAAAGTGGAAGAGAACAACTTCGGCATTCGCAAGCGCCTACTGGAATACGACGACGTGATGAACAAGCAGCGCACCGTCATCTACGAGAAGCGTCGCCACGCCTTGATGGGCGAGCGCATCGGTATGGACATCTCGAACATGATCTGGGACCGCGTCATCTATATTATTGACAACAACGACTACGCCGGTTGCCGCGACCAGTTCCTCGAGATTATGGCCATGGAGTGCCCCTTCACGGAGGAGGAGATGGTAAGCACGAAGCGCGACGACCTCTACGAGAAGGCCTTCCAGGCAGCGATGGAGAACTTCCGCCGCCGCACCGCCCGCCTGGCCGAGGTGGCGACGCCCGTCATCAAGCAGGTCTACGAAAACCAAGGCCAGATCTACGAAAACATCCTGGTGCCCATCACCGACGGCAAGTTGGTCTACAGCATCCGCGCCAACCTGAAGGAAGCCTACGAGACGGAGAGCAAATCCGTGGTGCGCGACTTCGAGAAGAGCATATTGCTCCACAACATCGACGACGCCTGGAAAGAAAATCTCCGCGAGCTCGACGAACTGAAAAAGTCCGTACAGAACGCCTCCTACGAGCAGAAGGACCCGCTCCTCATCTTCAAGCTCGAGAGCGCCGACCTGTTCACCTCGATGGTAAACAAAATCAACAACTCGACTGTCTCTACGCTCATGCGCGGTCAGATTCCCATGCAGCGCCCTGAGGAAGTGCAGGAGGCCGCACCCGAAGAGCCGCGTCAGCAAGAGCAGCTCACCACGTCGCGTGAGGCGCTCGACGGAAGCGGTAAGCCCGAAGCCCCGGCCCACGACACCCGCGAACACCAGCAGCAGCCCATCGTCAAGGAAAAGTTGCCCAACCGCAACGATCCTTGTCCCTGCGGCAGTGGCAAGAAGTTCAAGAACTGTCACGGCAAGGGTCTGGTTTGATAACCTGTCCCGCGGCTGTCCGCGGACGAATCCCATAATCCTTAAGGCCGAGCGCGCTGTCCCCACGGGGGCGGCGCGCTCTTTTCGCGTTGCGGGGCGGCGTCCGGCGGTCTGTACTTCGCGTCCGGCGGTCTGTACTTCGCGTCCGGCGGTCTGTACTTCGCGTCCGGCGGTCTGTACTTCGCGTCCGGCGGTC
>USPK01000010.1 GCA_900556465.1 uncultured Prevotella sp. | reverse complement strand
CCGCCGATGGGCCGGCCGAAGAGGCGGCCCGTCCAGACGGTGGCGCCGGCCAACATCAGGAAAACCACCAGCAGCGAGAGCAGGCGCTCCAGCACGGGGCGCAGGGAGTCGAACTTGGATAACTTCATAAGCAATTCAGGATATACGGTTAGGGCTCAGCCTTCGCGGAGAAAGTCGAACGACTCGAAAATCTGTTCCTTCGTGGCGTGGCAGTTCAGGCGCACGTCGCCGACGTCGACCAGGAGCGACAGGTTGATTACGCCGCCGGCGTTTTTCTTGTCGTGCTGCATGAAGGCATAGAGCTGTTCGTAGTGATGGCAGTCGAAGCGGAAGTCGCCGTAGTTCTCCCGGATAAAGGCCGCCGTCTGACGCAGCCTGTTCTCGGGGAAACCGAGCAAGGCGGCACTCAGATAGAGTTCGCACACCAGTCCCCACGCCACGGCATACCCGTGGAGCACGGGCCGTTGCTCTTCGAGCGCGAGGCTTTCCAGCGCGTGGCCCACCGTATGGCCCAGGTTCAGGGCCTTGCGCAGCCCCTGCTCGTGCGGGTCCTCGGCCACGACGCGCTCCTTCACGGCGATGCTCTCCGCCACCATGTCCTGCAGGCGATGGTAGTCGGGGGCGGCGAGGTTAAAGCGCAAGTGAGCGGCCCACATGACCTCGTCGCGCAGCAAGGCGTGCTTCAACATCTCGGCATAGCCGGAGCGCAGGTTCCTGTCGTCGAGCGTGCGGAGAAAGGCCGTGTCGATTACGACGGCCAGGCTGTCGCTGAAGGCCCCTATTTCGTTTTTCAGGCCGTTAAAGTTGATGCCGGTCTTCCCGCCCACCGCGGCGTCGACCATGGAGAGGAGCGTGGTGGGGATATTGATAAAAGCGATGCCGCGCTTGAAGGTGGAGGCGGCAAATCCGCCCAGGTCCGTCACCATGCCGCCGCCGAGGCAGACCAGCAGCGAGCGGCGCGACGCCCCGCCGTCGCTCAGCGCCTTCCATACGGAGGCGAGCGTCGGGAGCGTCTTGTTCGTGTCGGTGGCGCCGATGACTACCTCGCGGGCCTCGGTGAGCGCGGAGCAGGCCGAGAGTTGCGGCCGGCAGAGCCGGTGGGTCGTCTCGTCCGTCAGGACAAACACTTTGTCGAAAGGCACGGCGGCGCCGCTGAGCAAGTCGTTGAGGCGGCCGGCCGCGTCGTGCGTGAAGAGGACTTCTGTTTTCATAAGGACTGGGCATTTAGTTCCACGCCGGCCACCTCGGGCCCCTCGTAGGCGGCTATGGCCTGGCGGTAGGGGGCCGGCACCTCGACCGACGCCTGCGCCGAGAGCGAGAAGCAGACCATGACCGTGGAGCACCGGCAAACGACCTCGTGCGTCGCCTCGTTGACGGCGCGCTGCTCGAGGGTAAAGCTCTTGTGCCCCACGTGAGCGATGCGCGTCTCAACGACTATGCGGTCGCCGTGGAGTATCGGGGTGATGAAATCGGCATTAATGTTGGCCACGACGGGGACCGTATCGCACGAACGGTAGTCCACGCGGAGCACGTTGGTCAGGTAATCCTCCTTCCCCAGGTCGTAGAAGGCGAAGTAGGCGTTGTTGTTCACGTGGCCGTAGCGGTCTACGTCGTTGAAGCGAATCTGTATGGGGAGGCGGTGGCGGAAATGCGCCGCGTCGCCGGCCGCGGCTTGCGGTGCGGGAACTTTGGTGGGAAAACTCATGGCTTATGGGACTGGATAGGGCGAGGCCACGGGCGAGAAATAGTCGCGGGCCACGGCGGCCATGCGCTGGCGGTCGGGGATCAGAGACAGGGTCTCCTCGTCCACGCGGCAGAGGCCGCGCAACGGATATACGCCCTCGGCCTCGTCGGGATGGACGCCCCTGACGGTGGCAAAGAGATGGTTGCGGGCATCGAGCACGCGCACGGCCTCGACGTTATAGTCGGCCATGCCGTCGCCCTGCTGCAACGCCGCCCGCACGTGGGCCTCGAGGGCGTCAATAAATTCCTTTACCTCGTCCGTCATTTCCGCAAAGGTACGTATTTTCCCGCCAACTGGGGGTGTATGGGGCTTAAACTTATATAAAAAGGCCCGTGCCGCCGTCGGCGCCCTGCGTCGCGCCCGCCGCGGCCCGGCGAAGTGGGGCCCGCCGTCCGCGCCGCATACTTAGCCGTCGGAGCGGCCGGGAGCGGGGGAAGGATTCCCCGGATAAGGACGCGAAACACGGGGCTAAGGCCCGTGCGAACGGGAATAGGGCGAGTTTTGACGGGGCTAAGGCCCGTAGCGACGGGGTCCGCCACCGGGGAAAGGGCGCCCGGCGCGGCCGCTGCGGCACGGCAAAGTGGGGCTCGCCGCAAACGCGAAGCCCTCCGTCCGACTGCGACGCCGGGCGGAGGGCTCAGGGGAAAGGTAGCGGCCCGGTAACGCCGGGCGCCGCGCCTTACTTCTTCATCGTAAGGGAACCGGAACCAATCATCTGACCGTCCACGAAGACGTAAGCCGTATAGGTGCCGGCGCTCAGATACTCGTTGACGGGGACGTAGAGCGACACGCGCTGCTCCTCGCCCGTATATTCGATGTTCTTCACCGCGGAGTAGGCGATGTTCTTATTCTCGTAGGGGAACGTTCCGGCATTGCCCACCACGTCCTGCGTAGGCTTGAGCAGGCGGACGTAGACCGTGCGCATACCGGTCGGGGCGGTGACGTTGCGCGTAATGGTGAAGGTGACGGTGAAACGGGTGATGTCCTTGCTCTTCTTGGCCTGCTTGCCGTTCTTCTTGGCCGGGAATACGGACACGCCGGTGGCGTTGAGCTGAGAAGCTACGGCCACCTTCTCGGACAACTGCGAGTTGCGCTGGCTGATGCTGTTGTTTTCCTGGCGCGTACGGGCGGCTTCGGCGCGTGCCTCGTCGCGCTCGTTGGTCAAGGCCTGGTTAATCTGCTGCAAGGAGTCGACCTGGCGGATGTAGTCGCGCAGGACGGCACGCACCGTGGCGAGCTCCTTCTTCAAACGGAGAATCTCGGCGGCGCTATTGGTCTTGAGACTCTGGAGTTCTTTCAGGAGCGCTTCGGCCCGTCGCTGCTCCGCGTCGAGACGGGCCACGAGCGAATCGTCCTTAATGTCTTTTTTCATCTCGCCGTACTGTGCGGCGAATTCTGCGTACTGATTTTCCATCTCGCGACGGTCCATTTCGGCCAACTGGCGGAGCTCCTTGAGTTCCTTATCCTTGTCCGAATTGGCATTGTTGCATCCCGATACGCCGACCAGCGCAGCGGCAGCCATCATAAGGGGCAAAAAGGCGTGGGTGAATGTCTTCATGTGCTATAATAGGGTTGATAGTTTGGCAGAAAGGACCCCGGCAGAGCGGGCGCGGCGGACTGCAGAGCGGCCGCAGCCAGCCTGCCGGGGACTCAGGCTCAGAGGACGGTGACCCAACCGTGGACGTCGGGCTCTATGCCGTACTGGATGTTGCGCAACTTGTTGTAGAGACGGGTGGAGACGGGGCCCGGCTCTCCGTCCTTCGAGAAGACGTAGGAACGGTGGTTCTCCATGTCGTCAATACGGGCGATGGGGCTGATGACGGCCGCCGTCCCGCAGGCACCGGCCTCGTCGAACGTGGCCAGCTCCTCCTCGGGAATCTGACGGCACTCGACGGTCAGGCCCATATCCTTGGCCAGCTGCTGCAAGCTGCGGTTGGTGATGGAAGGCAGGATGGACGTGGACTTCGGCGTGATGTACTTGCCGTCCTTAATGCCGAAGAAATTGGCCGCCCCGCACTCGTCGATGTATTTCTTTTCCTTCGCGTCGAGATAGAACTCGCAGGCATAGCCCGCCTCGTGGGCCATCCGGTTTGCCCGGAGGCTGGCGGCGTAGTTACCGCCCACCTTGTACGTGCCAGTCCCCAGCGGCGCGGCGCGGTCGAACTGACGGATGATGACATAGTTGTTGGCTTTGAAGCCTCCCTTGAAATACGGCCCGACCGGGGAAACGAATATCACGAACAGGTACTCGTCGGCGGGATGTACGCCGACCTGCGCGCCCGTGCCGATGAGCAGGGGACGGATATAGAGGGCGGCGCCGCTCTCATAGGGCGGAACGAAACGCTCATTGAGCAGCACGACTTTCTTCACCATCTCGCAAAAGAGGTCCGTAGGCAACTCGGGCATGACAATACCGCGACAGGTGCTCTGCAAGCGCTCGGCGTTATCCTTCATACGGAAGATGCGAATGTGTCCGTCCGGACAACGGAAAGCCTTAAGCCCCTCGAACGCCTCCTGGCCGTAGTGCAGACAGGTAGCGGCCATGTGAATACTAATCTGGTCTGAAGAGCTAACCTCAATCTCCCCCCACTTGCCGTCACGGTAGTAGCACCGCACGTTGTAGTCCGTGGGGAGGTAACCAAAGGACAAATTTGCCCAATCAATCTTTTCCATAGCTTTTTCGCTTTATGAAAGAATCACGATACCTAATGTAAAAACTGCGCAAATTTACGGATTAAATATGACAAAAGGGCGGCTGCCTGCACGAAATCCCACAAAAACTTCTGCAACCGGCCCACTTCTACTGCGCACTGTGCAAAATAACAGCCCCCTTCTCTTGCTCAATCCAAAAATTATTCGTTCCTTTGCAGCGCTTTTCCGCCTAACCGCTGTCGGGATGGAGTGTTCCCCGTTAAGTTGGGCCGGACGGACAAACCCTAACAATTTCAATTCTAAAATGGAAGACTTAATCAAAATTGCAGAGCAAGCTTTTGATACGGGTAAGCAGTTCCCCTCTTTCAAAGCAGGCGACACGGTCACAGTAGCTTACAAAATCGTCGAAGGTAATAAGGAGCGCATCCAGCTCTTTCGCGGTGTCGTCATCAAGATTAGCGGTCATCAGAACAAAAAGCGCTTTACCGTCCGCAAGATGTCCGGTAACGTCGGCGTAGAACGCATTTTCCCCATCGAATCGCCGAATATCGACAGCATCCAGGTTAATAAAATCGGTAAGGTACGCCGTGCCAAGCTGTACTATCTGCGTAATCTCACCGGTAAGAAGGCCAGAATCAAAGAGAAGCGCACCAACCTGGCCAAAGAGGCTTGAACACAGCTTGCTTGATGCTGAAAAAAGATACGGAAGTCCCGCCCGCACCAGCCGGCGGGACTTCTTTTTGGCACTACGGACCGCAGGCAGACAGCGAAAACGCGTAACAATTGGCCCGTTTTTGAAAAAAACCATTACCTTTGCCCTGTCAAATGCCATATACCATGCTTCGCTCTTCGCTCAAACTGTTTCTGGCCGGCCTGCTGCTCGTGGCGGGCATCGTAACGGCCCAGGCCGACGCCCGCGGGAAGGATTTCGTCCTCGTTATCGACGCCGGACACGGCGGGCACGACGCGGGAGCCTGCGGCAGCTTCTCGAAAGAGAAAGACATCAACCTGAAAGTGGCCCTCGAGGTGGGGCGCCTGGTCCAGAACAACTGCCCCGGAGTCAAGGTCGTCTACACACGAAAAACCGACGTGTTCGTCCCGTTGCAACGCCGCGCGGACATTGCGAACCGGAACAAAGCCAACCTCTTTATCTCCATCCACACCAACTCGTTGCCCGAGGGCAAGATTGCCTACGGCGCTGAAACCTACACCTTGGGTATGGCGCGCGCCGACGCCAATCTGGAAGTGGCCAAGCGGGAGAACTCCGTCATCGTTTACGAGAAGAATTACCAGCAGACTTACAAGGGCTTCGACCCCAACAAGACGGAGAGCTACATTATTTTCGAGCTCATGCAGGACCGTTACATGAAGGAGAGCGTCGAGCTGGCGCGCTACATCCAGCAACAGTACGTCAACACGGCCGGTCGGAAGAACAAGGGCGTCCATCAGGCGGGCTTCCTCGTCTTGCGCAACACGTCGATGCCCGCCGTCCTGACGGAGCTGGGATTCATCTCGACGCCAGCCGAAGAGCGCTTCCTCAACACGAAAGAGGGCGTCAAGAAGATGGGACGGAGCATCTACAACGGCTTCAAGGCCTACTACGACCGCTACCAGGCCCGCCTGGCCGGCGTCCAGTCGGCCAGCGCCGCCCCCGTAGCCGAAGCGGAACCGGAAACACCGGCCGACACACCCAAGCCTGCTGCCACACCGCAGCCGGCCAAGGCCTCGAAGGGCGAGACGACGAACACGTCGCGCGAGGATACGCGCGCCAGCGAGTCCGTCCCCTCCAGAAAAGCCGAGGCGGCGGACAGCGCCGCCACCGACGGCCGCCCCGTCTTCAAGGTCCAGGTCCTCGCCTCGTCCAAGCAGATTGCCACCGACGACAAGCAGCTCAAGGGCCTCGCCCCTATTGAAGTCTACCGCGACAACGGGCTCTACAAATACACCTACGGGAGTTCGACCGACTACCAGGAGATGAAGCAGCTCCGGAAAGACATCCTCGACCGTTTCCCCGAGGCTTTCATCGTAGCCTTCGTAAACGGCGAGCGCGTCGGCCTGGGCGAAGCCATCCGAATGTCTAAGAAATAATCAACAGCACGCGTTATGAAATATTTTACCAAAGAGGTAAGAATTGCCCTGACTGGCATTGTAGCAATTGTGATACTCTTCGTCGGTATCAACTTTCTGAAAGGCATCAATGTCTTTAAGTCCAGCAACACGTTTTATATCCGCTTCCACAACATCAACGGGCTCACCGTCTCGAGCCCTGTCTACGCCAACGGTTACTCCGTCGGCATTGTCCGTAGCATAGCTTACGACTACGACCGCACAGACAACGTCGTGGTCTGCGTAGACCTGGACAAGAACATGGTAGTCCCCGCCGGCACGCGGGCCGAGCTCGAGTCGCAGCTCATGGGCGGCGTCACGATGAGCCTGGTCCTCGGACAGAACCCCACGGTCCACATGAACCCGGGCGATACGATTGAAGGCGGCCTCCACGTCGGCGCGCTCAACAAGTTAGAGGCCATGATTCCCACCCTTGAGCAGATGATGCCGAAGCTCGACTCCATCCTCGGCAACCTAAACCGCCTCACCGCCGACCCGGCCCTGGCGCAGACGCTCCAAAACACAGCCGCCCTCACGGCTAACCTCAAGGAGACGTCGGCCAGCCTCAATACCCTGATGCGTAACGACGTGCCGCAACTCACAGCCCGCCTCAACCGCATCGGCGGCAACGTGGAGACCTTCACCGGCCAGCTGGCGCAGACCAATATCGACAGCACCATCAACCAGGTGAACACAACGCTGGGGAGCGTGACGCAACTGACGAACAACCTGACCAGCGTCACGGACCAACTGAACACGAAGCTCAACAGTAAGGACAACACGCTCGGCCTCTTCCTCAACGACCGCTCCGTCTACGACAATCTGAACAGCACGCTTTCGCATGCCGACTCGCTTATGATCGACCTCAAGTCGCACCCGAAGCGTTACGTCCACTTCTCGATTTTTGGAAAGAAGGATAAATAAGGCGGAACTTCCGCCCCGCCCCACAGCAGCGCCGGCCGATGGTCTCAGAACCAGAAGCCGGCGCTGGCGTATACGCCTACGTTCTTGTAGAGGTTGGAGTAATTCATCTGAATCATCACCGGGCCCAGCATGAAGTCGTAGGAGGCCCGCAGCGTGACGCCCCAGAGGTCATTGCCCGCGAATATGGACCGCAGCCGGTGGGCCTCTTTCCCGTACTCCGCCAGTGCGGTCAGATAGATTTTGTCCTTCAGCCGGTAGCGCAGGGCCAGTTTCGCCGCCGCGAAGTTGTGGTCCACGATGTGCACGTGCTGGACGCTTTCCCACGCCAACTGTTGCTCCATGTAGCTGCCGTCGAAGTTGCCGCCAAGGTAATTCTGATAAATCGACGGGATGTTATCCCCGAAGACAAAGCGCGCCTTGAGCTCGGGCAGCAGATAGAAGCGGTCCGTCAGGCGGCAGGCCGCGGAAAAGTGGGCCGCCACGTCGACAAACGGCTCCGCCCCGTCGTAGCCCACGCCGTTGTCCGTGTGGACCGTGCCGCTCAGGAAAGTGCGCGTCCCCCGCGTCGGGTAATACTTCCGGTCGAACGTGTCGAGCGTGAAGTTAACGAAATAGTTCAGGAAAAAGTCCGAGCCGCGCTGCTGCGGCTGATAGTCCACATCGTAAAGGCCGTGGTGATAGTCGAAATAGTCCATGCGGCCGCCCACCTTAACGCTGAAGTTGAACAGCATGGCCGCGTAGTAGACCGAAAAGCGATGGGAGAGAAAGGTCAAGGCCTCGACGCGCCGCTTGTTGGAGTAGAGGTCGAAGTCGTTATATTTCAACTGATAGGTTGCCCCCACCTTGCTGCCGAGCAACGACCCGTAGGTATAGTCCCCCTGCAAATAGGCATTCTTCGAGATGCGGCCCGTCACGGACAAGTGATGGCCCGTCGACAGCTGCTGCCCGTTCGTCACGTTTACCAGGATGCTCGCAATGTCCCTGGTGTCGAAGCGCGCGCCCACGTTGAGCTGCCAGTTCTCATCGGCCTCGAGGATAAACGCCAGGTCGTAGGGCGCCGAGTTCGTCAGCCTGTATTCCACTTTCGAGAAGATGTCGAGCCCGCGCAAGGCCGTCACCGCCTCGTCTATGTCGGCCGAGCTGAGCATCGTGCTGTCCCGCAGCCCCAGCTTCTTGCGCAAACGCTGGGCCCCCTCGCCGCTGATGCCGGAAAAGGTGATGTGGCGCACAAAGTATTGCCCCGAAGGGTCGTGCCGTAGCCGTACGTTCTCCAGGCTGTCGGGTGGCGTGCCGTGATATACGTAGCGGCGCAACGCCTGCAGTTCGTCCCACTTGGCGCGGGCGGCCGCTTCGCCCAACTCCAGCATCGAGTCGATGGCGGCCGGTTGGAAGCTCATCGAGTAGAAGCCCTTGAGCTTCGGGTTGATGTAGACGTCCGTCGCCGCCTTGTTGCGTTCGTACTTCTCCCGGCCCATGATGTTGATGAGCTGTCGCAGCACGCCCGACACCGAGTTCAGCTCGTCGCGCTCCAGGAGGCCGTTGCTCAGGTCTACGCCGATCACGACGTCGGCCCCCATCTCGCGCACCACGTCTACGGGAAAATTGTTGAGCGCGCCGCCGTCCACGAGCAGCGCGTTGGCCGAGTCCACCGGCGTGAAGACGCCGGGAATCGACATGCTGGCCCGCATGGCCTCGGGCAGGGAGCCCGACGAGAGGACGCGTTCCCGTCCCGTCACGAGGTCCACTGCCACGCAGCGGAAGGGGATGGGCAGCTGCGAGAAGTCGCGCGGTTCGTGGTAGCCCACGGTGAGTTCCGAGAAGAGGTTTACCAGGTTCTGCCCGTTCTGGAAGCCGGTGGGCAGGGCTACTTTCTTGATGTCCGACAAGGGGACCTGTATCAGGTAGACCTCGCTCGCCTCGCGCGACTGAAAGGTGGTGGCCTCACGCTTCACCTGGTCGCTCAGCAGGAAACTCCAGTCCTGCGAACGGAACAAGGTGTCGAGTTCGGCCGGCGTATAGCCGATGGCATACAGGCCGCCGACAATGGCGCCGATGCTGGTGCCCGCAATGTAGTCGATAGGAATCTGTGCCTCCTCGAGTACCTTCAGCACGCCCACCTCGGCCGCTCCCTTGGCGCCCCCGCCGCCCAGGACGAGGCCCACACGCCGGCGGCCCCCGTCGTCGGCCGCCAGCGGCCCGGCCAATAGCAGCGCCAGCAGGCAGAGCAGCAGTCTTTTTCCTAAGCTCATAACGCTTCTCCTTTAGTTTTTGCAAATTTAATACATTCCTGTGGCCCGAATATCCGGAACGGGGCGACAATTCTGTTCCGCACTTCCTTTTTCTTCGCTCCCTGCCGGGGGCTGTCCTGCGCGATGCCCCGCCGCGCCGCCGGCCGTCGCGCCACCCGCGACAGGCACGGCCCGGGCAAAGCGGCCCGGGCCCGCCCCGCGGCCGACCGGCGGCGGGAATACGCCGTGACTCGCGCCAGCCACGGGCCTTAGCCCCGTAAAAACTCGGCCTATCCCCGTAAAAACTGGGATAGGCCGAGTTGTTCGCGTCAATAGCCGCGCGCCGCCGGGGACGGAGCGCGCACGCAGCGCCGGGCAGTCCGGACGCCGGGCGTCAGAAATCATAAAGCGCGGCCGACGTCAAGCCCAACGAGAAAACTATCGCAAGGTAAAGGGCCATTAGCACCGCACCGCCGACGGTAAAGTAGAGCGCCAGTCGGGAAAAGATGCGGGACGTTTCATATTTCCCCTTGGCGTTGAACACACGGGTCAGGATGGCCATGACCAGGCCTGCTACGCTCACCGAGAATCCGCCACAGCAGAAGACGGTACTCAGGATGGCCCAGACCAGGTAGTCGCGCGGCGGCTCGACGTTCGCGTCCGCTGGCGGCTCGGGAATTGCGTCGGGCTTGGCTTGCTGCGCCCCGGCAGCCACTCCCGGGGTCGGCTCCGGCCCGGCAGCGGTTTGCGAAGCCGCAGCGGCGGTCGGCTGCGGCCCGGCAGCGGTCTGCGAAGCCGCGGCTGCAGTCGGCTCCGGCCCGGCAACAGTTTGCGAAGCCGCGGCGGCGGTCGGCTCCGGCTCGGCCACGGTTTGCGAAGCTGCGGCGGCAGTCGGCTCCGGCTCGGCCACAGTCTGCGAAGCCGCGGCGGCAGTCGGCTGCGAAGCGGCCTTCAGCGCGGCGGCTACTTCCGGCACCTGCGCGGCAGGTACCCAACTGGACAAACCGGCTTTCCACACCAACGTGGAGGCATTAATGCCCTGCGCCACCAGGGCGGCGAGGTCGTAGGGCCCGGCCGCCTTGTTGCTGGCATCGACATAGTAGTATGATTCCATAGGTTTGTATTTTAGTTCATTATTCGCGTTTCATTGCCACAAAGTTAACGTATTTCTCTCACTCTCCAACTCTAAAGATATTAAATTACAGTTTCCTGGCCACTAACTTTTACATTTAGCAGCCATACAGCTCTCACACTACCACTATAGGCAATGCACGATTCCAAACGGAATGCTAACATTGCCATAATCCATAAAAAAAACCGGACGTTGCGGAAACGTCCGGGCTATGATAAATAAGCCTTAGCGCTAAGGCTTGATACGAGGAAGATAATGGTCAAAAAGACCTTACCCCGCAAGCATGGCTACATACATAAACAAGGCAAACGGCGCACCTAAGGCTGTACCCGCAATATTAAAGATTAGTGCTAATTTAGAAAAGAGTCTGGCTTGTTGGTACTGTCCTTTCCGATTCATGATACGGGTCACGATAGACATGACTAAAGCTGCGACACCGAACGACAATCCGCCAAAACAGAGGGCGCATATTAAGATGGACCACACTAAGTAGTCACGCTGCGGAACGCCTTCGCCATTCAATCCGGCTACATAGGGTGGAGGCGGTGTATAGCCGCCTTGCGGCTTGTTCATTCTGGCGAGAGCGGCAGCTACTTCGGGAACCTGCGCGGCCGGAACCCAACCGGACAAGCCCTCTTTCCAGACCAACGTCTGCGGCGTGATGCCCTGAGCAACCAAGGCATTCAAATCGTAGGGACCAGCCTGCTGATTGCTGGACGTGACATAGTAATACTGACTCATAGTTCAAAGGGATTAAGAGTTAGCGGTATTTTTCGGTAGCAAATTTAAGGTTTTCGTCTTACACTTGGAAAGAAAAATAAACTTATTTTTTATGATTGGTCAAATATTCATGAGATTGCGCACAATACCCCACGCGACGTAGAGCCCTAAGTAGGTCCACAGCATCTGCGGCGACAGGAAGACGCGGGCTGCCCGCTCGCGCCAGCGCGCTACGGGCCACCAGGCCGAAAAGCAGGCACCGAGGGCGAAAGGTATGGAGAAGAGGAAGAAGAAGTTGTAGTGCAGGGCCTGGAGGAAATGGCCGTGCAGCAGGGCGTGGGCTGCGCGCTGCAGGCCGCACGAGGGGCACGACCAGCCCGTGAGCTGGTGGAACTGGCACTGGGGCGTGAACCGCGCGGCCACGGGGTCGACCGCCCAATAGTAGTAGAGGGCACCGGCCAACACGATCAGCAACAACCAGGGGAGAATCTTTCGACGGAACACTACGCGGATTTTAGAAAAGAAAAGGGCGGGCGGCCGGCAACATGGCTTCGCGGCAGCCCGCCCTATGGGGAATGTATCGTTCGCTTCACGCCCTGGGCCGGCGGCTACGGAGCGGCGGCCGGCCCAGGAGCGGACTTACTTCTTCGGTACACGCTCGAGCGTGGCGAGGACGAAGCGCCAGTACTTCTCTACGCTGGGGATGTAGCAGCGCTCGTTGGGCGTGTGCGGCGAGCGGAGTGTGGGGCCGAAACTTACCATGTCCATGCCGGGACGGTAGGACCCGATGATGCCGCACTCCAGTCCGGCGTGGACCACTTGGACCTTGTTGTCCGTGCCGAAGAGTTCGCGATAGACGTCCTCCATGATGCGGACAATCTCACTATTGGGGTTGGGCTGCCAAGCCGGGTACTCGCCACTGAGCTCCACCTTCATGCCCGCCATGGAGAAGACGCTCTCCAGGGTCTCGACGCAGCACTCACGCATGGAGTCGCGCGAGCTGCGCACCAGCACCTTGAACATGACTTCCCCACCGCCGATTTCGACGATGGCAAGGTTGGACGACGTCTCGACTATCGAGGGGACTTCGGGAATAAAGCGGAGCACGCCGTTGTGGCAGGCGCAAAGCGCGTTGACCAGGTTGTCCTGTATCTCCTCAGGCACCAGCGTGGCGGGGAGTTCGGTCAGGGCCACTTCGAGCTTGAGGTCCTTCTCGATGGCGCCGTATTCGTCCTCGAAGGTCTGGCGCCACTCGTCGACGGCCTCTTTCAGGTCCTCGACGTTCTCTTTCGGCACGGTGAGGACTACTTCCGCGTCGCGCGGGATGGCGTTGCGCATGTTGCCGCCCTTCCAGGAGGCGAGCCGGGCCTCGAAGTTGGCGATGGCGTCCTGGACCAGGCGGGCCATCATCTTGTTGGCGTTGCCGCGGCCCTCATTGATTTCCAAGCCGGAGTGACCGCCGAGCAGGTTGCTCAGGGCCACGCGCACGGCCACGTCGCCCTCTTCGCTCTCCACCTCTTTGTAGGCGAGCTTCGCCGTCAGGTTGACGCCGCCGGCCGAGCCGATGACCATCTCGCCCTCGGTCTCGTTGTCCAGGTTCAAGAGGATGTCGCCCTGAAGCGTATCGGGGGCCATATTGTTCACACCGTACATCGTCGTTTCCTCATCGGCCGTGATGAATCCCTCTAAGGGACCGTGCACGAGGCTATTGTCCTCCATGATGGCCATAATCGTGGCAACGGCCATGCCGTCGTCTGAGCCGAGGGTCGTACCGCGCGCCTTTACCCAGTCACCGTCCACGTAGGCGTCGATAGGGTCGTTCTCAAAGTCGTGAGTGGAATCGTTTGTTTTCTGAGGCACCATGTCCATGTGGCCTTGGAGTGTCACCACCTTGCGGTCTTCCATGCCGGGCGAGGCCGGTTTCAGCATGAGGATGTTGCCGGCCCGGTCCATGCGGGCCTCGACGTTGTGCTCGGCGGCCCAGTCCAGGAGGAACTTCTGTATTTTTTCGAGATGCCCGGACGGACGGGGCACTTGCGTCAATAGGTAGAAATTTTTCCAAACAGCCTGCGGCTGCAAATTCTTAATGTCTGTCATGGTCTTATCTTTATTAGCGTGATGTATTTTCCTATGGCTGTCGGCCGGGCTCCCGGGCGGCTACCGCCACCCTGCGGCGGTGGAACGACAGGTCCGCCCACCCGTAAGCGCCCAACAGGATGACTTCAAACGTCTGTATGGCGTGGACAATCAGGGCAAACATGATGGCGTGCTGCTCCGCCACGCCGTAGAGCACGAGCATAGTCTTGACGGCAAAATGCCAGGGCCCCGCGCCGTTGGGCGTAGGGACGAGGACGGCAAACGTACCGATACAGAATATGAGAAAGGCCTCGGCGGGATTGATCCCGGAGGTGAAGTCAAAGCAAAAGAAGGCGGTGTAGAAATGCAAGAAGTAGCAGGCCCAGATCCCGACGGAGTAGACGACGTAAAGGGGGAGGTTGCGCACGCCCCTCAGCGAGACGATGCCGGCCCAGACGTTGCGCACCACGTCCTTACCTTTGCTGAACACGGAGAAGCGGTGCATGAGAAAGACGAGCAGCGCAATGGCGGCTACGACGCAGACGGCCGTGACGAGGTAGCCGGTGCTGGTGAAGCGCCGTAGCGTGGCACCCACGTTCGTACCGGTACGTTCCAGGAAGCCCAGGAGGTCGGACAGCTGGAACAGGAAGGCGGCGACCGTGAGCAGGAGGATGACGATGCAGTCTACGAGCCGCTCGGTGACGACGGTGCCCAGTGCCTTCGTGAACGAGACGCCGTCGTACTTCTTCAGCGTCCCGCAACGCATCACCTCGCCCACGCGGGGGATGACCAGGCTCGAGGCGTAGGACAGGAAGATGGCATCCTCGCAGACGCGGCGGCGCGGCCGCTCGTCCAGGGGGGCCAGCGCCATCCGCCAGCGCCAGGCCCGCACCTGCTGGGCCAGCACGCCGAAGACCAGGGAGAGGGCCATCCAGGCCCAGTTCATACGGTGGACCACGTAGTCCAGGAAACTGGTCCAGTCCGTCCCGCGGTACATCCACCAGAGGATGCCGATGCCCAACAGGAAGGGGAGACTCAGCTGTACTGTCTTTTTGATGATACTTACCACTTTCAGACGGGTAGCGTTGTTTTTTTCGTAAATTTGCAGGCCCGGTCGCGCGGCGCAGTAGCCGCCGGCCCGGCAATGACAGGCAAATGTATAAAAAAAGTAGTAGATGAAGTCCGTACGTCCTAAAAAATTTCTTGGCCAACACTTTTTGAAAGACCTCGGCACGGCGCAGGCCATCGCCGACACGGTGGACGCCTGCCCCGGCCTGCCCGTCCTCGAAGTGGGACCGGGCATGGGCGTGCTCACCCAGTACCTCCTGACCAAGGGCCGCGAGCTGAAGGTCGTCGAAGTGGACGACGAGAGCGTCGCCTACCTGCGCGAGCACTTCCCCGCCCTGGAGGAGAACATCGTCGAGGACGACTTCCTCAAGATGCACTTGGAGCACACCTTCGGAGGGCGCCCGTTCGTCCTGACCGGCAACTACCCGTACAACATCAGTAGCCAGATTTTCTTCAAGATGCTGGACAACCGCGCGCTCATACCCTGCTGCACGGGGATGATACAGAAGGAAGTGGCCGACCGCCTGGCCGCGGCGCCGGGCAGTAAGACGTTCGGCATCCTGAGTGTGCTCGTGCAGCTTTGGTACGACGTGGAATATCTCTTCACAGTCGAGCCGGGCGTTTTCAATCCGCCGCCCAAGGTGAGGAGTGCCGTCATCCGCCTGACGCGTAACGGCACGACGGACTGCGGTTGCGACGAACGCCTGATGCGCCGCGTGGTGAAGACGGCCTTTAACCAGCGCCGCAAGATGCTACGCGGCTCGCTCAAGCCGCTACTGGCCCAGCTCGACGGGGAGCGGGGCGCGGTGAAGGACCATACGGACTTTCTGGCCCAGGAAGCCCTGACGCGCCGCCCCGAACAGTTGAGCGTCGACGAATTTATCGCCCTGACGAACCAGGTCGCCGCCGAGTGTGGCGGCTGACGGTCCGGCGCGCCACGGGCCTTAGGGGAGTTTTTACGGGCCTTAGCCCAGTTTTTACGGGGCTAAGGCCCGTTTTTGCGCCGACTGTCGGCGCCGCTGCCGCGACTGGGAGAGCCGGCGGCGGGGCCTGGAACGGCCGCCACGGGGCATAGCAAAAATAATGCTTTGACCGTCAAAACGTTAGCAACCTTTTTCCGGGCGACTGCCCAAAAAGGGTTGGCCGATTCAGAAAAATTTAAGAACTTTGTAAACTCGTTTCCACTATACGCAAAGAAAGTGATGGACAATACTGCACTCGGCAAATGGGCCGCTTGCTTAGACTATATACGCACGAATCTTCCCCCCAAGGAATACGCCACATGGTTTGAACCCCTGCGGCTTATTGACCAGAAAGAGGGGAAGGTCACCGTGAGCGTACCCACTAAGTACGTGGGCGAATACATCCGGGAGAAGCACCGCGACCTCGTAGCGCGCGCGCTGATGGAAGTATACGGCGGACAGACGCAACTCATCTGGCGCGACGAGGAAGCCATAGCGCAGTGGAAGAAAGAGGAGCGCGAGCGACAGGAACAGCTCCAGCAGCAGAACAAAGCGGCCCAGCACTCCCAGCTGCCGCCCATCTCGCCACAACTCAACCCCTACTACACGTTCGACAACTTCGTGGAGGGCGAAAGCAATAAGCTGGCCCGCGCCGTGGCTATGGCCATCGCCAACAAGCCGGGCCAGGCCACGTTCAACCCTTTCTTCCTCTACGGTCCGTCGGGCGTAGGCAAGACGCACCTGGTCAACGCGCTGGGCGTGCGCCTGCGCGAACTTTTTCCCGATAAGCGCGTGCTTTTTGTCTCTGCCCACGTGTTCAAGACCCAATACACCGACTCCGTTATCCATAACACGTCGAACGACTTCATTAACTTCTACCAGTCCATCGAAGTCCTCATCATCGACGACATACAGGAAATCACCACGGCCAAAACGCAGCAGGCCTTCTTCCATATCTTCAACCACCTGCAACAAAACGGCCGCCAGCTCGTCATTACCTGCGACCGCCCGCCCGTACTCTTCGAAGGCATCGAGGAACGCATGCTGACGCGCTTCAAGTGGGGCATGATTGCGGAGATGGAGAAGCCGGACACGGCGCTAAGGAAGGCCATCCTCGAATCCAAGATCAAGCGCGACGGCCTCTCTTTCCCGCAAGAGGTGGTCCAGTACATTGCGCAGAACGTAGAGAGCAGTGTCCGCGAGCTCGAGGGCATTGTCAACTGCATCATGGCCTATTCCATCGTGGACAATTGCGACATCGACCTGCAACTGACGGCTCGCGTCGTGGCCAGGGCCGTCAATCTCGAGAAGAAGGAGCTGACGGCCGACGATATTCTCCAGGCCGTCGCCCAGCATTACGGCCTCAAGCAGAAGGAGATTGTGTCGAAGAGCCGTAAGCAGAACGTCGTCCTGGCCAGGCAGCTGACGATGTACCTCTGTCACAAGTACACGAACATGTCCTACGCGCAAATCGGGCGACGCTTGGGCGGGCGCGACCACTCGACCGTGATGCACGGATGTAACCAGGTCTCGCTACGCATCTCGGTGGACCGCAACTTCCGACACGAGGTCGAGGAGCTGGAAAGCGCCCTCAAAAAATAAACACACGGCCGCGGTCGGCGGCAACTCTCTCCCTGACTTTTTCCCATGACTCCGCAAGAAGCGCTCAAGAAATACTTCGGCTACGACTCGTTCCGCCCCCAACAGGAAGCCGTCATCCGGACGGTCCTCGAGGGCAAGGACTGCCTGGTACTCATGCCGACGGGCGGGGGCAAGAGCATCTGTTACCAGATACCGGCCCTGGTGAGCGAGGGCACGGCCATCGTCGTCTCGCCCCTCATCTCGCTGATGAAGGACCAGGTCGAGGCGCTCCGGGCCGCCGGCATCCCGGCCGGTGCCCTTAACAGCGGACAAAGCGAAAGTGAGAACCTGCGCCTGCGGCAAGCCTGCAGGGAGGGGAAGCTACGCCTGCTCTACCTCTCGCCCGAGATGCTGCTCTCCGAGCTCTATCACCTCGTGGCCGACATGAGGGTCAGTCTCGTCGCCATCGACGAGGCGCACTGCGTCAGCCAGTGGGGGCACGACTTCCGACCGGAGTACACGCAACTGGGCGCCGTGCGCGACGCACTGCCCGGCACGCCTTTCCTGGCACTCACGGCGACGGCCGACAAGGTGACACGCCAAGACATTGTGCGGCAACTCCGCCTCGAAGGTTGCCAGGTATTCGTCTTCTCCTTCGACCGTCCCAATCTTTCGCTCGACGTTCGGCGCGGCCTCTCGGGCAAGGAGAAGCTGAACGCCCTTACCGACTTCATCGGCCGCCACCCGGACGAGAGCGGCATCATTTACTGCCTTTCGCGCAAGAATACGGAGAGCCTGGCCGACGAACTGGTCCGCAAGGGCTTCAACGCCGCGGTCTATCACGCTGGCCTGGGCACCGAGGAGCGCGACCGGGTCCAGACGGACTTCATCCGCGACCGCTTGCAAATCGTCGTAGCCACGGTGGCCTTCGGCATGGGCATCGACAAAAGCAACGTACGCTGGGTGGTCCACTACCAGTTGCCCAAAAGCATCGAAAGTTTCTACCAGGAAATCGGCCGGGCCGGGCGCGACGGGCTCCCGGCCGACACGCTGCTGTTCTACAACTACGCCGACATCATCCAGTTAACAAAATTTGCCGAAGAAAGCGGCCAGCGCGAAATCAACAAGGAGCGGCTCGACCGTATGCGCGAATACGCCGAGGCCGACGTGTGCCGCCGCCGCATCCTGCTCAACTATTTCGGGGAAACGACGGCCCACGACTGCGGCAACTGCGACACCTGCCAGAACCCGCCCCAGCGTTTCGACGGCCACGTCCTGGCCCAAAAGGCCCTGAGCGCCATTGTCCGGACCCACGAACAGGCGGACTTCCGCACCGTCATCGACATTCTCCGCGCCCGCTACACGCCCGCCGTCAAGGCCCTGCACTACGACCAACTGCCCACCTTCGGCGCCGGCCGCGACGTGTCGCCCCGCGACTGGCAGGACTACCTGCTGCAACTGCTCCAGCTCGGCCTCATCGAGATTGCCTACGACGAGCACAACCACCTGAAGACGACGCCCCTGGGCACGGAGGTGCTCTATGGCCGCCAGCCGCTCCAGCTGGCTTGCATCCGCCGCGAGGAAGTAGCCCCCAAGCCGGCAAAAGCCGCCCGCAAGACGGCGGCACAGCCCCTCTTCCCCGCCCCCGAGAGCGGCGACAGACAGGAAGAAGCCCTCTTCCAGGAACTCCGTAAGCTGCGCCTGCAGCTGGCTAACGAGCAGGGCCTTCCGCCTTACATCATCATGAGCGACAAAGTGCTGCGCCTGCTGGCCATAATGCGGCCGAAGACGGTGGAAGCCTTCGGCAACGTCAGCGGTATCGGCGAATACAAACAAAAAAAGTATGGCCGTCTGTTCGTAGACGCCATACTTCGTTTCCTATCCCGTTAACTTACTCCCCCACTTCCAGCCATACGGGCCCCGCTACATCCATGTAGGGCTCGAGGGTCAGTGCGACCGCCGCGCTGTCCGCGCCGGCGGCGTGTACTTCCAGCACGGGGTTGCCCTGGCTGTTCAGCTCGGGCGCCGGTTGCAGCCGGGCCTCGGCCGGACAGCGGGCGCCGGCCGAAGCGTCGGAGGGCGCGTAGACCAGCAGGCCGCAAAGCAGGGCGCGCGCGGCGGGCTGCGCGGCGACGGACGCCGGGCGCATGGCCCAGACGGGTTGCACGGGCAATACGAAATAGACCTCGTCGCCCGTAATCCATTCGCGGTCTACTACGGCGTAGCCGTTGACGAACTCCAGCTGCAAGGGCTCCTTGCCGTTCACGTAAATCTGCGGTACGGTCCGCTCCGCCTCCGACAGGGTGTAGCCGCCCGCCGGATAGGCGCGGCGCAACGCCCACGACGGGATGCGGAAACGCAGCTTCAGCCGGTGGCGTCCGGGTCCGAGCCCCGTCAGGCGCAGCTTGACCAGGCCGTCGAAGGGCATAGCCGTCATCTGATCGAGTATAAAGTCGAAGTCAGAAGTCACGATGTGGGTCGACGAGTTCAAGTACAAATTGACGTAGACCCCTTCGGCGTCGGTCGCGTAAAGCATCCCGGCGGCGTCCATCAAGGTCTGGGCGGCTACGTGCTTGTCGAACGACATCGGGCCCGGGGCCGAAGCCTCCGCGCACAAGGCGTTGAAGACAGCGCGCTCTATGGCGTCGGCATACTGCGCGTCGGCCGTCTGCAGCAGCAGAGGCGCCGCCGCGCCGACCACCTGCGTGGCGCCTTCGGTCTGTCCGCTCCGGTCGGCGTCGTCCAGCCCGCCGACCAGGTTGAGCCGGGGCAGCAGTTCTTCCCGCCAGCGGCGGGCGTCGGCCTTAAAGCGCCGGGCCGCGTCGTCCGGCAGCCGCACGGGCTGGGAAGTCAGCGTGGCGTCGGCCGCCAGGGCCGTGGCCCGGAAGTCCGGCTTCCCCCCGCCCCACACAACGGTGCTGTCCGCGTTGACAAAGGCGAGCGGACGCTCCAGGCGTTCCTGCGCCTGCAAACAGCCGCAGACGCAGAGCCAGCATAAGAATAAGATTCGTTTCATCCAGTTTCGTTTTTACAGTCCGGCACCCTTCGCCCCGCGCACCACGGCGCGCCATTCCGGCGACGTGCGCCGCGACTCCAGAATCTTGCGGCAGGCCAGCCGCCGGCTTTCCCCGGCGACGTCCCCCGACTGGAGCACGGCCCAGGTGGCTTCGGGCGCATGGACAAAGCAGGCGGAGAAGGCCCAGCCTACGCCCATCGCCGCGTAGTAGCCCGACGGGCGGATGGCGGCCAGGACCCGAAGCACGTCCGGCAGGCGGTCCGGCGTCAGGAAGTGGTCCATGAGCATCACGGCGGCGAAGCGTTGGTCGAACTCACGGGCGCTGTCGGCATGGCGCAGCACGTCGGGCCACGCGGCCGCCTGCTCGCGGCGCACGGCCGTATAGGTGGAGCAACAGCAATCGCACACGGCCCAATTGGTGATGAGCGGAACGAAGGCCAGGATACGCGCCCAGCGCTCGGGCCAAGGCATACGGGCATAGCCCAGCGTCATGCCTTTGACGTAGAGTTCTTCCAGCGCGGCGTCGGCCGGGATGGCATCGGCCAGGGCCTGCCAGCCGGCCGTCCGGGCCACGCTGCGGGCCAGGGCGCGCACTTTCGGGACGCGCACGCCGTAGACGGCACACGAGGCCTCGGGAATCAGCTTACGGTTGAAGGCGGCCAATTGCGGCTCGGCCAGTTCGGCCAGTTGCCGGCACAGCCATTCGCGGGACAGTTCCATGGTTCGTCGGAAAAGGCAATGCGACGGAGCGGCGCAATCCAGTCCCGCCCCGCCGCCGGACTTTCCAGCCCGACGGCGCGACGGGACCCGGGACTGCGGCAACTGCGGGCCGCATCCGCCGGTGATTTGTTACAACATGGACCCCAGGAACGAGGCGCCGATAATCAGGCAGACAATCAACACCAACAGGGCCAGCAGCGAAATGACCAGTCCGGCAATGGCGAGCCCACGGGGCCGGCGGCTCAACCCTACGATGGAGAAGACCAGGGCCATGAGCAGGCAGGCAAAGGCGTTGAAGCCGGGAATCCAGACCACGAGCAGGAACAGCGCGAGCACAAAGCCGGTGAGGCCGGGCGCATTGCCGCGCCTGGGCTCCGACGCATCGTCCTCCGTCCGGTAGTCCCGGCCCGTTCCGTAAGTCAGTGTGGCACCGGCGCTCCCCGACTGACGCGGCGCTTCGGGAGCATAAGGCGACGCGCCGCCTGCCGCCGTGCCGGCGGGAGCTGCGGAAGCCAGATAAGGAGCCAATTCGGGCACCTCGCGGGCCTGGACCCACGTTTTCATGCCCTGCATCCAGACAAGCGTGTCCGGCGTGACCCCGCGGGCGGCAAGTTCGTCCGCCCGCACTGGACCTTGGCGCTGACGGTCATGGTCCAGGTAATAAACTGCGTTGATTTCCATTCTTTCTGTTTTTTTATTGACCGTTACCGCGAATATACATTTTATATTTTCTGAACCTGTCAACGCGTCACGATTTAACGTTTAATTAACATTCCGGCCTATGGGCGTACGGACGGGAACAGCCGTCGGCGGCCCTGCGGCAACGGCCGCCGCCCCGGCCCGCCGCCGGCGGAAGCGCCCGGATAAGGACGCGAAACACGGGGCTAAGGCCAGTTTTTACGGGGATAGGGCCCGTAAAAACTGGCCTTAGCCCCGTAGCGGCGGCAACGGACCGCCCCGCTGCGGGCCATGGCGTCCGCCCGGCCGGGCACAGGGGCGGCCGGACGGAGACGGACGAGACAAACTGACGGTATAGGCCGGAAAATCTTACGCCGGAACGCAATATTCCGGTCCGTAACTTGCTCGGCGCAATTTTTTTCCTAAATTTGCAGGCAGAACTATTCGTAACGACTATGACTAATTCTCCCATGAGTCCCCGACTGCGCCGCCTCGTCCTGTCCGCCGGAAGCGTGACGGAGTGAGTGCCTTGGCCGTTGGGCCGCGGGCGAAAAGCGAGTAACATAAGGACCGGTCTCACTCCCCACATGGCGGACAGAGGCCGGTTTACTTTTTCTGACACTTGAAACTACTGCAATATGAGCGAAAGACTTTTCATTTTCGACACCACCCTGCGCGACGGCGAGCAAGTGCCGGGCTGTCAGCTCAACACGGTGGAAAAAATCCAGGTGGCCCGGCAGCTGGAGGCCCTGGGCGTAGACGTCATCGAAGCGGGCTTCCCCATCTCGAGCCCGGGCGACTTCAACTCGGTGATTGAAATATCGAAAGCCGTCACGTGGCCTACGGTCTGCGCCCTGACCCGTGCGGTGGCGAAGGACATCGACTGTGCGGCCGAGGCCCTGCAATACGCCAAGCGGAAACGCATCCACACGGGCATCGGCACAAGCGACAGCCACATCCTCTACAAATTCAACTCGACGCGCGAGGAAATACTGGAGCGTGCCGTGGCCGCCGTGAAGTATGCGAAGCGCTACGTGGAGGACGTGGAATTTTACGCCGAGGACGCCGGGCGCACGGACAACGAGTACCTGGCCCGCGTGGTCGAGGCCGTCATCCGGGCCGGCGCCACCGTGGTCAACATCCCGGACACGACGGGCTACTGCCTGCCGCACGAGTACGGCGCCAAGATAAAATACCTCATGGAGCACGTCGACGGCATCGAGAAGGCCATCCTCTCCACCCACTGCCACAACGACCTGGGCATGGCCACGGCCTGCACGCTCGAAGGCATCGTCAACGGTGCCCGGCAGGTGGAAGTGACCATCAACGGCATCGGGGAGCGCGCCGGTAACACGAGCGAAGAGGAAATAGCGATGATCCTGAAATGCCATAAGGAACTGGGCATCCAGACCAATATCAATACGCGCAAGATTGCGGCTACGAGCCGCATGGTCTCTTCGCTGATGAACATGCCCATACAGCCGAACAAGGCCATCGTGGGGCGTAACGCCTTTGCCCACTCCTCGGGCATCCACCAGGACGGCGTGTTGAAAAACGCACAGACCTACGAAATCATAGACCCGAAGGACGTCGGCATAGACGACAACGCCATCATCCTGACCGCACGCTCGGGCCGCGCCGCCCTGAAGCACCGGCTGGAGACACTGGGCGTGACCGTATCGGACGAGCGCCTGGACGCCATCTATGAGAGCTTCCTCCGCCTGGCCGACAAGAAGAAGGAAGTGAGCGACGACGACATCCTCGTCCTCGCCGGGGCCGAGCGCGCCAGCCAGCACGCCATCAAACTGGACTACCTCCAGGTGACGAGCGGACACGGCATACGGCCCGTGGCTGCCATCATCGTCGACATCTCAGGGGAGAAATTTCACGCCGCCGCCGAGGGCAACGGACCCGTAGACGCCGCGATCAACGCACTCAAGGAGATCATCCGACGGGAAATGACCCTGAAGGAATTTACCATACAGGCCATCAACAAGGGCTCGGACGACGTGGGCAAGGTCCATATGCAAGTGGAACACGACGGACACCTGTATTACGGCTTCGGTGCGAACACAGACATCATCGCTGCGAGCGTGGAGGCTTACATAGACTGTATTAACAAGTTTCACTCATGAAAGATTTTCCCAAATGGATGCTGGTGCTGGCGGGCATAAACCTGTTGCCCCTGCTCCTGGCGCCCTTCTACATGTTCGGCGGGCTCCATCCGTTCGGCACGAGCCAGTGGGCGGCGGTCAACTTCCTGCTCTATCTGCTCACTAACCTCATCTGGCTGCTGCCGGTCTGGCTGTTTTTCGTCAGTCTCGACTTTTACCGGAGAGGATTTGAACGCACCGGCGTGGCTATCGCCGTGGGCGGCATCATCGTGACCGTCATCAGCGGCCTGCTCCTCCTCTGAAATATCCGAATCACCCTATCTTCTGAAATACCATGAAAACATTGTTCGATAAAATCTGGGACCGCCACGTCGTACAGCACGTGCCCGACGGCCCCGACCAGCTCTACGTGGACCGGCTCTACCTGCACGAAGTGACGAGCCCGCAGGCCTTTGCCGACATGCGCGAGCGCGGGCTCCGGTGCTTCCGGCCGGAGCGCATCTTCTGCATGCCCGACCACAACACCCCGACGCTCGGCCAGGAGCGCCCCATCGCCGACCCCGTATCGCGCCGGCAAGTGGAAACGCTGAAGCGGAACGCGGAAGACTTCGGGCTGACGCACTTCGGCATGCTCCACCCCAACAACGGCATCGTGCACGTCGTGGGCCCGGAGCTCGGGCTCTCCCTCCCGGGGATGACGATAGTCTGCGGCGACTCGCACACCTCGACCCACGGGGCGATGGGCGCGGTTGCCTTCGGCATCGGCACGTCAGAGGTGGAGATGGTCCTGGCCTCCCAGTGCATTTTACAGGCCAAGCCGAAGTCCATGCGCATCCTGGTGGAGGGGACGCTGGGCCAGGGCGTGACGGCCAAGGACCTGGCCCTCTATATCATGAGCCGCATCTCGACGTCGGGCGCCACGGGCCACTTCGTGGAATACGCCGGGCCGGCCGTGCGGGCCCTGTCGATGGAGGGACGCCTCACGCTCTGCAACCTGAGCATCGAGATGGGGGCGCGCGGCGGATTCGTCGCGCCGGACGAAGTGACGTTCGCCTACGTCGAGGGCAAGCCCTACGCGCCGCGGGGAGAGGCCTGGGACCGCGCCGTTGCTTTCTGGAAAACGCTGCGGAGTGACGAAGACGCCTGCTTCGATAAGGAAATCGTCATCGACGCTACCGACATTGAACCCATGATTACTTACGGCACGAACCCGGGTATGGGCATCGGCATCACGCAGTGCGTGCCCGTCCCCGAGAACGAGTCCGACAGGAAAGCCCTCCGGTACATGCAGTTCGAGGCCGGCAGGCCGCTGCTCGGGACACCGGTGGACTACGTATTTCTCGGCGCCTGCACGAACGGGCGCATAGAGGATTTCCGCGCATTTGCCTCCATCGTCCGCGGCCGACACCGCGCGGAGCACGTGACGGCATGGCTCGTCCCCGGCTCGCAGCACGTGGCGGCACAGATCCGGGCCGAGGGGCTCGACCGCATACTCGCCGAGGCCGGATTCGAGGTGCGCCAGCCCGGGTGCTCGGCCTGCCTCGCCATGAACGACGACAAGGTGCCCGCCGGAAAGCTCTGCGTCTCGACATCGAACCGCAACTTTGAAGGCCGACAAGGCCCCGGAGCACGCACCTGCCTGGCGTCGCCGCTGACGGCGGCCGCGGCGGCCGTGACCGGTGTCGTCACCGACCCGCGGACACTGTGCTGAGCCGCCGCCCCAATTCCCCGAACATCAAAGCCTTAACCTCTTTCCCATGAAACAGCCTTTCAACATCATACAAAGCACCTGCGTCCCGCTGCCCTTAGAGAACGTGGACACGGACCAGATCATCCCCGCACGCTTCCTCAAGTCGACGGACCGCAACGGCTTCGGCGAAAACCTGTTCCGCGACTGGCGCTTCAACCCCGACGGCTCGCCGAAAGACTTCGTACTGAACGACCCGGCCTACCACGGGGAAATCCTCGTAGCAGGGCGCAACTTCGGCTGCGGCTCGAGCCGCGAGCACGCCGCCTGGGCCCTCGCCGGCTACGGCTTCCGCGTGGTGGTCAGCAGCTTCTTCGCCGACATACACAAACAGAACGAGTTGAACAACTTCGTACTGCCCGTCGTCGTGAGCGAACCTTTCCTGCAACGGCTCTTTACGGCCATAGCGGCCAACCCCAACACGCTCGTCACGGTCGACCTGCCGCAACAGACCATCACTAACGAAGCGACGACCGAGCGTGAGCACTTCGACATCAACGGTTATAAGAAATATTGCCTCATGAACGCCCTGGACGACATCGACTTTCTGCTGAAGAACAAGGACAGGACCATCGCCTGGGAGCAAAGTCAAGGCCGTCTGTGAGTTTATCCGGAGCGGCGCGCCGGCAATCGCGCGGGCGCGCCGCCCTATTCTACACCTTATTATATATACCCTTGTCATGAAACTGAATATTGCCGTTTTGCCGGGCGACGGCATCGGCCCCGAAATCTCTGTCCAAGGCGTTGCCGTAGCCAGCGCCATCGGCCGTAAGTTTGGCCACGACCTGACGTTCCAAGGCGCCCTGTGCGGCGCCGCTGCGATCGATGCCACCGGCGCCCCTTTCCCTGAATCGACCTTCCGGACCTGCAGCGCGGCGGACGCGGTGCTGTTCTCGGCGGTCGGCGACCCGAAGTACGACAACAATCCCGCGGCCCGCGTCCGGCCGGAGCAGGGCTTGCTGGCCATGCGCAAGCAGCTGGGGCTCTTTGCCAACATCCGCCCCATCCAGACTTTTCCGTGCCTGGTCCATCGCTCGCCCCTCAAGGACGAGCTCGTGCGCGACGCCGACTTTGTCTGTATCCGCGAGCTTACGGGCGGCATGTACTTCGGAGAGAAGAAGGAGGGCGAGGAAGAAGCCTACGACACCAACCGCTACACGCGCCCCGAAGTGGAACGCATCCTGAGGGTAGCCTACGACTACGCGCGGCGACGACGCCGCCACCTGACCATCGTAGACAAGGCCAACGTCCTGGCATCGAGCCGCCTGTGGCGACGCGTAGGGCAGAAAATGGCAGCCGAATACGCCGACGTCGTCACGGACTACATGTACGTGGACAACGCCGCCATGCGGATGATACAGGAACCCCGCTTCTTCGACGTCATGGTAACGGAGAACACCTTCGGAGACATCCTGACGGACGAGGGCTCGTGCATCACGGGGTCGATGGGACTGCTCCCGTCCGCTTCGACCGGCACCGGGACGCCGCTCTTTGAGCCCATACACGGTTCGTGGCCCCAGGCAGCCGGCAAGAATATCGCCAATCCGCTGGCCCAAATCCTGTCGGTCGCCATGATGCTGGAACACTTCGGCCTGAAAGACGAAGGCGCCCTGGTGCGTCGCGCCGTCAACGCCAGCCTTGAAGCCGGCGTCCGCACCCCCGACATCCAGACGCCGGAAGGTAAGCCCTACGGCACGAAGGAAGTCGGCGCCTGGATTGTCCGCTGGATTGAAACGAACGACTGACGCCCGCTTCCACACGCGACGCGCCCCCTGCGTGCAGCCTCCCTCGGACCGGGCGGCACGCAAGGGGCGCGTCGGTTGTGTTCCGTCCCGCACGGCAGGAGCTAACGCGAACGGGTGAAGATGATTATCATGACGGCGGGGATGACCAGCAGAACGCCGAGCAACACCTTCGGCGTAAACGGTTCGCTAAAGACCAGCGTCCCGACCACTACGGCCGTGAGCGGCTCGAAGGCACCCAGCACGGCCACCATCGTAGACCCGATGCGCTTCACCGCGGCCACGACGCAGAGGTTCGTCACTACGGTGCAGACCAACGCCAGGGCGCCCAGGTGGGTTACTTGCGTCAGCGTCGTGAGCGGTTGCAGATGGTGCTGGCGCAGGGCCTCGGCGCCGAAGATGAGGGCGCCGAACAGCATCACGTAGAACGTGAGCCGCCCGCTGTCCATGTCGTGGGCACGCGAACGGTTCACGCGAATAATGTAAAGCGCATAGCAGACGGCGGAAATCAGGACGATAATCACGCCCCGCAGGCTAATGGCATTCGAGTCGGTGGGCCATGACAGCACGGCTACGCCCAAAACGGCCATGCCTACGGCCGTCAGCGTGGTCCAGCGTCGCGCCTCGTGGTAGAACAGCATCATCACGACGGCCGTTACGACGGGATACATGAAGTGTATCGTCGTAGCCACGCCCGACGGCATGTAGTTGTAGCCGGCCAGGAGGAAGAGCGCCGACCCGTCGGAGATGAAAGCCAGATAGAGCAACGTGACGGCCTCGGGCCGGCTGATGCGGAAGGAGGCCCGGCGCACCAGCTGGATAATACCGAGGAGCAGCGCGGCAAACAGGAAACGATAAAAGAGAATAGAGATGTCGGGCAACTTGTCGGCAGGGTCGCCCTGGTGGCTTATGGGCAGCGTGAAGAAGGGGATAAAGCCGTAACAGATGGCGGCGAACAGTCCCAGCGCGGTGCCGCGAAGCCCCGAGGCGGCCTGAGTGTCGCCCCGGCGGAACAGGTGGAATAGGTGCATGGTTTAAGTGTTTTGCGCCCGGGCCGCAGGCCGCAGCTTTCCCGCCGCACACGCTCCGCCGTCCCCGCGTCCGCCGCGTGCGGGCAGGTGGGGAAACGGACGGAGAAACGGGCGGGAGAAACGGCCGGACCGGACAGAGACCGGCTCAGAGCTGCCGGATGAGTTCGCGGAATATCTCTGCCATGAGCGGCTGTACGCGGTTGGCCGCCTCCTGTACCTCTTCATGGCTGACCTCAACGATTTTGCCCTCTACGCCAAGGTCCGTGATGATGCTCACACCGAAGACGCGCATGCCGCAATGCCGCGCCACGATGACCTCGGGCACCGTACTCATGCCAACGGCGTCCGCGCCGAAGATGCGATACATCCTGTATTCTGCCGGTGTCTCGTACGTCGGGCCCTGAGTGGCCAGGTAAACGCCCTCTACCACCTTGATGCCCTTCTCGGCAGCAATGCGGCGCGCGGCCTCGAGCAGTTGGCGGTCGTAGGCTTCGTGCATGTCGAGGAAGCGGGGGCCGACGGGGAAGTTCGGTCCGTGGAGCGGGTGTTCAGGCAGGAAGTTGATGTGGTCCCTAATGAGCATCAGGTCGCCCACGGCAAAGTCCGGATTGACCCCGCCCGAGGCGTTGCTCACAAAGAAGTTCTTCACGCCCAGCTGGTGCATGACGCGCACGGGAAAGGTCACCTGCTTCATGTCATAGCCTTCGTAGTAATGGAAACGGCCTTCGAGGGCCATGACCTCTTTTCCGCCAAGCCGGCCGAATAGCAGACGGCCGGAATGGCCTTCGACCGTAGAGACGGGGAAGTGGGGAATCTCGACGTAGGGGAAGCTGTCGGCCACCTCTATCTCGGCGGCGAGACGCCCCAAGCCGGTGCCGAGGACGATGGCCGTTTCGGGGCGCAGCCGGGTGTGTTCCTTAATCCACTGCGCCGTTTCTTGTATCGCTTGTAACATAGTCTGATATGATTTGATTAAACCTTGTCTGTTCGGAAATAAACGCCGTGCCCCGCCGGCGCTGTCCCCCGTCGTCGGGGTTGAGGAATGCGACCTCGATGGGCTGAACGTAGAGCGCGCGCCGCAGGGCCTGCGGCAACGCCTCGCGCAGCGGAAAAAGCCGGGCCGCATCCTTCTCCGTCGTGATGGCTATGCTGCCGAACGGCAGCCTGGAGAAAGCGGCGCCGATGCGTTGCACGTCGGCCGGCGTAAAGGCATGGTGGTCCGGGAAAGCCAGGGACGTCACGGCCACGCCCTCGCGCCCCATGTGGTCCAACAGAGGCCGGGGATGCGCGATGCCGGTCAGGGCCAGGATGCGCAGGGGCGCCGACATCACGGGCAGGGCCTCGTCCGGGAAGAGCGGGTACGGTTCGCCGTAGACCATTTTCGTAAAGAAGAGTTCCTGTCCGGGGCGCAGGGCCAACCGGCGGCGGATGCGTTCCATCCCGGCGACGGAAAGCGAGGCGGGACACTTCGTCACGACGACTACTTGCGCCCGGCGCGCCCCGCGGGCCGACTCGCGCAGGCGCCCGGCGGGCATCAGCCAGTCGTCGGTGTAGAGGCGGCCGTACTCGGTCAAGAGGATGTTGAGCCCGGCCCGCACGTTGCGGTGCTGGTAGGCGTCGTCCAGGACCACGACGTCGGGGCGCCGGTCCCTGTCGGCCAGGAGGCGGTCCAAGGCTTCGCAGCGATCGCCGTCGACGACGACCGTCGTCTGCGGGAACTTGCGCCACATCTGCCAGGGCTCGTCGCCAATGTCCGCCGCCGTCATGCCCCCGGCCGCCTGCAAGAAGCCGCGCGTAGACCGCCCATAGCCGCGGCTCAGCATGGCCACGCGGCGGTCCCCGGCCAGCAGCCGGAGCAGATACTCCGTGTGGGGCGTCTTCCCCGTCCCGCCCACAGAGAGATTGCCCACCACGATGAGGGGAAGGGGGAAGCGCCGCTGCCGCAACAGCCCGACAGCATACAGCCAGTTGCGACACCGCGTGACGGCGTCGTAGAGCCAGGCGAAAGGCAGCAAGAGCAGGCGCGACGTTATGAGCTTCATCGGTCCATAGTTTTTCGGATTACGGGGCCTATTCCCGTTTTTACTGGGCTAGGGCCCGTCGCGACGGGCCCTAGCCCAGTTTTTTCCGCGCCTGCCGGCCGCGCACCACGGACTGTAGGGCGCGGCCGGCGGCAACAGAAAAAGCGCAGTCCGCCTGTCCGCGTTGCCGCACGGCCTGCGTTCCTTCATCGGGACACGGCCGCGCGGCATCCGCCACAGGGGACTGCGCCAGGTGTCAGTTCAGTTTCAGCGCGTAAGGCAGGCGGGCTTGCAGGCAGTCGGTGCCCTTGAGGCCCTCCATGAAGCGGAGCGGCTCGTAATACTCGCCCAGCATCGTGCGCACGCGGTTCTCCATGTAGTTGCCCCGGACGCCGTTCAGCAACTCGTCGAGCCAGTCGCCCGAAACCGGCAGCGGCTGCACGCTGTACTCCTTCAAGCCGGCACGGCGTGCGGCCTCGGCCACAGCGTCATTGAGCGTGCCGAGCTTGTCCACGAGCTTCAGGCTCATGGCCTGACGGCCCGTCCACACGCGGCCCTGGGCAATGCTGTCCACGTCTGCCACCTTCATGTGGCGGCCCTGGGCCACGCGGTCCAGGAAGAGGCGGTAACCCCGCTCCACGTAGGCCTGCATCGCGGCGCTCTCACCCGGGTTGAAGGGACGGCCGAGCACGCCGAAGTCGGAGGCTTCGTTGGTCTTCACCACGTCGAAGTGTAGCCCGAGCTTCTCGGTGAGCAGCCCGGTGACGTCGGGCACCATGCCGAAGATGCCGATGCTGCCCGTCAGGGTCGTAGGCTCTGCCACGATGTAGTCGGCCCCGCAAGCCAGATAGTAGCCGCCGGACGCGGCCATGCCGCCCATGGAGACGACGACCGGTTTCTTCTTCTTGAGCAACTGGACGGCGCGCCACATCTGCTCGGAGGCGTACGCGCTGCCGCCGCCCGAGTTGATGCGGATGACGACGGCTTTCACCGACTCATCTTCCATCAGCTTGTCCAAGTCATCGACGACCTGCGGACCTACAATCTGGGCTTCACTGCCCAGGAGGCTGCTCTCGGCCTCGCCGACAATGTTCCCCTGCGCATAGTAGACGGCCACGCAATCCTTGGCCTTGGCGGGCTTGTCGCACAGGGCCAGCTCGGCGGGCGTCACGAGGTTCAGCTGCTCGACGCCGGCGAGGGCACGCAGACTGGCGCGGACACCGTCGACATAGGCCAGGCGGTCCACCAGCTTGGCCTTCACGTAGTCCGCAGCGTCGCAGAAGGCCATGTAACGGTCGGCATAAGCGTTGAGCGTATCGACGGTCACCTTGCGCGAGGCGGCCACGTCCTTGCACATGACGGTCCAGATGTCAGAAATAAAGGAACGGACTTGCGCGCGGTTCGGCTCGCTCATTCCCGTTAAGGTAAAGGGTTCTACGGCACTCTTGAACGTCCCGACGCGGAAGACCTGCATCTTCACGCCCAGTTTCTCGAGCAGCTCCTTATAGAATATGGTCTGCGAGGCCAGGCCGTGCCAGTCGAGCATGCCGCTGGGGTTGATCAGCACACTGTCCGCCACGCTGGCCACATAGTAGGAGCCCTGCGTGTAGTTATCGCCATAGGCCAGGACAAACTTGCCCGTCTTCTTGAAGTCGGTCAGCGCCTTTCGGATCTCTTCGAGCGTGGCGACGTCGGCACTGACAATGCCGCCTTCGACATAGATGCCGGACACTTTATCGTTCTCCCCGGCCACGCGGATAGCGGTGAGGATGTCGTTCAGTCCCTGGCTGGCCAGCGGACTGCTGCCCGTGATTTCCGCAAAAGGATTCGGCTGAACCCGCTCTGCGATGGTGCCGTTGAGGTTCAGGTGAAGCACCGTTCCCTCAGTCAGCGTAGGCTTGGGCGTACCGATGGCGACGAACGAGATAAACATCACGAACCACATGACGCTCGTAAACGCCGACACGATAAGCATGCCGACGACGACGGCAAGCACTTGTTTGAAGAAAGCTTTCATAGACGATGTTTATGCTAAGGTTTGTTTTTGTCAGGACTCTCGGAGCGTCACCTCGACCGGGCAATGGTCCGAGCCGAATATTTCCGTGTGAATCTTCGCCCCTTCGAGGCGGTCGCGCAACCGTTCCGAGGCGAGGAAATAGTCAATGCGCCAGCCGGCATTCTTTTCCCGGGCGCGGAATCGGTAGGACCACCACGAGTAGACGCCTTCCAGGTCCGGGTAGAAGTGGCGGAACGTGTCGACGAAGCCGGCGCCGAGCAGCTGGGTGAACTTCTCGCGCTCCTCGTCGGTGAAGCCGGCGTTGCGGCGGTTGGTCTTGGGATTTTTCAAGTCTATCTCGCGGTGCGCCACGTTGAGGTCGCCGCAGGCCAGTACGGGCTTTTGCGCGTCGAGGCGGCGCAGGTAGTCGCGGAAAGCATCGTCCCAGGCCATGCGGTAGTCCAGTCGTTTCAGCTCGTCCTGGGAGTTGGGCGTATATACGGTGACGAGATAGAAGTCCGGCATCTCGAGCGTGATGACGCGGCCCTCGTGGTCGAAATCCTCAATGCCGAGCCCGTAGGTCACTTGCAGGGGGCTGCGCCGCGTAAAGACGGCCGTGCCGGAATAGCCTTTGCGCTCCGCGTAACTCCAGTAGCTTTCGTAGCCCTCAAAGGCCAGGTCCAGCTGGCCTGCCTGAAGTTTGGTCTCCTGTAAGCAGAAGAAGTCCGCATCCAGTGACGCGAACGCCTCGCGGAAGCCTTTTTCGCAGCAAGCCCGCAGGCCGTTCACGTTCCAAGAGATCAATTTCATGTGTTAATTATTTCTATGTAAATTTATTTTGAGGACAAATATAGGGAACATCGGGCAGAAGACAAAGGCCGATACATAATTTTTTCCTAACTTTGCCCTGATTCTGCCGGGCTACGCTCCGGCCGTCCCAATCCTATTCACGAATGAAGCGCATCTTACTCTCTATACCGGCCCTGTTGTTTGGGGCCAGCACAGCCGTGGCCCAGCCCAAGGCCACCTTCGACGCCGTCCACCAGGAGTTGGGCTCCATCCTGTGGAACCAGCCGCAGACCGCGTCCTTCAAGGTCACCAACAGCGGGGACACGACGCTGGTCATCTCGCACGTTTATCCGGGCTGCGGCTGTACGTCGGTCAACTGGACGCGGGAGCCCATTGCCCCCGGGAAGTCGGGCAGCATCGACGTGACCTATGACGCCGCCCTGCTCGGCCATTTCAATAAGGACCTCATCGTGGAGACGAACGCCGCCACCGAGCCCACGATTCTCACCTTTAGTGGCGACGTCGTGCTGGAGAAGAAAGAGAACTCCTCCGACTTCAGCTATCACACCGGGGAGATTTACCTCGACTCCGACAACTTGGAGTTCGACGACGTGCGGCGGGGCGACACGCCGACGGTTACGCTGCGCCTCTTCAACGCCGGCCGCCAGTCCTACACCCCCGAGCTGATGCACCTGCCGCAGTATCTCACGGCCGAGGCCGACCCTGCCGTCATCCGCCCGGGCCGGGTCGGGAAACTCCACGTTACGCTCAACAGCGAGAAGCTCCGCAACTACGGCCTCACGCAAACGGACATCTATCTCAGCCGCTTCCCCGGCGACCGCGTGAACGACGGCAACGACATCTACGTCTCGGCCACGCTTCTGCCGGAACTGGACTACAGCCCCAGCGAACTGGCCAACGCGCCCCGTGCCCATATCGACAGCACCACCATCCATATCGGCCCGTTCGGGAAGAAGGACAAGCTGAAGGCCAAGATAAAGCTGACGAACACGGGCTACTCGCCGCTGTCCATCCAGGCACTGCAAGTTTACAATCCGGGACTGAGCGTCAGCTTCGGGCGCCGTACCCTCAAACCGGGGCAAAGCGACGACCTCAAGATCACAGTCCGCGCCAGCGGCCTCCAAAACCGCCGGCGCCGCAGGGTACTGCTCATCACCAACGACCCTAAGCAACCCAAGATTGTCATAGACATTATCATAAAAAAGTAAAGGAAAATTTGGAAGGAACCAAATTAAGCTGTATCTTTGCACCGCGAAATCGGAAAGTAGCGCAGTTGGTAGCGCACTACGTTCGGGACGTAGGGGTCGGGCGTTCGAGTCGCCTCTTTCCGACATAAGCCGAGCGGCAACGCATTCTTTACAGATGCGTTGCCGCTTTCTTTTTATCTTTCGCCGGACCGGCGCGGCAACGGCGGCGACAGTGGCGGGCCCGGGCGCGACCGTTCCGGGCCGCGACCGGCCACTTCCCGTAGCCGCAATTCCGATTTTAAGGGACCACGGACTACGCTTCGTGTTAAAAATGCTTGCTTTTCAGGCCGGTAAGCCTGGATTTTCGGATATTTGCAAAGATAGAACCAGCGCTGCGCCTCGAAAAGCCCCGCCGGGGACTCGGTCCGGCGCCCCCATTTCTCTTACCATGAAGCGACTCCTACTCCTATTTATTACGTGCTGCGTCGCGCTGACGGCGTGGCCTCAGTCTGCCGATTCGCTGGCCAATCGCGCCGCCCTGCTCGCCGCCCGCGGCGACATCGCCGCCTTGCGGCCGCTCTACCGCGAATCGGGCACCCGGTTCCCGCCCTACGTCCGCCTCTACTGCGAGATGGCGCTGGCCCGCGCCGACGCGCACTATGTCCGCATGCTGACTTGCATCGACAGCCTCACTACCGACTACGAAAAGGAGCTGGGGCTGAAGGGGCGCCTGGCCCTCACGCAGCTCAAGGCCGAAGGGCTCTGCCAGCTGGGCCGATACGCCGAGCTGGCCCGATACTGCCGCGAGGAGGAAGCCTACTATAAGCGCCGCCGCGTGAAGCGTTACCTCATCGACCCCATCCGTGAATACCGGCGCAAGGGCGAACGGCTGGGCGGCACGTCGACCCGCTCGCGGCTGCTGGCCCTGGCCGACCGTGACCGCGCCTTTGCCCTCGCTGCCGCCTACGCTACGGCCCGCGATTCGCTCGATACGTTCGGCCGGCTGCGCTGCGACCTGACGCTCGCCTCTGCCTTCCACCGGCCGGACCGCCTCCTGGCCTGCACCGACAGCCTCCTCACCCTCTACGCCGACTCCCTCGACGCCACGGAGCTCACCTTCTGCCTCAACGCCCGGGCACGCACCCTCATCGAGCGGGGCCAGTGGGGCGCGCTGGCCGACTTTGCCCACGCCGCCCGCCAACTGGATCTGCCCCACGCCGCCCCCCTGCGGCTCTACGAGCACATCGGCGAGGCGCTGCGCGAAAAGCCCGTCACGCGCGTGGAACGCCCGGCCGACACCTGCGCCCTACGCGTCACCTACGAGTGGCCGTTGCTCGTGAAGGCCGCCGTCAACGACGACGCCCCGCGCTACTTCACGCTCGAGACGGGACAACGCTACACGTACCTCCCCGAGAGCGACGCCCGCCGCGCCGGGTTGGAGCTGCTCCCCGATACCATCCACCTGAACAGCTCCGCCGGCCGCATCGCCGCCTGCCCGGCCTTCGCCCGCCGCCTCCAGTTGGGCGACGTCACCATCCACAACCTCCTGCTCTACGTCGTAGTGGACAGCAGCGAAGTCCGCTTGCCCTTCACCCGCGTTCTGGGTTCCAACGAGCTGCTCTGCATCGGCTCGGCCGCCTTCTATCCCGAAAAAATCCTGTTCCCGCCCACGTCGGCCGCACCCGTAGCCGCCGACGCCGCCGCGCAGTCCGCGGGCCCGCAGTGGTGGCCCGCGGCGCCCAACCTTCGCCTCTCGCGCGACCGGACCCTGCGCCTGCACGTCGTACACAACGGCCGCGAGCGCCTCTTCAGCCTCGACACGAGCTTTCCCAATAACATCATTCCCCGGGCCTCGTTCCGCGACGCCGTCCCCGACTCGGCCGTCTTCGACCTCGAGTTGAACGGCCGGCACTATCCCACCCCCGTCACGTGGAACGACTTCCGCCTGCCCGACTACGACGGCCTGCTCGGCACGGCCTTCCTGCAGAACACGCAAACCCCGGCCCTGATGGACCTGGAGGCTATGACGCTGCGCATGGGCCCTGCCCTGGAGGGTGACGGCACCGGCGGACCGAACTGCCCGGCCTTCGACGGCTTCTACTTCGAGCGGAACCGCGTCGCGCTGGAGAGCAGCACGACGAACGAGGCCTTGCGCGACTACATCGACTTCCAGTTGCTGAACGGGAAAAACCGCCCCGAGGAGCTGCTCCGCCTCTGCCAGGCGCAACACGACACGCCCGAACCGGTGTTCCCCTACGCGCAGGCCGAAGCCCGCAGCCTCTACGAGCTGGGCCGCTACGCCGAAGGCCAACGGCTGACGGCCGCCGCGCTGCCGGCAACAGCCTGGGGCGAAGCGACGCCGCCATCTGCCTGGGACACCCTCTTCGCCAGCCTTTCCGCCCAGCCGGCCCCGACGCTGACCGGCCGTCCGGGCACCGCGACGCTCCGGATGTCGGCCGACGGCACCTGGCCCGTCAGCGCCGGCGACAGGACTTTCTTCGCCCGCATCGACGGCAACGCGCCCGTCAGCTGGGTGTCGCACAAAGCCGCCAAGCGGCTGAAGGTGCGCCGCCTGGTCCACACGCCCGACGGCGGGGCCATCGGACTCCTGCCCGAGTTGCGGATAGGCCACTTCACCGTCCGCAATCTGCCCTGCCGCATCGCGGCGAAAAAGGCCGAGACGCCCGTGCCACGCGATGCCGAAAGCGGGCTGCTCCTGGGCTACGACGTGCTGCGCCGCTTTGCCTGGGTGGCCTTCACCCCGTCCGCCACGGCCGAATTCTCCACGGACAGCCTGCCGCGCCAGGGCGGCGCCTCGCTGCGGCTGGAGGACGGCCTCTGTGCCGAAGCCGAGACGCCTACGGGCTACGCCAGCGTCCGCCTCGACTGGGATTTCAACGCCCCCGCCGTAGCGCAGGGCGCGGCCCTCACCCTGGACGGAACCGCGGTCACGGCATCGCCTGCCGCCGACGCGCCGGGCCGCTACGCCCTCCCGTTGGGTCAGGCGTGCCGGAAGGGCGAAGGCGTCGTCCTCGACTTTCGGAACATGCGCCTGCGCTGGCGCACGGGAAACGCGGCCCGTTAGCCGAAACACGGGGCTAAGGCCAGTTTTTACGGGGATAGGCCCCGTCGCTACGGGGC
>USPK01000009.1 GCA_900556465.1 uncultured Prevotella sp. | reverse complement strand
AGGGTTCTGCTGCCTTATGCAAGAAATAAAAAATGGAATTGATAGAACCCACCTTGATACTATGTAGCCTGTAAAAAAGGATGTAATCTATCTTTTCCTCCCTCTTTTCATAAGAGATAGATAAAATGAGAAACAATTTGGAAATCACGGGGAAAGAGTGCCCTATTTTGAAAATATCCTTTACAAATTGTTGACATTAGGCTGTGCGAAGTTCGCATAATTAGATTTTTCTTATCCGGAAAAACACTTAATTCGCGGAGTTTGCTTAACTTTGCAGCTGTAATCCATCTCTTATGAATAGGAAGGAACGATAATTCGTAAAGTTTGCTTAAATTTGCAGTTGAAATCTGTCTCTTATGAAAAGAGGAAGGATTGAGTTCTAATTTTATCCGTCTGAAAAGACGAAGATTAGCAGTGCGCTCGTAGCGGTGGAGGTCAACGAAATGTTGAGGGGTTGACCGTATTAACGTATTGAGGGGAGAGAAGCACAATAAGTAAACCGATCACCGCGCACGGGTACAAAGCAAACTACATAGGTTAGATAAAAGCGTCGATGTCACTGTATAGTTCAGATGCTTTTTCTAATGCCGAGGATGGCAAACAGCAGAACGGGTCAAAAACAGCTTTTGGCCCGGAAGGTAAACTGCAGCCCTCTGGCAAGGAGAAAAAGTCATGGTGCTATTTGTTTGTCCACCGCGTAAAAATGGCGTGGGTAAATGAAAAACTGAAAGTACGTTTCCCGACTTTCGTTCACACCACTGTAAGCTATAAGCGCGAGCATCATCACGTGCGTAAACTGGAGCGGCCTACGATTTCGGGGCTGTTGTTCGTACAGGGCGACAGCCGGCGAATCCAGGAGATGCTGGACGAAATATTTCCAGGGCTGCACCTTGTCAAAGATTGCAGCACCCGCCGCACAGCCATCATCCCGGACTATGTAATGCAGACATTTATGCAGTTGGCCCAGGTGGGGCCCAGCCGCATCCGTTTTATGGCCCACACACTCGATTATTACGCCAAGGGGCATCCGCTGGTGAAAATCATCTCCGGCCAGCTGGCCGGTTTCGAAGGGTATCAGGTCCGCATCTCGCGGGACAAGTGCCTGGTCACTTCGTTGGGCGGCCTGACTGTCGCCATCAACGGCGTAAGCAAGGAGACGTTTGAAAACGTGGATGAATACGTGCAGCTACGCCGGCAGCAACAAAAGGACCTGTCGCCCGAAGAGCCGGCCCTGACGCCCTTGCAACAAGAGATAGATGCCTGCTTCTTCGTGCCGCAGCACCAATTGGATACCATCGTCCTGGTCCGGAATCTTGATCCGTGGCTGACACGGGCCGAAGAAGATGTCCGGCAAAAGCAATTCCGGGAAGCCGTCGAGATTGTCCTCTTCGTTTTCGAGGAAATCGGGGCGCGTTTCCAGACGTTGGCGAACGACGGTAAGGAGGGGCAACTCGATGCCCTCTGGGGCTTGGCCCGTCAGTTTTCCGCCTTGTTGGTGAGATTGGGGCAGCTGCCCAACGTTTCCGCGGATTTGAAAGACTACGTAGCTGCCGAAGCGCAGTCGCTGGTTTTCCGCTATCCGTTCCTGAAGGAAGTGTTGCCCGAACCGTTGCAGGAGGAATAGACAGAGGTCGCACGGCCCGAACCGATGAGGCCATACACCTTATTATATATAGAGAGAGACGCCAAACAGGCGTCGGGAATTTTACCGCGTTGCCCCCTGGCGCTGCGTTCGGTTCAAGGCTTGCGCAGGATGCGGGCCGAACGCCACACCTCGCGGCCGTGGCAACGCGCACATCCGTGGAATTTTTCGAGCCCCGCGTCTGGCGGCTGCCGGCAGTAGCAGCGCCGCGGCGGTGCGATGAAGGATTTAGGAGAATGCCGGGTCGGAGCGTGTTCCGCGCCGGCCTGCGTTATAGAAGGTATGATGGGAAACTAACGGTACGTAGCCCAAGGGCGGGAGCCCGGACGAGTACCGGCTCAAAATTTATTCGTGAATATGGAAAATGTAGACCCCCATTCCCTTACCGGAAAGGAAAAGTTGAAGCGTGACCGTCGCCGTGCGTTGGACGCCCGGTATGCCGCGGCTGTGGAGCGATACGCTTCGAGCGACGATTCTCTGCGGACCATTGCGGCGGCTTACGGACTCACTGTAGGAGGACTGGGCAGCTACTTGCGCCGTTACCGGCGCGAGCTCGTACTGAAACGTCATCACTTTCCGATTGCCGGCGAAAATCCCTACGCCGTCAAGCTGTGTGTGGCCGGGCAGCAGAGCCCCCTGGCGCATGCTAAATATAAGGACGCCGTGGCGGCTTGCGGGACAAAGGCTTATCTCAAACTCAACATTTCGCAGATTGCCCGCAAGTTCCATGTCAGCGGGGCCGCGCTGAGCAACTTTCTGAAGGTACACTATCCCGACGTGCTCGCCCGCCGCGAACAGGCGCGGGCGCGTATGGGGCTCGGCGACCATCAGCCGCGCGGGGTCCGCTCCGTTTCCACCCAATACTACGCGGAAGCCGTAGAACTCTACCGGACAACGGAGCAGACGCTGCCACAGATAGCCGAGGCCTGCCAGGTCTCGTTGAGCGGACTGCTGCAACACCTCCGCTTTTATCACAAGGACGTCCTCCGGCAAAAGGAGAAACTGCGCCAGCGGGCCAAGTCGGTCAAGAAAAAGAAGAGAGGTTGTCTGCTCGGCAACGGCCGCCGGCACGAGCCTTCGCCCGCTACGGTGGCGAAATACGCCGAAGCGCTGACGCTCTATCAGGAAACGACGCTCCCGTTGCGCGAGATTGCCGCCCGCACGGGCGTTCCCGCCGAGGGCTTCCGGTTCTACCTGCACAAGTGGCACGCTTCCGTCGTGAAAGCGCGGACCCAGGGACGCGCCGGCAAGTCCGGGCTCTCTCCGTTGGCCACAACGCTGCGGGCCCGTCGCGCGGCGGAAAAGTACGCCCCGGCCGTCGCCGCTCTGCGGAAAAAGTTCCAACCGGTTGCACAGGTGGCTGCCGAATTTGGCCTGCACCCCGAAACGCTGCGCGCCTATTTACGGAAATACGAGCCCGACCTGTCCCGGCGCATGGGGCACAGCGTCGAGAAAAACGGACGGCACATGCTGCGCCGCTGCGAAACCAAGTATGCCGAAGCCGTCAAGCTCTGTGCTACGACTTCGGACAGCCTGCTGTCCATTGCCCGCCGCCTGAATCTGAACTACTCAAGTCTGAACGGATTTTTGCGGCGGCACTATCCCGAACTGCTACAAAACCGGTCCCGGAAAATATTGATTCCTCAGACGGCCGAGGCTGCATCACCTGCGGCAGCAACCGAAGCAACCACCCCGCAGCGGAACGAAGCGTCGTGGAGTACCGCCGTTGCACCGGGGCTTTGATTTGATAGACCTGAATATGGAATTTTCGTCGATACAGCCTGGGGGCCTACGCCCGGACAGTGGTCTGCTACCCGTTTCCCATTTGGAAAAGAACAGGGCTGTACGACTCCGCATTAAAACTTTCATGAATAAAGAGAGATTGAAAATTCTACAGTTGGGAAAGTTCTATCCGATACGCGGAGGCATAGAGAAAGTGGAGTATGACCTTATGGTCGGACTTTCCGAGAACGGCATCGACTGCGACATGATGTGCGCCGCGACGGAGGGAGGAGATTGCGTTGTTCCCATCCATCCCCATGCGCGCCTCATGTGCTGCAACTCTTGGTTCAAGGCCGCAGCAACGATGATTTCTCCTTCCATGGTCCGCCGCTTGCGTAAGATTTGTTCTCGCTATGACCTGATTCACGTCCACCACCCGGACCCCATGGCCTGTCTGGCACTTTATCTGTCGGGCTACCGTGGCAAGGTCGTGCTCCACTGGCACAGCGACATTCAGAAGCAACGGTGGCTCATGCCGCTCTACCGGCCCTTGCAGAACTGGCTGCTGCGGCGCGCCGACCTCATCGTAGGCACGACGCCCGTCTATCTTGCCGAGTCGCCCTACCTCCGCGACGTGCAGGACAAGACGACCTGCCTGCCCATCGGCGTGGAGCCCATGCGTCCGGACCCCGAAGCCGTGGCCGCCCTGCGGCACCGTTACGGCGAGCGGAAAATCGTTTTCTCGCTGGGGCGCCTGGTCCACTACAAAGGCTACCGCTACCTGGTGGAGGCTGCCAAATATCTGGACGACGACTATGTGGTTCTGATTGGCGGAACCGGCTGTCTGGGCGAAGCGTTGCAGGAAGAGATAGAGGCCCTCGGCCTCCAGGACAAGGTGCAACTCCTGGGCCGCATCGCCGACGAAGACCTGCCGGCCTACTACGGCGCCTGCGACGTGTTCTGCCTGAGCAGCGTGCAGAAGACGGAGGCTTTCGGCATTGTGCAGATAGAGGCGATGTCGTGCGGAAAGCCCGTCGTGGCCACGAACATACCCGAGTCGGGCGTGGCGTGGGTGAACCGTCACGGCACCTCGGGCCTGAACGTCGAGCCCGGTGACGCCCGGGCCTTGGCCGACGCGATAAGCAGCCTGACCCGTAATGAAAACATCTACCGGCAGTTCTCCGAAGGTGCCGAGCAGCGTTACCGCAACACTTTTACCAAAGAAAAAATGATTCGTCAGTGTATGAACATTTATTCTTCAATATTGTCATGAGAAATAATAAGGAAAACTTTCAAGCCATTGCAATCGCAGCGCGTGGGAGGAACTTTATAACGGATGAAAGAAATATGGCACTTACACCCTTTGCTCGTATCGCGAAACGCTTTATAGATATTGTCGGCAGCTTCGTCGGCCTGGCCACGCTCTGGCCGTTCTTTGGCCTGATTGCCCTGCTTATCCGTCTTGAGGACGGCGGTCCCGCCATTTTCCGCCAGGAGCGCGTCGGCTACGGCGGCCGTTCCTTCATTCTCTACAAGTTTCGCTCCATGACGGTCGCGGCCGAAAGCAACGGGCGTCCGGAGCTTTACAGCAAAGGCGATAAGCGCCTGACCCGCATCGGCCGCTTTCTGCGCGAGCACCACCTCGACGAGTTGCCGCAACTCTGGAACGTCCTCAAGGGCGACATGAGCTTCGTCGGTCCGCGGCCGGAGCGTCCTTATTTCGTCGACCAGATTCGAGCCGTCAATCCGGACTATGAATTGCTTTACAACCTGCGGCCCGGCCTCTTTTCCATGGCTACCCTCTACAACGGTTATACGGACACCATGGAGAAGATGCTCGAGCGGTTGCGCATGGATTTGGACTACCTGGAGCATCAGTCCCTCTGGCTCGACTTCAAAATCATCTTCCTCACCGTCGTCGCCATCCTGACCGGGAAAAAGTTCTGAACGGCGTGGGGCATAACCTTTACCCAAGAATATGAAACCCAAGTCTAACTTGCAGTTAAGAAAAATAGGACAACAGTATCTCATCGTTGAAGCCAGCGCTGAGCGTGTGAACATGAGCAATGTCTACACGCTCAACGAAACGGCGGCCGGAATCTGGCAGCAGCTCGTTGCCGGCCGGACCGCCGTAGCGGATTTGGCCGCCTGGCTCTGTTCCGTCTACGACGTGACCCCCGAGCAGGCCCAGGCCGACGTGCAGCGTCAGTTGGACGAGTGGCAATCCTGTGGACTGATAGAATAAACGTCGACACACGGAGAACGTCTCTATGCTTCAATCCCGCGAAGCGCAGGCTTTTTTTGAATTGTTGCGTGCCGGCCTTTGGCAGCGTCCGCCCCGGGACCTGGGCGCCTTCCCGCTTTCCGCGTTGGAGTGGGAGGCCGTGTTTCAGCTGTCCCGCCGCCAGACGGTGACCGGCCTGGTCTATCAGGGCATGTCGGCCCTGCCGGTTCCCTTGCTGCCCCCTTCCGACCTGCTTGTCCGCTGGGTCGCCGAGGTCGATGCCATAGAGCGCAGCAACCGGCGCATGAACCGCGTTCTGGCCGACTGTTATGCCGCTTACGTCCGTCAGGGGCTCCACCCCGTACTGCAAAAGGGACAGGGCGTGGCCCGATACTACGACGAACCGCTGCAACGCGTCTGCGGCGACATCGACCTCTACTTTCCCAATCGCGACGAGGCCCGCCAGGCCGCCGGGATGGCCCGCCGGCCCGGCCATGCGGCCCACCGCATGGCGGACGGCGGCGTTTGTTGCGAGTGGCAAGGGGTCGAGGTCGAAATCCACGACCGCTTGCTCGACGTCTACAACCCCTTCGTGCGCCGGGAGCTGGCCCGCCTCGAGACCGAGGAAGGCTGGCGCTCCGTCCGCATCGCCGGCGAGGAGCGCCTCGAGGTCCTCATCCCCAGCCCGATACTCAACCTCCTGCTGCTCAATACGCACATCCTGAAGCACGCCCTGGGGTGGGGCATCGGCCTGCGGCAGTTCTGCGACCTGGCCCGCGCCTACCACTGCCTCTCCGGCGAAGTGGACGGCAAACGCCTGCGCCGCCTCTTGGGGCGCATCGGCCTCCGGCGCTGGACGCGCCTGCTCCACGCCTTCCTGGTGGAGCACCTCGGCCTGCCGCCCGAAGAGCTGCCCTACCGCGAGCGGGGGACGAGTTCCCGGACGTTGCTCACCATCGTACTGCGCGGCGGCAATTTCGGCCTGTACCTGTCGGGCCGCACGGCCGGCCAGCATGCCGTGTGGGCGCGCAAGCTCCGCACCTCCCATACCTATATCCGCAACGTCGGTTTCGCGTGCCGCTACGCGCCGCAGGAGGCTTTCTGGATATTCATGAACTTATTGAAAGGACAATTCTGAAATGGCACACCATATATATAGTGTCGGCGGCCTCGAGTTCAGCGTCTGCCTTCCGGCGGACACTGATGCCGACGCCCTGTTGCCGTCGTTCCGCCCCTTCCGCCGTACGGCCGCCACGGCCGTCCCGCTCTTCGTCCTCGCGGTTTGCGAGACGCCGCAGCAGCTCCGGCCCGCCGCCGGCACGTTGCTCGACGAGTTGGACAACGACATGGGGCACACGCGGGTGAGCGTCATCCCCGACGGTTACCGCATCGACCTCCGCTACGCGGCTGCCGGCTGCGTCCATACGATGGTCACGTCGCCCGACTTTACCCGCGCCCTTGTGGCCCTCGACTGGAGCGACCCCGCCGCCGGTCTCGTGCTCGGCTCCCTGCTGCGCATCGTCTATTCGCAGGCCGCCCTGCTCCGCGGCGCCGTCTCCATCCACGCCGCCGCCGTCCATCGCGACGGCCGCGCCTATCTCTTCATGGGCCGCAGCGGTACCGGGAAAAGCACCCATGCCCGCCAGTGGCTGGCCACGCTGCCCGGCGCGACGCTGCTCAACGACGACAACCCCGTCGTCCGCGTGGTCGACGGCCAGGCCTGGGCCTACGGCAGCCCCTGGAGCGGCAAGACGCCCTGCTACCGCGACGAGCAGTACCCCGTCGGCGGCATGGTGCGGCTGGTCCAGTCGCCCGTCAACCGCTACGAGCCCCTGACCGGAACGGCCGCATTCGTGGCCCTCTATCCCGGCTGCTCCGTCATCACGACCGAGCCCCCCTTGCACGACGCCCTGTGCGCCACCCTCTCGCGGCTGGCCGACAGCGTCCCCCTCGGGCAGCTCTTTTGCCGTCCCGAACCCGCGGCGGCCCTTCTTTGCTGGAACGCATTCAACGAAACAAGATAAAATAAAACTATTCCAAACCAGATGAAAAAAGCATTGCTATTCCTGAGCATGTTGGCAGTCCTGCTCCTGACGTCGTGCGCTTCGCGCAAGAGTTTCGTCTATCTGCAGGACATGCAGATGGGAAAGAACTATCCATTCGATGCCCGCTACGAAGCCGTGGTCCATCGCGACGACCGCCTGAGCATCGTCGTGAGCTGCAAGAATCCCGAGTTAGCCATACCGTTCAACATCCACAGCGGCGCCTTCCAGGTCAACGCCGACGGCAGCGTCAGTTCCGTGGGAGGCAATCCGTCCGGCGACAAGGGCTACCGCGTCGACGTCGACGGCAACATCGACTTCCCCATCCTGGGCAAGCTCCACGTCGAAGGCCTCAAGGTCAGCGAGGTGACCGACCTCATCAAGAACCGCCTCATCCAGGGCAACTACATGAAGGACCCCCTCGTCTCGCTCGAGTTCCTCAACTTCAAGTACACCGTTCTCGGCGCCGTGCAGCGCAACGGCACCTTCACGGTCGACGGCGACCGCATCACCCTGCTCGAAGCCATCGCCAACGCCGGCGACCTCTCCGCCAAGGCCCGCCTGGACCGCGTGGCCGTCATCCGCGAGGTGGGCGGCGAGCGCAAGCTCTTCCTGCACGACCTCCGCAACACCGACATCTTCACCTCGCCCTGCTACTACCTCCAGCAGAACGACATCGTTTACGTAGAACCCAAGTACAAGAAGAAAGACAACGAAGACCGCGGCTGGCAAATCGGAACGACGCTGCTTTCCGTCGTCACCGCCGTATGCTCGCTCATTTGGGCGTTGCGCTAAGCCGTTAAGTAAAAACTTCATGGATAAAACTCAGATGCAAGACAATACACACAGTGCCGCCTCGGCAAAGAGCGCGCAGAGCGTCAATCTTGTGGACCTCTTCTTTTACCTCCTCTCCAAGTGGAAGTGGTACGTCCTCTCCATCCTGATTTGCGGAGGTTTCGCCTGGTACGAGTATGCCAAGGCCCCGCTCGTCTATTTCCGCTCGGCCACGGTCATCATCAAGGACCCGTCCAACAAGACGTCCACGGCCGGCCTCGACCGTTACGACAACTTCATCAACAAGGTCAACGTCGCCAACGAAATCCTGCAGTTCAGCTCCAAGCAGCTCATGCAGGAAGTCGTGCAGCGCGTTCGCGCCGACGTCAATTATCAGATAGAGGACGGGCTCCGCAAGGTGGAACTCTACACGCAGTCTCCCGTAAACGTAACGTTCCCCGACGCCATGCCCGAAGCCTTCGTCTCCCTCACGGTGACGCCCAAGGACGCCCACACGGTCGTCCTCTCCTCGGTCCCCGGCACGTCCGTCGGCAAGAGCTACACCGTCCGCCTGAAGGACACCATCCGCATCGGGCGCAACCGCTTCGTCGTCTCTCCGACGCACTACTACGACAAGTCCTGGTACGGCTCCCCCATTCACGTCAGCAAGCGTCCCCTCTCCGCCGTCGTCGGATATTATAAGGGCGCCCTGACCATCCGGCAGGAAGAGGAGGAATCCTCCATCCTGACCCTTTCCCTCAAGGACAACTCCCCCGTCCGCGCTTCCGATGTGCTCAACATGCTCATCACCGTTTACAACGAGGAGGCCATCAAGGACAAGAACCAGGTCGCCGTCAACACGGCCAACTTCATCAACGAGCGCCTCATCATCATTGAGAACGAGCTCGGCAGCGTCGAGTCCGACCTCGAGTCGTTCAAGCGCAGCAACCAGATTGTCGACATCTCCTCCACGGCCGGCCGCTACATGGGCGAGTCGCAGAAGTACAACGCCGACGCCCTCGAGCTCGAGACCCAGCTCCGCCTGGCCAACTTCATAAAGGACTATCTCACCGACCCGGCCAAGGAGACCGAGCTCATCCCCTCGAACACCGGCATCAGCGACGCCAACATCGAGAACCAGATATCCCTTTACAACAGTGCCAAGCTCAAGCGCGACCGCCTGGTCGACGAGAGCAGCGACCGCAACCCCGTGGTCGAGGAACTCAACAACACGCTGCTCGCCATGAAGCAGAACATCATCCGCGCCGTGGACAACATGATTGTCAGCCTCAACGTGAAGCGTAACGACGCCGAGAACCGCGAGATGCGCGCCCAGAGCCGCGTCACCTCCATCCCGACGAAGGAGCGGCAGATGCTCTCCATCGAGCGCCAGCAGAAAATCAAGGAGCAACTCTACCTCTTCCTCCTCAACCGCCGCGAAGAGAACGCCCTCTCCCAGGCCATGGCCGACAACAACGCCCGCGTCATCGACGGCGCCGACGGCCCCAGTGGCCCCGTATCGCCGCAGCGCAACCGCATCCTCCTGCTCGGCGTCCTCGTCGGCATCGCCGTGCCCAGCGTAGTGTTCCTCTTTATCCTCTTCATGGACACGCGCATCCACAGCCGCCGCGACCTCGAGGGAGCCCTCAGCATCCCCTTCCTCGGCGAGATACCCCAGCAGAAGATACGCCGCCGACGCAGTGCCGCCGACACGCTCGTCGTCCACGAAGAGGGCAACGACATCGTCTCCGAGGCCTTCCGCATCCTCCGTACCAACATGGCCTTCATGGCCCGCAAGGACAAGGCCCAGCAAGTCATCACCTTCACCTCGTTCAACGAGGGGGCCGGCAAGACGTTCATCACGCGCAACCTCGCCCTCAGCTTCGTCTACGCCAAGAAGAGCGTCGTCCTCCTCGATCTCGACATCCGCAAGGGCACCCTGAGCCACCACTTCGGCACGCACCGCGTCGGCGTCACCAACTACCTGGCCGACCCCAGCCTCACGCTCGACGACATCATCGTCCACGAGGACAAGTTCGACATCGTGCCCGCCGGCGCCGTAGCCCCCAACCCCGCCGAACTCCTGATGGACGAGCGGCTCGACCAGCTCGTCGCCGAGCTCCGCACCCGCTACGACTACGTCATTGCCGACAGCGTGCCCGTCGGGCTCATCGCCGACGCCACCATCACCAACCGCATCGCCGACCTCACCGTATTCGTCGTCCGCGCCGGCCGCCTCGACCGCCGCCAAATGCCCGACATCGAGAAACTCTACGAGGACAAGAAACTCACCAACATGGCCCTCGTCCTCAACGGCGTCGACCCCCATCGCCGCGGCTACGGTTACGGCTATGGTTACGGCTACGGGTATGGATACGGCTACGGTTACGGCTATGGCCATAAGAAACACAAGCACCGGCACCCCCGCCGCTTCTGGAAGAAATAAAGACAGAAAGAATATAAGTGTAACATCTAAATCACGACAGCATGGAAAAAAACGGAAAAAGCTAACCACAGACGGCCGGCCGTACGGCAAGGCCGCGGGCCGGCCACACCAAGAGAGAAAGAAACTAAAATCAAAAACTTCTAAATCAAAGTAAAGTATGAGAAAAAAGTATGCAGCTCCACAGACCAGTCTGACCCGTGTGGAGTTGGAGCAAGGTTTCATGGGCGCCTCCATTTACGAGAAAGATACCAAGACGGAGGACCTGACCATCGAAAACCATCAGGTAGACGAAACCTGGGATTTCAGTGAAAGTGATACATGGAAGTAAAAAACAAACTATTCGAGATATGAAGAAAAATAGAATTATTACAGGTGCACTCTTAGCCCTGTTGGTTACCGGTTGCTCCGACGACATGGAAGTCAGTCGGGTCCTTCCGGTTTCTGGGGATGAAATTCTGTTTGGCGCTGAGACAACGGACATTCCCGAAGCCTCAAAATATTATGGGCCTACCTCCGACGCAGCCAGCACTACGCCCGGCGTGCGCACCATTTATCAATTGCCGGACGGTGAGGGGGCAAGTTTCTCTTCCTATTCCGCTCTGGAAATCAAGTGGGTACCCGGTGAAGACTCTGTCCGTGTCTATTGTCCCGAGGCTTCTCCGGAGTGCAAGTCCGCCGATTATATCGTCCAGAACAACACAACTTCGGGCGATTACCTCGTGAAGACCGGCGAGGTCGGCCTCCGTTGGAATGATACGGACCGGCAGCACGACTTCTACGCTTTCTATCCCCTGGGCAGGATCAAGTCCGGCCTGCAAGACGGGACTGTGGTCTCGGCCCACATTCCCGTGGCGCAGGAGCATGGCAAGCTGGTAACGATGACAGATGATCCCCAAATCACCGACCCCGACTGGAAAATCATCATGCCCGATATGACCTACTGCATGATGGCGGGTAGAGGCACCTGGGAGCCTGACAATGACAGGAACGTGACGTTGAACTTTACGCCGTTGGTCAGCGTGCTTGACGTCGTGGTGAACGGTCCCGCCGCCGGTCAGCCGAGCCGCAAGATCGTTTCCATATCCGTGACTTCCAAGAGCCAGGACATTGTGGGCAACTTTACTTACGATGTTGCGACGAAGGAATTCACATTCCCGACAAACACCGGTGATTGCAAGATTGCTACGGTGAACTGTACGCAGAAGGACGAGGCCGGAAACATGAATCCGGTTGAGTTGAAGCCGGGCGAGAAGTTGAACGTGAAGTTCTTCCTGCTCCCCCGCAACATCAAGGCTGAAGATTTGAGCGTCTCTGTCCTGTTGGAAGGCAACTACGTCCTGACCCAAACGTTGGGCGGGAATACGGGCGATGGCACGGCTCATGACAACATACTGGCCGCCGGAAAGATTTCGCGCATTATTACGCCGAAGCTCATCACTGCGGAAACGAGTAACTGGATGAGCCTTATCGGTGACGACGTGCTGTTCTCGCAGGTTTCTCTGCCGGGTACGCACCAGTCCTATACTGCCAGCGTAAGCGTGTCGAGCAACTATAATGCACAGACCGACATCTCCCAGAAATACCAGGAGCTGAATGTCGCCGACGGCACTAAAACGCAGTTCGACGCCGGCGTGCGTGCTTTCGACGTAGATATCGATGTAAATACGAGCGGCCAGGGTTACGTCTATTCAGCTAACGCCCCCGTAGCTGGCAATATTACTCTTGGTAACGTGCTCACTGCGTTGAACAATAAGATAAACGCCACGGACCCCCCGACGGAGTGCGCTGTGGTATTCCTTCACTTTGTACAAAATGCAGTATCTACGCGAGAGTGGGTCTCTACCATCAACGATTTGCTCACGACGTGGGAACGCAGTAATCCCGGCGTATTGGTGCCGTACACGCCGCAGACTACGATGGGCGAGATGCGAGGCCACATTGCAGTCATTGTGAATTTGCCGGATGGTACCTCGGCTCCTTCGAATGAGAATTTCAATTATATCGTGGGGTATGGCACGAGCCGTCAGAATCTTGACATCCGCGACCTGGATTACAATGGTCAATACACGGTTCATGTCCAGAACTTGCTGCAGATAAACAATCCGGAAATCACCAACGGTACTCCTTATGCCTATCGTGATGGATTGGGCCTTGTGCCTTACTTCATCACCGAGGTCGTTGGTCGCAAGGATCATGCCGACATTACGGATTGCGATTTGATGACGAGAAAAATCAACCTGATGGATGAGATGTTGACGCGGATTCGTCAAGATAACGGACAGTCCCTCTTTATCAACGACCTATCTGGCTTCAGTGTAGTGAAGAATATTAATAGTGTAGGCTGGTCGCAGTACACCACGTATACGAGCACATCATTTTTGGGGTATCGGTGGCGCGAAAATAGTAACCCTACCATATATGATTATGCAGAATTGCCCGGAGCAGACGGCTATGACTTTTATATGCAGGCGGAAGAGCCCACTCCAACGGCCAGCGGTCTGCATTGGTTACAGTTTAAGCCTTACGATTCCGGTTCCGAGAAGAGTCAAGGTGGCAATCCCGCCTTGTTCGCCGAGCTCTTCAATGCGCGGGCCACGCAGGCTATCTATAACCTGGTGCAGAACGGACGTGTGCCGATGGGCATTGTGATGATGAACTTTGCCGGTTCGGCTGACGTTACCTGGGGCAGTCGTACCTACCAGGTTCAGGGCGTTCGTCTGCCGGGACTGGTCGTGTCCAATAACTTCCTGTTCGAGCTGAAAACCCGCGACAACGGCAACAACTAAGCGATGAAGCCGGGAGGGGAGCCGTCGGCCGTTCCGACCGGCTCCTTCCCGCTTTGTCCGCCAGTTCCGCCATTTCGGCGTCGGGCCGGCCGCGGGGCGAAGGTCGCCGCCGTCGGTCCTTCCCGGCCCGCCGAAAGGGCAAAACCATTAAAAATCAAAGAAAGAGAAACACTATGATTCGCAAGACGATTCTGGCCGCCCTGGCTGTGGCGGCTGCCGGTACGGTCAGTGCGCAGGACGCACAGACCGTTCAGAACGGCGACTTCACGGAGACCGTGGAGTACAGCAAAGACAAGTACAAGGTAGAGACCAACCGCTTCTGGAGCAACTGGTTTGTTAGCGTCGGCGCCGGTGCCCAGATGTATATCGGCGACCACGACCACCAGGCCAAGTTCGGCGACCGCCTCTCGCCCTCACTTGACGTAGCCATCGGCAAGTGGTTCACGCCGGGCATTGGCGTACGCTTCATGTACAACGGCCTTTCCATGAAGGGCGCCACGCAGAAGCCCGGCGTCCACAGCACGGGCGAGGACGTCCCCGGTAAGGGCGGTCCCACCTACTGGTTGTCGAAGTCGAAGTTCAAGTACTACAACTTCCAGGTCGACGCCCTGTTCAACTTCTCGAACCTCTTCTTCGGTTACAACGAGAAGCGCGTCTACAATTGCAGCCCCTATGCGGGTCTGGGCGTAGTGAAGGTGACGGACGAACCGACGCAGACGGAAATCGCCGGCCACTTCGGTATCCTCAACTCCTTCCGCCTCTGCTCGGCCCTCGACCTGAACCTCGACCTGCGCGCTACGCTGGTCAGCGACCGTCTCGACGGCGAGGAGGGCGGCCGCGGCGGCGAGGGTGCCTTCTCCGCTACCATCGGCCTCACGTACAAGTTCAAGAAGCGCGGCTGGGACCGCAGCAAGACCGTTGTCCGCTACGACAACGCCGCCGTCAACGAGCTCCGTGCCCAGTTGGCTGAGGCCAACGCCGAGAACGAGCGGCTGCGTCAGGCCCTGGCCGAAGGCGACCGCGACAAGGCCAAGGAGATTGTCAAGAAGGTGGCTGCCGCCAACCTCGTTACTTTCCCCATCGGCAAGAGCACCCTTTCCACGGAGGCCCGCGTCAACCTGGGTCTGATGGCCGAAGTCATCAAGGAGGGCGACGCCAAGACCGTCTACACCGTGACCGGTTATGCTGACGCCGGAACGGGTAGCAAGGCGCTCAACGAACGCTTGAGCAAGGCCCGTGCACAGGCCGTTTACGACTGCCTCACGAAGGAATTCGGCGTGCCCGAGTCGCAGCTCCGCATGGAAGCCAAGGGCGGCGTGGACAACATGTTCTACGACGATCCTCGTCTAAGTCGTGCCGTTATCACCCGCAGCAAGTAACGGCCGGCTTTCGGGGAGGGCGGGCGGCCGCAGGCCCCGTCCCTGAGCGGGCAGGCGCTGCCGGTCCCTCCCCATTCTGTCCTCATAACTCCTTTTAATAGCTGTCACGCAGCAACGCTGGCTGTGAAGCCACCTTGCGTGAACCCCCGAAGCGGGGCGGCCCCTCTCCGGCTTTTGCCGGCGAGGGGGTCGCCCCGCTTTTTTTGTATCGGCGGCCGGGCCGTTGGCGGCGTCCGGACCGGTATCTTCCGAAAACCCTGTTTTCATTTGCCCCGTCGCCCGTCTTTTGCTACCTTTGTACAACGTATCAAACTGTCAGTCCGAATGAACCAGACAACATCGCCGTCCGACGCGGTGCGTCGCGTGACGGTCCCCAACGACACGCTGTTCGGCGAAGTGGCGCGGCTGCTGGCCGCGGGCCATGCGGTGACCATCCCGACGAAGGGGAGCAGCATGTTCCCGTTCATTGTCGGCGGGCGCGACCGCGTGGTGCTGCGTGCGCCGGACGCGCTCCGTGTGGGCGACATCGCCCTGGCCCGTTCCGGGCGCGGGTGGGTGCTTCACCGCGTCGTCGCCGTGCGGCCCGACCGCGTGACGCTGATGGGCGACGCCAACCTGAGCCTGCGCGAGACGTGCCGGCCCGCCGACGTCTGCGGCGTGGCCACGGCCATCGTCCGGCCGGACCGCACCGTGGACTGCGCGGCCCGCGGCGCGCGTTGCCGCGCGGCGGTGTGGCGCCGCCTGTTGCCCTTGCGGCGCGGGCTGCTCTTCGTGCTGCGGCGCTGGTACCGGTGGAAAGGAGGTGCGGCATGCGCATAAGGGATTGTCTGCTATGGCTGTGGGCCATGTCGCGTTCCGTCCGGGGCGCCATGCTGTGGAGCAGCGTGCTGGGCGTAGTGCAGGTCAGCGTCTCGCTCTACTTTATCTTTGTCTGCAAACAGCTCATCGACACCGTGTCCGGCGCCGCGGCGGGCCGCCTGGACGCGGGCATCGCGTGGATGGTGGGCTGCCTGGCGGCGCAACTGGGCCTCTCCGCCCTGCGCAGCCGCCTGGCCGCGCGGACCGAGATTGTCCTGCGCAACGGTTTGCGCAGCCGCCTTTTCAATACCCTCATGGCCAGCCGCTGGACGGGCCGTGAGACGCTGCACACGGGCGACGTGCTCAACCGCCTGGAGGAGGACGTGCGGACCGTGTCGGAGGCCCTCTGCCGCACGTTGCCGGGCGTCCTGGTCACGGGTGTGCAGCTCTGCGGCGCCCTCTTCTTCCTCTCGCGCCTCGACGCGCGCCTGGCGGGCACGCTGCTGTTCATCATGCCCCTGGCCCTGCTCTTCAGCAAGCGCTATGTGCGGCGCATGCGCCGCCTTTCGCGGGGCATCCGCGCTACGGACAGCCGCGTGCAGAGCCACTTGCAGGAACACCTGGAGCACCGCGTGCTCATCCGCACCCTCGAGTACACGCCCCGCGCCGAGGCGGGTCTGGACCGCCTGCAGGACACGCTGCGCGGCGAAGTGATGGCGCGCACGGACTTCTCCGTCTTCTCGCGCGTCATGGTACAGCTGGGCTTCAGCGCCGGCTATGCCACGGCCTTCCTCTGGGGCCTCTTCGGCCTGCGCGACGGGACGGTGACCTTCGGCATGATGGCCGCTTTCCTCCAGCTGGTGGCGCAGGTGCAGCGCCCCATGGTGGACCTGAGCCGCCAGATTCCCACGTTCATCCGCGTGTTCACGTCGGCCGAACGGCTGGCCGAGCTCCAGGCGCTCCCGGCCGAGGAGGAAGGCACCCCGGTGCGGCTGTCGGGCAGCCTGGGCGTGCGCTTCGAGTCGGTCGACTTCGCCTACCCGGGCGGCGACCGCAACGTGCTGGACGGCTTCTCGCACGACTTCCGCCCCGGCAGCCTGACGGCCGTCGTGGGCGAGACGGGGGCGGGCAAGAGCACCCTGCTGCGCCTCGTCCTGGCGCTCCTGCTGCCGGACCGCGGGCGCGTCGTCTTCTACAACGGGCGGGCGGAGGCCGTCGCCTCGCCCCGGACGCGCTGCAACCTGTCCTACGTGCCGCAGGGCAACACGCTCCTGAGCGGCACCATCCGCGACAACCTCCTGATGGGCCGCCCCGATGCCACGGACGAGGAACTCTGGGCCGCCCTCCACGTGGCGGCGGCCGACTTTGTGCGCGCCCTGCCCGAGGGGCTCGACACCCTCTGCGGCGAGCGCGGGGCCGGGCTCAGCGAGGGCCAGACGCAGCGCATCGCCGTGGCGCGCGGCCTCCTGCGGCCGGGCGGACTGCTCCTGCTCGACGAACCGACGTCCTCGCTCGACGGGGCGACGGAGCAACTCCTCCTGGAACGCCTCGCCCTGCGCCTCGACGGCAAGACACTGATCATCATCACGCACCGCGAGGCCGTGGCCGAGCGCTGTTCGTCCGTGCTCCGCCTCTCTCCCCGTGCGGATGCGGACTGACGCGGCACGGCGGCGCGGGCCGTCGCGCCGCCCGCCCGGCCCCGGCCGGCCGACATCGGAAAATCCCGCCCTGGCGCTTGCGGTAAGCGTCGGGGCGGGATTTTTAGTGTGCCTTACGGCCTGGGGAGACGGGGCGCCGCGGGGACAGGAGGCTGCCGCCGCGGCGACGGGGGACGGGGCCGCGGGGAGCACGGCCGGGGCGGGCGCGGACCGGCGGCCGGAACACGGGGCTAAGGCCCGTCGTTACGGGAATAGGCCCCGTCGCTACGGGCCTTAGCCCCGTGGCGCGGGAAACGGTCGGCGGCAGGCGCCGCGCGGTCAGCGGCCCAGGCGGTTGGGGGCGTCGGGCGCGGCCGAGAAGTCGAGGGAAAACTTGTAGTGGAAGTTGTGCATCCCCATCGTTTCGTAGAAGTGGTGGGCGCGGTGGCGCAGCCGGTTGCACGCCACTTCTATCTGCACGCAACCGGCCTGGCGGGCGCGGCCGCAGGCGGCGCGGAAGAGGCTCCGGCCCACGCCCTGGCTGCGCCAGGCGGCGCCGACGGCCAGCTCCATGATTTCGGCCACGCGGGCGGCGTGGTGGAGCTGGGCCTCCATGCGCAGGTGGAGGCAGCCGGCCACGGTGTCGCCGCACCGGGCCAGCAGGAGGCAGTGGGCGGGGCTGGCCTGCACTTCCCGGAAGATGGCGTCGAAGGCAGGGCGGGGGAGGCGGTGCTCCTCCATTTCACAAATCAGGGCATAGACGGCCGCAACGTCGGCCGGTCGGCTTTCTTGTATGGTCAGCATGGGAAAAGGGTTTGGAACGGCGCGGCGGCCCGGGAAACGGGCGCGCGGCCGTGCGGCAAAGGTAGGCTTTTTGCCGGCAGCCGGCAAAAAAACGGGGCGCGAAAGCCGCTTCCCGCGTAAAAAACTGTAAATTTGTCCTCCGCCATGCCCCGGAATAAGGATTTGTAAATCCTGGCCTTGGCGGCAACGGGCGGACGGCCTGCGCCTTGGGGGCGCCGCCGGCCCGCGGCGGACGCGCTCCGCCCCGCCGCCCGGACCGCGGCCGGGGCAACGGGCCGACAACACGCACACAGCATGGGACAGCACACGACAGACAGCGGCGCCGAACGGCGCGAGGAGGCCACCTACCGGCACGTGGTGAAGTACACGGGCCTCTTCGGCGGCGTGCAGGGCATCACGATGCTCGTGGCCGTGGCCCGCAACAAGGTGGCCGCTGTACTGTTGGGGCCGGCCGGCATCGCCTTGGTGAACATCTACCTCAACGTGATGAACCTGCTGAACCAGACGACGAACTTCGGCCTCTCGTTCAGCGCGGTGAAGCACGTGTCGGAGCTTTTCGACGAAGGCAATGCGGAAAAGACGGGCCGCTTCGTCGAGACGGTGCGCACCTGGTGCCTGGCGGCGGCCGTGGCGGGCGTGGCGCTGTGCTGCGTGCTGTCGCCCCTGCTCAGCCACTGGACGTTCGGCAGCCTGGACTATGCGCCGGCCTTCTGCGCGCTGTCGCCCTGTGTCGGTATGATGAGCGTCACGGGGGGCGAGATGGCCATCCTGAAGGGCCTGCGGCAGCTGCGCAAGGTAGCGCTCATCTCCGTGGCGTGCGCGCTCTGTACCCTGGCCATTACGGCCCCGCTCTACCTGCTGCTGGGCGCGGCGGGCATCGTGCCGGCCCTGCTGCTCTGCAACGCGGCGCTGCTGGCCGTCCACCTGTACTACTCCACGCGCTGCTGCCCCTGGCGGTGGCCGCGCGGGCTGCGCGAGCGCCTGCGCCAGGGCCTGCCCATGGTGCGCCTGGGGGTGGCGTTCACGGTGGCGGGCATCTGCGGGCAGGGCGCCGAACTCGTCATCCGCATCGCCCTGCTGCACTTCGGCGAACTGGCCGACGTGGGGCTCTACAACAGCGGCTACGTGATGGCCGTGACCTACGCCTCGGTGGTCTTCATGGCCATCGAGACGGACTACTTCCCCCGCCTCTCGGCGGCCTGTGCGGAGCGCAGCGGCGTGAGCCCCATCGTGAACCGGCAGATGGAGGTGTGCGTGCTGCTCATCGCCCCCTTCCTCATCCTGTTCGTGCTGGCCATGCCCTGGGTGGTCCACCTGCTTTACTCGGCGGCGTTCGCGCCGGCCATACCGATGGCCATGTGTGCCGTGCCCTTCATGTTCTTCAAGGCCCTGACGCTGCCGGCGGCCTACCTGTCGCTGGCCCACGGCGACTCGCGGACGTACCTGCTGACGGAGCTGGCCTACGACGTGTTTGCGGCCGTGGCCATTCCGCTGAGCTTTGCCCGCTGGGGGCTGGTGGGGGCGGGGGCCGCGCTCTCGGCGGCGGGCCTGCTGGAACTGCTCATGATTCACTGCCTCTACCGCCGGCGCTACGGCTTCCGGATGGACGTCCGGCCGCTGCCCTTCTACGCGGGCCAGTGCCTGCTGCTGGGCGTGGGGCTCTTCGCGGCGCTGCGCTGGGCGGACGGCCCGGTGCTGAAGTGGACCGTGGGCGGGGCGGCGTTCTGCCTCTCGGCGGTCTGGTCGCTGCGCCGGCTCAACCGCGAGACGCACCTGGCCGCACTGCTGCGCGGGAAGCTGAAGGGGCGCCGGCGCCGCGACGGCTGAGCCCGCCGCCCGCCCCGGCGGAACCGCGACGGCGGACGGCGGCGGACGGACCGTGGCGGATTGCTGACTGGCGGTGCGCAATCTGCGTTAGACTTCGTTATATTTTGTGGTATTTGTTTAACACGAGAGGCCGGATACGGGGGCTGAAAGGTGAAATGTTGGTAATTTTGCAACAGACTTTCAAGCAAAAACGTTTATGCAGACTAAACAGACTACCGGACTTTTCATTCTTCTCCTGCTGGGGATGCTGACGGCCTTCGGCCCGCTGATTACCGACATGTATCTTCCGACCCTGCCCGAAATGGTCGGCACGTTTTCCACAACGCCCTCGCTGGTGCAGCTCGGCCTGACGGCGAGCATGGTGGGGCTGGCCGTGGGTCAGCTCTTTTTCGGCCCGATGAGCGACTCGCTGGGGCGGCGCCGGCCCTTGCTGGCGGGCATGGCGCTGTTTCTCGTGGCCACGCTGGGCTGCCTGTTCTCGCAGAGCATCCTGGCCTTCGTGGGCTGGCGCCTGTTGCAGGGCGTGGCCGGCGCGAGCGGCATCGTCATTGCCCGCTCGGTGGCGACGGACTACTTCACGGGGCGCGAACTGGCCCGGACGATGGGCCTCATCGGCGCCATCAACGGCGTGGCGCCCATAGCGGCGCCCGTGGCGGGCGGCGTGCTGGCCGGCGTCGTCGGGTGGAAGGGCATCTTCTGGTGCCTCTTCGGCCTCGGCGTCGTGCTGACGGCCGCCTGCTGCCACTTCCGCGAATCGCTGCCCCGGGTGCGGCGCCAGCCGATGAAGCTGCGCGTCGTGGCGCACGGCTTCGCCACCGTGCTGCACCACCGGCGCTACCTGCTCAACGTGCTGCAGTTCAGCTTCTGCCACGTGGTGCTGTTTGCCAACATCGCCTCGGCGCCGTTCATCATGCAGCAGCACTTCGGTTTCTCACCGCTGGGCTTCAGCGTGTGTTTCGGCGTGAACGCGTCGGCCATTGTCCTCTCGTCGGCGCTGACGATGCGTTTCCGCCACCTGGAGGTGACGGCCTGGCGCGGCAGTCAGGCGATGCTGGTTGTCGCCGTCCTGCTGCTGGCGGCCCTCAGCCTGTCGTGCCCGTTCTGGGTGTACGAGGTGCTGCTGCTGGCCCTGCTCCTGACGCTGGGCTTCACGTTCACGGCGGCCAACACGCTGGCCATGGCCGCCGAGCGGGCCAATGCCGGGACGGCCTCGGCCGTGATGGGGGCCCTGGGCTTCCTGATGGGCGGACTGGTGCCGCCGCTGGTGGGCCTGGGCAACATCCTCGTGACGACGGGCCTGCTCTTCGTCGCCGGCGCCTTGGGCGTGTGCGTCTGCGCCACCTGCTCGCTGCGCTACCTGCTGAACCGCCGCGTGGCCGTCTGCCGCGCCTGAGGCCGGGGCGGCCGTTTTCCTGAAGGAGGTCCGGACCGACATTCACCGTGTCGGTCCGGACCTCCCGGCGTATGGCCGCGGCGCCGGAAAGGGCTTGGCCGCACGGGGGCGGACGGAGGCGGCTTTTCTCTTGGACATTGTTCCGGATTTGTTTAACTTTGTCGCTGGAAATCTAATCCTATTGTTCAACCACCTAATTTCTCAACGTAATGAGACATTTGTATTTTCTCCTGGCCGCCCTGTTCGCCGGCCTCTGCGGCGCCCGGGCCCAGCTGCCCACCTTCAGCAACGGCGAGGCGGAGCAGTGGTATGTCGTGCAGTTCACCACGGGCGAAGCGGTGCTCCAGGACGAGGGCGAGGGCCAGAACCTGAAAACCGCCGCCCTGGCCGGTACGGACCCGCAGCTGTGGAAGGTGACCGGCTCGGCCGGCCGCTTGCAACTGGCCGGGAAGAGCGGCCGCTACGTCGGCTACAACGGGAGCCGCTTCTACGCCACGTCCGACGCCTCGGCGGCTTCGGACTTTGAACTCGTGACGAACGGTACGTCGTGGGAGCTGAAGTGCCTGGACCTGGGGACGGACGGCTACGTCTACCTGAACCAGTTCGGCGGAACCGGAGCGGGGCGCGAGCTGGGCGTATGGACGGCCAACGACCCGAACAACCTGATGCGCTTCGTCGTGCCGAAGGAAATCGTGGAACCGTTTCCCGTCACCGGCATTGCGGACTACGAGCCGGAACACAAGAACACGCTGTGGTACGACGCGCCGGTGACGCTGGCCAGCGTGGCCAACCCGTGGATGGAATACGCCCTGCCCATCGGCAACGGCCAGCTGGGCGCCATGGTCTATGGCGGCATTGCCGAGGAACAGATTCAGTTTAACGAGAAAACCGTCTGGACGGGAAACAGCACGACGGCGCAGCGCGGCGCCTACCAGAACTTCGGCAACGTGTATATCCGCGACGTGAGCGGCGTGTTCGGGCCGGAAGGCGGCGGTGCGGTGCGCGACTACTACCGGCAGCTGGACCTGCACACGGCTACGGCTTCGGTACACTACCAATCGCCCGACCGGACGGTCAGCTATACGCGGGAGTACATCTCCAGCTATCCGGACCAGGTGGTGGCCATGCGGCTGACGGCCTCGGCACCGGGACAAATCAGCGTCAGCGTGACGGTGGACGACGCGGCGGGCCGTACGCAGCCCGCCTATGCGGACGGCGAGGCGCACTTTTCCGGGAAACTGACCACCGTGAGCTATGACTGCCGGGTGAAGGTGGTCCCCACCGGGGGAAGCCTGACGACCGACGCCGACGGCATCACCGTGACCGGGGCCGACGAGGTGCTCGTGGTCCTGGCGGGCGGTACGGACTACGACCCGGTGGCGTCCACGTATGTGTCGGGGACGGCCCGGCTGGCCGCCACCATGCAGGCCCGCGTGGACGACGCGGCGGAGCTGGGATGGGCCGCCCTTTACGACCGGCACGAACGCGACTACGGGGCCCTGTGGGAGCGGGCGGAACTGGACTTCCCGGCGGCGGTCAACAACCTGCCGACCGACCGCCTCGTCGTGCAGTATAACAAACTGGGACTGAACAGCCCGCGACCGGAGACCTACATGCTCGAGCAACTCTATTTCGCCTATGGCCGCTATCTGATGATCGCATCGTCGCGCGGCGTGGACCTGCCGTCGAACCTGCAGGGCATCTGGAACAACTCGGCCGCGCCGCCCTGGGAGTCGGACATCCACTCGAACATCAACGTGCAGATGAACTACTGGCCGGCGGAGCCCACGAACCTGTCGGAACTGCATCGGCCCTTCCTGAACTATCTGTACAACATGGCCGAAGTGCAGCCGCAGTGGCGGGAATATGCCCGCCAGTCCGGGCAGACGACGGGCTGGACCTGTTTCACGCAGAACAACATCTTCGGCCAGTCGAACTGGGGGGAGAACTATGTCGTGGCCAACGCCTGGTATGCTTCGCACATCTGGCAGCACTACCGCTATACCCTGGACCGCGACTACCTGAAGACGAAGGGCTTCCCCGTGATGCTGAGCGCGACGAAATTCTGGATGGAGCGCCTGATAAAGGACCGCGTGGCGGGCGACGGAACGTGGATCTGCCCCGACGAGTATTCGCCCGAGCAGAACAACCCGGCCGTGGTGAAACAGGACGCTACGGCCCACAGCCAGCAGCTGGTCTGGGACCTGTTCCACAATACGCTGCAGGCCATCGACGTGCTGGGTCTGGCGGACGCCGGGGTGGACCAGGCCTTCGTGGACGAACTGACGGAGAAATTTAACGGACTGGACCGCGGGCTGCACACGGAAATCTATACCGGGGCCTGGGGCGCTACGCTGAACGGCGTGGCCACGGGCGACACGCTGCTGCGCGAGTGGAAATACAGCGGATATGAGAACGGCGAGAACGGGCACCGCCACTTGTCGCACCTGATGTGTCTGTACCCGCTGGGACAGGTGAACGAGGGAGAAGCGGCCTTCCGCGCCGCGGTGAACTCGCTGAAGTTGCGCGGCGACGAGTCGACGGGCTGGTCGATGGGGTGGAAAATCAACCTCTGGGCCCGCGCCCTCGACGGCGACCACGCGCGGCGCATCCTGAAGGCGGCGCTGAAGCACTCGACGTCGTACGCCACTGACCAGTATGCGGGCGGCATATACTATAACCTGTTCGACTCGCACGCGCCGTTCCAGATAGACGGAAACTTCGGTGCGTGCAGCGGCATTGCCGAAATGCTGTTGCAGAGCCATACCGACACGCTGCGCCTGCTGCCGGCACTGCCCATGCTTTGGCGCAACGGCAGCATGCGCGGACTGAAGGCGGCGGGCAACTTTACGGTGGACCAGACGTGGGCCTCGGGAGCCCTGACGCAGGCGGTCATCACCTCGGGCGCGGGCCGGGACTGCGTGGTGCGCTATGCGGGCATCGCCGGGGCCACCGTGACGGACGCCGCGGGCGCACCGGTGGCCTGCACGACGTCTGGCACGGACGTGGTGCGCTTCGCCACGCAGCCGAATGGCGTCTACACGCTGACCATGCCGGAAGAGCCGGCGGGCATCGGGTCCGGAACGACGGCCGACGCGGCCCGGTGGCTGACGACCAGCGGCCGGACGCTGACCGCCGGCGCCGAGGTGGTGGCAATGGAGGTGTGCGACACGGAGGGACGCCGCTGGGCCCGGACGACGGGGAAGAAACTGACGGTGGACCGCGGCGCAGGGCACGTGGTGATTGTCACGCTGACGCTGCAGGACGGCCGGCGGCCGGCCTGCAAGTTGGCACTGCCCTGACCGCGCGCAGCGCTGGACCTGATTATAATTAAGGAGTGCGGACCGGTACATCGTACGCCGGTCCGCACTCCTTTTATCGGCAGAAACGGCGTGGCGGGGCGCCCAACCCTCCGCAGCGGGCGGGGTGGGCCGGCGCCGGAACACCAGCGCGCCCGGCTGGACACGCAGGAGCGTGGCTCCGGGCGCGCTTCGGGGAAAGTTATCGTATTCCAAAGCATTCGGGACAGGGCCGCCACTGGCAGGCAGGGCGGGGCGACGGAGGCCGGGCCGGTCAGTCGTCCGCAACGGGCGGGGCGGACTGCTGGCGGGCCATGCGGGCGAAGAGGCCGCCGCGGCGAAGGAGCTCGGCGGGCGTGCCGCTCTCGGCGACGGTGCCGCCGGCGAGGACGACGACGTGGTCGGCCTGGGCAACGGTGCGCATGCGGTGGGCGATGAGCAGGACGGTGCGCCCCGCGACGAGGCGCGAGAGGCCGGCCTGGACCTGCGTCTCGCTCTCGACGTCGAGCGAGGCGGTGGCTTCGTCGAGGAGGACGATGGGGGCGTCCTTGAGCAGGGCGCGGGCAATGGAGATGCGCTGGCGTTCGCCGCCGGAGAGGCGGGCACCGTTTTCGCCGATGACGGTGGCATAGCCCTCGGGCAGGCGGCTGACGAACTCGTCGCAGCAGGCCAGGCGCGCCACGCGGCGCACTTCCTCGTCGGAGGCACCGCGGCGCCCCACGCGGATGTTGTCCATGACGGAGGCGTTGAAGAGGACGACGTCCTGGAAAACGATGGCGAAGTGGCGCAGGAGGGTTTCGGGGTCGACGGTGGAGAGGTCGACGCCGCCCAACGTGATGGAGCCGGACTGCACGTCCCAGAAGCGGGCGGCGAGGCGGGCGGCCGTGCTCTTCCCGCCGCCCGAGGGGCCGACGAGCGCGGTGACTTCGCCCTGGCGGGCGGTGAAGCTGACGTCGGTCAGGACGGGGCGGTCGGCCTCGTAGGCAAAGCTGACGTGGCGGAACGCAATGTCGTAGCCGCGCGGGGCAAAGTCGGTCGTGCCGTGCTGGACGGGCATCTCCTCCATCTGCCGCATGCGGCGGATGCGGACGTCGAGGAAGGAGAGGGCGGCCAGATTGTTGAGCACCTCGTTGACCGGGGCGTAGACGCGCGTGCCGACGACGAGAAAGACGAGGTAGGCCAGCAGGGAGACGTGGCCGGCGGAGAGCAGGGTGGCACCGGTGAGGATGAGCGTGGCGAGGCCGAGCTTGAGCAGGGCCTGGGAGCCGTTGACCACGACGCCGAGCCACAGTTCGCCGCGGGTCTGTTCGCTTTCGTAGCGGTCGATGCGGTGGTTGAGTTCGGCCAGGTAGTCGGCCTCGCGGCCGCAGGCCTTCACCTCCTGCATGCCTTCGAGCCCCTCCTGGATGTGGTCCGAGACGGCACGGCGGTTGGCGTAGTTGAGACGGTTGGCCGAACGCATGCCGCGGCGGGCCAGCAGCAGGATGCCCAGCGCGACGGGGACTACCCAGAAAAGGGCCAGGGCCAGCGGCCAGGCGTAGAACGCCATGCCGACGGCCACGAGGGCGAGGCTGAGCAGCGAGGCGAACAGCTGGGGGACGGAGTGGGAAAACGTGTGCTCGAGGTCGGTGCAGTCCTCCATGATGGTGGACGTGAGGTCGGCGAGGTCCTTCTCCCCGAAGAAGGCGAGGGGCAGGCGGCGCAGCTTTTCGGCCAGCGCAACGCGGCGGTTGGCGCTTTCGTCGTAGACGGAGGTGAAAACACTGCGGTACTGGAACGTGCCGACAACGTACATGACGAGGAGGCAGGCCAGGCCGAGCAGGGCGTAGTAGGTCCACGGCGGGCCGGGCGCGGCGGCGGGCGTGACGACGGGGGCCAGCCAGTCGTCCAGGAAAAGAAATACGAGAACGGCGGGGAGCATGAGCGTGAGGTCGAAGACGGTGCTCCAGGCCACGCCGCGACAGAAATCGCGGGCGCCCTTTTCGGAAAGGGCGAAACGGCGGCTAATCCAACGATACATGGTGCGTTTCCTTTTTTACAGTCCAGCGGGCGGACTGCCGATATTCGTTCCACATTTTCAGATACATCCCTCCGGCGGCCAGCAGCTGGGCGTGGGTGCCGGATTCGACCACGCGGCCGCGGTCCATGACGACGATGCGGTCGGCGACGGCGACGGTGGTCAGGCGGTGGGCGATGAGCAGGACGGTGCGGCCGCGGGTGAGTTCGCGGAGGGCCTGCGTGATGAGCCGTTCGTTCTCGGGGTCGGCAGAGGCGGTGGCTTCGTCGAGGAGAACGATGGGGGCGTCCTTGAGCAGGGCGCGGGCCAGGGCGACGCGCTGCTGCTCGCCGCCCGAGAGGTAGGTGCCGCCGGTCCCGATGCGCGTCTGGAGGCCGTGGGGCAGGCGGGCGACGATTTCGTCGCACCGGGTCAGGGAGACGGCGCGCTCCACCTCGGCGGGCGTGGCGTCGGGGCGGGCGTAGCGGATGTTGTCGAGGAGGGTGCCCTTGAAGAGGCGGGGGTGCTGGAAGACGAAGGAGACGTGGCGCATGAGTTCGGCGGGGGCCACGCTGCGCACGTCGGCGCCGCCCACCCGGACGCAGCCCGAAGCGACGTCCCAGAAACGGGGCACGAGGCGGGCGAGCGTGGTCTTGCCGCTGCCGGAGGGGCCGACGAGCGCCGTGGTGGAGCCTTCGGGCAGGAAGAGGCTGACGTCGTCGAGGGCGTAGTCCGCCGCGTCGGGATAGCGGAAACGGACGTGCTCGAAACGCACCGTGGCGTCGGCAACGGGGGCGGGGCTGGACGGGACGGGGAGCGGGGCGTAGGCGAGGAGCGCGTCGAGCCGGCCGACGGCTTCGCGGGCCTGGCCGACCGCCTGGCCCAGGTACATGCTTTTCATGATGCTCTGGGAGAAGACGGGCGTGAGGAGCACGAGCAGCATCCAGTCGAGCAGGACGTCGAGACGGCCCGCGGGCGCCGTGAGCAGCAGCGCCGCGATGGGGACGAGGAGAAAGACGAAACTGTTGATCATGACGGTGTAGACGGTCATGGGGACTTCCCACAGGCGGGTGTAGCGGGCGGCCGTCTCCTTGTAGGCCATGATGCAGGCGTGGAAGCTCTTGAACGAGAAGACGGTCTGCTGAAAGACCTTGACCACGGGGATGCCGCGGACGTATTCGACGGCCTCGGCGTTCATGCGTTCGAGCAGGGACATGTAGGCCGCCATGAACTCGCGGCCGCGGGTGTTCATCGTGTAACCCATGATGAGCATGGCCACGGCGAGGGGAACGAGGCAGGCGAGGCCCATCCGCCAGTCGAGCCAGAGCATGAGGAGCAGGGCAAGGGGCGGCACGAGCAGGGTGGCGGCGAGGTCGGGCAACTGGTGGGCGAGGAAGCTGTGCGTGATGCCGGCATTGTCGTCGATGACCTTGCGGACGCGGCCGCTGGGATGGAGCTCGAAAAAGCCGAGGGGCATGGCGGTGATGCGGCGCATGGCCGAGCGGCGCAGGTTGGACTCGACGCGGAAGGCGGCCAGGTGGGAGCTGGTCAGGGCGGCGAAGTAGAGGACAACGCCCGCAGCGGCAATGCCTGCGGCCCACCAGGCATAGGCAACGGCCCGCTCGCCGCCGGCTACGGGGCCGGACGTGAGCAGGGATTTCACGATGAGCCAGACCAGAACGTAGGGCACCAGGCCGGCCAGCTCGCTCAACGCGGACAGCAGGAGGGAGAGCGGCAACAGGGCCCGGCGACGGCCCATGTAGGCCATCAGCATTCGGAGCGTTTTCATGGGCGCGCCTCCTTTCTCGGAATCGGGGACAGGAATTTCATAGGCATAAGCAGAATAAGTGGTACATGCGGCCCGGAGCCTCTTCCGCTCTCCGGACGTACGGCAAAGGTAGCCCCTGTCCGTGGCCGGCGCAATCGCCATAAAGGGGTATTTCCACTCGCCAGAAGTGGGTAAAATGCCCCGTATTCCCCCGGATTTACGCACACTGCGAATTTTTTCTGCAAAAAATGCGCGTTTCCCTTGGCTGGTATTGTTTTTCGCCGTATCTTTGCACCGGTTTTAACGAAAGAGGTGCCATAGCTCAGTTGGTAGAGCAAAGGACTGAAAATCCTTGTGTCCCCGGTTCGATTCCTGGTGGCACCACTTTGAAGAAAAGCAAATAGCAGTAAACTCCTGATTTCCAAGCGAAATCGGGAGTTTTTGTTTTCCCACAGGACGCAAAAAAGTGCGGAATATGACCGCTTCCGGTGTTCCAAAAGGTGGAGCGGAAAAGGTGGAGCGAAAATCTCCACCGAATCGGATTCTTTTTCGCTGATTTGCAATGTTTTGCGTATCAAGAAAACGTGGATGGTTTCCTACTTTTGTCCAACTAAAAATTGTAGGAAAATGAAAAGAAACTCGTTCAATGTGCTTTTCTTCATCAAGAAAGCCAAACTGCTGAAAAACGGAGAAGCCTCCGTATGTATGCGCATCACCGTGAACGGTGCGCGAGTGGAAACCAACATCCGCAAGAGCATAGACCCTGCGTCATGGAATCAAGCGAAGGAATGTGCCCGTGGAAAAAGCCGCAAGGCGTGCGACCTGAACGTCTATATCGAAAATGCGAAAATCAAGCTCCACCAAATTTTTAATGAATTGGAGGAACAGCGACAGCCCATTACCGCCCGACTGTTGCAGGAAAAGTTCTTCGGACAAGACAAGGAGCCGGAAGAAGTCCGCACGCTCATCGGTACCATACAGGAACATAACGATCAATGCCGTGCCCTCGTGGGGAAGGACTATACGCTGATTACTGTTCGCCGTTATGAAAGCTGCAAACGCTATCTCGCAGAACTTATCAAACAGAAGCATGGGAAAGAGGATTTGCCACTAACGGAAGTCAACGGGGAGTTGGTTCGTGCCTTTGAGTTCTACCTCAAAACGGAAAAGTCCTGCCAGCAGAACACCGTTATCCGTTACATGAAGTGCCTGAAAAAGATAACCAATCTCGCTTTGGCAAACGAATGGATAACCAAAGACCCGTTTGTCGGTATTAAGTTCCATGAGAAAGAGGTTATCCGCGAGTTTCTGACAATGGATGAACTGCTCACCATCTACCACAAGGACTTTCCGTTGGAGCGCATCCGAATCGTGCGTGATGTCTTCATCTTTGCAGCAATGACGGGGTTGGCGTTCATTGATGTGCAGCAACTGGCACCCGAACATATTGTAGAAGATGCAAACGGCAACCTGTGGATTCGCAAGCCACGGCAAAAGACGAAGAATATGTGCAACATCCCTTTGCTTGACATTCCTTTGGAAATTCTCCGTAAGTATGCCGACCATCCGATGTGCCAAAAGAAAAAGGTATTGCTCCCTGTCCCCTGCAACCAGAAGATGAACAGCTATTTGAAAGAAATAGCCGATTTATGTCTGATAAAGAAGAATTTAACCACTCATGCCGCGCGGCACTCGTATGCGACTTCGGTCTGCCTCGCCAATGGTGTGAGTATTGAGAATGTAGCAAAGATGCTCGGTCACTCCAATATAAAAATGACACAACACTATGCGCGTGTGCTGGATAGTTCCATTCTGCGTGATATGACCAATGTACGAAATGTACTTTCTAATGCGATGTAAGGACTATGGAGAGAGGAATAATCACAATCACTGAAAACGGGGTGGTCACTATGCCGACCACTCCCGTCTGGATGACGCAGCAGGAAATGTCCGATGCGTTCAATGTGTTCGGCTATGACATACGCAAGGCTATACACACTATCTACAAAAATATGGAATTACTGGAAAGCGAAACGAAGCGGTACATCAGGCAGGACAATGGGATAAACTACGATGTCTACAGCCTTGAAATGGTGATAGCCGTTTCCTTTAAGTTGAGAAGTAGGGAGAGTATGGCTTTCCGGCGGTTCATTATGGACAAACTCTGTTCTTTCAATAGAGGAGATTCCATCCATTTGTTCTTTTCGCTATCCAATGCCCATCCACGATACACGTGTTAGGATAAAGCGAAACGACCTTTCTATAAAGAGTAAGCCGATGGCGGCAGGATAATTGCCCAGCCATCGGCTTATTCAGTTTTTGCATGTATCAAATCACGTTTCCAAGCGGTATGCGTTCCGATACCCGCTCATCACCATCTTTTCGATGTCGGACTCCTTGTACAGAATTTTTCCACCTAATTGGTAGTAGGACACCATTCCGTTGTTGCGGTAGTCCTGCAAGGTACGTCGGCTCACCTTGAGCCATGCCGACACTTCCTTGTCCGTCAGGAATTGTTCATCACTTGGTGAAGTCTTACAGCTTGCGTCCATTCTTTCGATGCCTTCAAACAAGGCATCCAGCTTTCCGATGAAGCCGACCTCCAGTTCACGGTCGGCAAGAATCAAGTCGTTCATAATTTACAGTGGATTTAGTGGTTGTACTTTCGATTGTCTGATTAGATGCTACAGCCACGATAGGCTACATCCTTACGTCTGTCCTCCACAAGTCGGACGATGCGCTGCACGTCCTCCGGCTTATAAAAAATCTTGTGTCCTATCTGCGAGTAAGCCAGTGTGCCGTTATCGCGGAGCGTCTGCAAGGTGCGCGGACTGATGCGCAACTGTTGGCAGACTTCTTGGTTGTCCATCCAACGGCTGAGCCGTTTCCCTTCCCTCTTACGGAGGATTTCATTCACCCGGTCGGACAGGCGGTTGAGCTTGCCGACCATTTCTTCATACTTGCTTTTTGAAATGATTACTACTTCCATACTCATTATATTTATTGTTTGTTCTTCTTTTTGCCTGCAAAGTAAAGCCGTTGTCCGCTTGAAACAATGGATTTGCAATGAGGTGGCAGCTTGTGGCAGCAAATGGTCGGGAGTGGCGTCATCCACCGAACCCGCAACGGCTGTTCCAAGCGTCCGTGATGCAAAGAAAAGTGAAGTCTGGCATAATCCGACCGCTTCGCATCTGCGTGGCAGCATTTGGCATCGGTGTGGTAGCCTGTGGCGTTTTTCGGATTCTCAAAGGGCATTTCCTTAAATCCGTCCCGACTACTCCATTTAAGCCCTTAAAATTCCCAGTGCCTGTTTCATGTACAATGGCAAAACGGCGCAGTCTGAACCGTTCAGGCAATGTGTAAAGTGCAAAACCATACATTGTTGCCACAGCCAATCCATTCGTTTGACTGCCTGCAATACAGGCGTTTCCTTTGCAACCGATAATCGGTCAAATGTGCGCACAACGACCAACATTGTTAAACATTTAATTCAAACAAGTATGAAGAAGAATTTAAGCAGCCAAAGTATGGATGCAGCATTGCAGGATTTTTTAGGCAGCAAGCCGAGTATGGAAACCCCGAAGCCGGAACCCCAGCCTGCCGACACACAGGAACAGGCAAGTGAAGCTGTGCAGGGAAAAACAGATGAAGCCGTGCAGGAATCGACGGACGAAACTCCGCAGGTAGTACGCCGCATCAGCGGCAAACAGCGCCGGGCATCGCTGGAGGAATACAAGGAAGCCTTCCTTACCATTCCGACCATCGAAGACCGCAAGCCCGTATTCTTAAGCAGAAGCACACGCGACGCCCTTGACCGTATCGTTCGTATGTTCGGCGAACGGCGGATGAGCGTGTCTGGACTGGTGGAGAACATCGCCCGGCAGCACCTTGACACCTACGGGGAGGACATCGAAGCATGGCGTAAACTCTGAGAGTTAAGAAGTGGATTGACGGGGTGCAATTCAGAGTTACCCTGAACCTGTCCAACGGAGTTTTGAGGGGAGCAAGTTTGTGTTTCAGGCATACCGAAACCGCCTGCTCCCACTCCGAAACTCCGTGGAAGCTACATCCCGTTGGTCTATTATGTATGCATACTTTAATCATTAGAAATCAATGGAACAGAAACGGAAAACTGGCAACAGAAACAAGGGAGGCCGCCCCAAGAAGGGAGCGGCAGACAAGCTGAAATACCGCCTCACGGTGAAGATGGCGACATCGGACTACTACACGCTGAAAGGCAAGGCACGGAACGCAGGCATATCCGCCGGGGAGTTCCTGCGCCGTTGCATGAGGGAGGGGCAGGTGAAGGAACGGCTCACGCCAGAGCATACAGGCTATGTCCGCCAACTCTGCGGCATGGCGAACAATCTCAACCAACTTGCGCATGAGGCGAACGCGGCAGGCTTCGCCACCGTGAGACTGGAATGCCGTGTACTGGTCGCACGCATTGAGGAGCTACTTAATCTGCTACTTCTATGATAGCTAAAATTGTCAAGGGAAGTAACTTCAAGGGTGTGGTAAGCTACATTCTTGACAAGGAAAAGGACGCTAAAATCCTTATCTGTGACGGTCTGTTTGTCGAGGACAAGAATACGATAGCCATGAGCTTCGATGCACAATCAAAGATGAATCCAAAGGTTACGAAGCCTGTCGGACACACCTCGTTGGCTTTTCATAAGGAAGATGAACACCGCCTGACAGACCGCACAATGGCCGGAATAGCGTTGGAATACCTGAAAGAAATGGGGATAACCGACACGCAGATACTCATCGTACACCACCTCGACAAGGAGCATCCGCACGTGCATATAGCGTTCAACCGCATAGCCAATAATGGCAGGACTATCAGTGACCGCAACGAGCGGATACGCAGCTCACGCATCTGCAAGGAACTGACGAAGAAATATAACCTGTATTTCGCCAGCGGCAAGGAGCAGGTGAAGCAGCACCGCCTGAAAGAGCCGGACAAGACCAAGTACGGGCTTTATTCCATCCTTAAATCGGAGGTTTCAAGGTGCGGAAACTGGAACATGCTTACCGCAAATCTGAAGAAACAAGGCGTAGAAATTCAGTTCAAGTACAAGGGCAAGTCGGACGAGGTGCAGGGTATAGTTTTCACCATGAACGGCTATTCGTTCAGCGGCTCCAAGATTGACAGGCGGTTCAGCTATTCCAAGATAGAAGCTGCATTGGAACGTAACAGACATACCGAGCGAATGGAAATGTCACCCTCTTCGCGTCATGAAGAACTGCCCACGTTTCAACCTGAATCAAGGGGAAACGATGATTTGTACAGCGGTTCGATTGGTCTTTTCATGCCGGACAACGCAAACGCTCAGGCGGAAGAGAACTATTTTGAGGAACAACTAAAACGTAAGAACAAGAAAAAGAAACAACGTAAAATAAGATTCTAAATATGGATAATAACGAAGTATATGCACTCTTCGAGGACATCAAGAATAACCTCAAGGGTATCAACGGAAAGTTGGAGGACGCTCCAAAAGTAGCAAATGACCAGTCAGGCGGACAACCTCAGGCGGTGGACTTGAACCCCATAAAGGAGCTGTTCGAGAGTTCCGCAAAGGAGCATCAGGCACAAACCAAAGCCATGCTGACCAAGTTCGCGGAGGCGGAGGTTTGCGCATCGAACAGGATTTTGCACCTGTTGCGAAACATGAAAGATTCGTTTGCTCGAAGTTTGGAAGAACAGGATACCGAGCCGCGGGAACATATCCACCGCCATAGCTTTGACATCAAATCGAGCAAGGTGTTTTCTCTTTTGGTCGGCATGGGTATCGTGTGCAGCCTTTCCGTCTGGGGCAATATCGAGCTTTGGAAATCCAAGCGTCAGTATGCGGACGATGCGTTGAAGTTCCGTGTCATCCGCTCATGGGGAGGATGCAATGCCAATAATATCCTTTGGCTGAACGATGTGTTCGACATCCATCGCAACGAGGAAGCCATTGAATGGCTACAGCAGGAGGCTGACGGTTACGACAGAAACTTGAAGGCTGTTTCCGACAGCTTGATGCAGGAGAAAATCAAGCAAAGAAGATAAGTATTCTATCTACAACAAAGGGATATTTCAGCAGTATCCCTTTGTTGATAAATTACGCCACCACAACTTTACCAAGTAATGACCTTGTCCACTATAGCCTGTTGCTCGGAACTGCTACGGCGCAAATAAATGCGAGTTGTTTCTATGCTCTCATGCCCCATCAAGTCCGCCAATAAGGATATGTCATTGAACTTTTCAAGGAAATTCTTGGCGAAACGATGCCGGAACGAATGGGGATAAACCACTTTCTCATTCAATCCGTATTTTTGAGCATAGTTTTTCAGTTGTTGGGCTATACCTCTTGTCGTAATTCGATTCCCGAAGCGATTAAGGAAAAGATAGCCTGTTGTCCGCTTTTCCTTTTGCAACCAAGATACAGCTTCCGTTCGAAGTGCCTTGGGAATGTAGATACGCCGAATCTTACCGCCTTTGGTGTAAATGTCGAAATAGCCGACCATCACGTGTTCCACTTTCATCTGTATAAGCTCACTGACACGTGCACCTGTAGCAGCAAGGAAACGTACCACGAAATACCACGTAAGGTTGTCTTCCCTTTTCAGTTTGTTTTTCAAGAATGTATAGTCGGCATTGCTAATCACATTCTCCAAATAAGAGCGTTGTTGCACCTTGACAGACTTTAGTCGTAAACGTGACTTCCCCGACATATCAAGATACTTATTAACTGCCTGTATGCGGAGATTGACCGTCTTGGGCTTATACTTTTCAAGAAGATACGTCTTGTAAATCAACAAGTTCTTCTTGTTTAAATCCTTGTGTCGGGAATAGAACTCTTTTACAGCATACACGTATGCCGAAACGGTGTTTTCTGCCATATTGCTTTGGCGCAAACACTCCTCAAAATCTTTAATTTCCATATTCAAATTTATTAGTGAAACAATATGTTATCTCTAATAAATTAGGATGGGGAGCCAAATGCGTTGAGTTCCTATTATGAGAAGTTTCTTGCCACAGGAGAGGTGAAGTGCATCGACGAGGAGATACCATTTGAAATTCCGCAAGGATGGGAATGGACACGCATCGGTAACATATTCAATCATACAAGCGGAAAACAGCAAAGTGGTAATAACAAGAACGATGGAATACCGCAGAAGTTTATTACTACATCCAATCTATATTGGGGATATTTCGTCCTCGACAATGTAAAAGTTATGAATTTTACAGAGGAGGAAATCAGAACCTGCTCTGCAACAAAAGGCGATTTGCTTGTTTGCGAAGGAGGTGCAGGTTACGGCCGTTCTGCGATTTGGAATGAAGATTATGATATTTGTCTTCAAAATCATATCCACAGATTGCGCCCATGTATAAATGGTATCTGCGAATACGTGTATCACTTTATCTACCTATTAAAAGAAAGCAATAACTTAGTCTCAGTAGGAACTGCAATGCCTGGACTTTCAGCAAACCGTTTAAAAGGATTATTATTACCATTTCCTCCTCTTTCTGAGCAAGAGAGAATTGTCGCTAAGTTAGGTGAACTCTTACCACAGGTAGAAAAATATAGTAAAGTTCAGAGCAGTTTGGATGAACTGAATGTTGCAATAAATGATAAACTAAAGAAGTCTATTCTTCAAGAGGCAATTCAAGGCAAACTAATCCCACAGATTGTAGAAGAAGGTACAGCGCAAGAATTACTTGAACAAATCAAACAAGAAAAACAGAAACTTGTGAAAGAAGGCAAACTGAAAAAGTCTGCTTTGACAGATTCCGTTATCTTCAAAGGTGACGATAACAAGTATTATGAGCAGATAAACAACCAAATGGCTCAAATAGAATGCGATTACGATTTTCCGAGCAGCTGGTCTATTGTAAGACTATCCTCAATTTGCACTCTTATTGATGGCGAGAAGAAAGATGGACAGCGTATTTGCCTTGATGCAAAATATCTGCGTGGAAAAAGTGCAGGTGATTACTTGCAAAAGGGGCGGTTTGTGAAACAAGGTGATAATATCATCCTTGTTGACGGAGAAAACTCTGGCGAAGTGTTCACTGTACCTTGTGATGGCTATATGGGCAGCACATTCAAGCAACTTTGGGTTAGCTCTGTTGTATATCTGCCGTATGTTCTGAATTTCATTCTATTCTATAAGGAACTATTACGAAAATCGAAACGAGGTGCAGCCATTCCGCACTTGAACAAGGAGATATTCTATTCGCTTATTATCGGCATTCCACCGTACCAAGAGCAAATGAGAATTGTGAACAGAATCAATGAAATATACAGCAAGATTAAGGGCTGATTAGCCCTTAATCTTGCTATTTACTAATTCTATTTTTGTCACAATTCTTTTCTGCTCAAGTAAAGGCGGCAAAGGAATCAATAAATTATTTAGACTTTTGTTATTAAGTGTTTTTCCTTTTATAGCATCTTTAGAATCTCCACTATTAGAAATTGTAGGGAGAATATAAAACAGATAATCTCGAAATATATTATTAACATCTGCATATGGCACAATCGTGATTATAGCTTCGTTATGATAGGCATCTACCCCTAAGATAGATGTGCGTCCTACAGTAAGTTTGAAACTCATAAGCAAACTACCTTTAGGAGTTGGATAACACTTAAAGATTTCATTAACAGCTATATCTGACACTTTTTCTTTTACTGCTTTTATTGTCCCTCCTTCAACCATATCTGATATTGAAACCCAATTATGTTTACCATTACTCCAATATACCTGCTCTCCACGCGGTGGTGTCTTTCCTATACGCATTTTAACGATTGTGCGTAAGCATTCGGACAAATGCACCTTTTACACCTTGAGGTTTGGTTGTAGCTTTGC
>USPK01000008.1 GCA_900556465.1 uncultured Prevotella sp. | reverse complement strand
ACGAGCTGCGCACCCAGACCCAGCGGGATTTTTCCCGGCTGTTTGAGCCGGAGCAGTCTGCTGTGCTGTACGGTTCCGTGCAGTGGAACAGCCGCCTGCGCACCCTGCTGGAGCTGATGCGCATAGTTCGAGCCCGCCGCCGGTGTGGACATCGGCGCCCCGACCACGTAGTCCGTGACGTCGCGCAGGGACCAGGCCACCTCGAAGTTTTGCATCAGGCAGGCGTCGAAAAAGATGTATTTCAGACGGATACCGGCCGCGTCGATGGCGTCGGCCATGGCGTCTACCTCCATTTGTGTCCCGTCATTGCTGGCAGTGGAATTTTCCCCCGTGTCTATGCCGAACGAATAGGGGCTAATCGCTGTGGGATAGTCCGTATCGGTCGCCGGAATCCAGCCGTCGGCGTGCGACCACATCACCAGGCCGTATTCCTCCGCCGGGTAGTGGTTGCGTGTCCATTCCAGCACGTCGCGAAGCGTGGCCGGATCCGTGCTGCACACGTCGCCGGTCCACGTGCGTACCGTCTGCGGCGCAGCTTCCTGCCGCGTGTAGCGGTAGAGGCGCGGCGCACCGTCGTCTACGAAGACCAGCAGGCGGTCCTCGTCCGGGATGTAGGCCCGTCCCTCCAGGATTTCCTGCAAGTCGGCCGCCTTGTACGAGTAGTAGTCGAGGGAGTTTTGGGCGGACATGTAGATGAGTACCGTCCGCCGGGCGGGTACGCCCTCACCGGCCGGCACGTCGGGCGTGTCGTCGTCGCAGCCTTGGAGCGCCGGGGCCGCCAGGAGCAGCAGCGGGAGAAAGTAGCCTTGAAACTTCATGGAACGGGGCAGGTTTGGGCGCAAATTTAGTGAAAATTCGTAGCTTTGGGCATTCTGCTCCGCCAATTCTTGCCCGTTTGCCATTCTTTTCGTTATTTTGTAGGCCGATTTGGCAAAATAAGAAGAAAATAATGAAGAAAGCCCTTTTTATTACCGCAGCCTGCCTGAGCCTTATGCTGACGGCCTGTGGCGGCAGTGAGGAGAAAAAGTCCGCCCCGGCCGACAGCGCTTCCGTCTCGGCGGCGCACGGCCCCATCCCTGCGGATAACGACCTGACCCGGACCAGCACCGTGAAGCAGCAGGGCCAGACGTTCTACGTCGAGATTCGTCGCTACGTGGACAAGCAGCTGCCCACGGTGAAGGACGAGCTGGGCCAGGATTTCTATGACAACAGCGTCGAGGTTACGATTCAGCACGAAGGCACCCAGTTCTTCCGCCACACCTTCTCGAAGGAGGACTTCGCCGAATTTCTTTCGGAGGAGGAGCGCCGGACCTACGTCTTCCTGGGCATGGCCTACGACGACCGGAAGGCCGAGGGGCGCGACCTGTGCCTGGCCGCCCAGTTGGGCCAACCGGGGACGGGCGAAGGGCCTGCCTTCACCATCGAGATTCCCATAGACGGCGGCGCGTTCAGCATTGTGCGCGACACGCAGCAGGAGACCATGAAGCAGGAGGAACTGGGCGCGTGAGCCCGGTGGGTGGCCGCGTTTCTCCCCAGGCCCTTTCCGGAAAGTGAGGGGCCCCGCTACCCGACTTTTCCCATCGATCTCCCGCCGGCGGGCACCGGCGCCGTGGCGCGCCGGCCTGTGTGACGAAAAACGGGGCTAAGGACTGTAAAAACTGTCCTTAGCCCCGTTTTTACGGGCCCTATTCCCGTTCGCACGGGGATAGGGCCCGTGGCTGCGGCGTCTAGGCCACACTGTCGACGGCGACGCTGTCGGCCGGAGCCTCTTCCACGACGGTCGAGCTGCCCAGGCTGCTGCTGGCGGCGTTAATGGCCTGATAGGGCGACAAGTCGTCGAGCCGCAGGTCCGTGAGGTCGTTGGTCGACACCAGTACGCAGAGCGTGTCGTCCTGCCGGAACGTCAGCCCGAAGTTTCCGTTGGCGAAGCGCACCAGGCGGGCCTGTTTGTTCTCTTGCAGGGTGGCGCCGAGCGAGCCCAAGCGGTCCGACAGTTTCTTGTAGAGCTCGCCGGCCTTTCCCTTGAGCTTGTCCTTCGCCACCAGGGTGATGGCGATGACGGAAGGCGAAAGGTCGCGATAGGCATAGCCCGTGATGCGCTGATAGGTATAGAAGCCGTTGTCGAAAGGTTCGGTCACGGCGTCGGCCATAGTGGCGGGGAACACCAGGTTTACCCCGATGTCGGCCCGGGACAGGGTCGTGCTGTAGTCCAACTGGCTGCGGTAGAGGTATTCCTCAGCGTCGTCGCGGTAGGGGTTGTCCGAGCGGCTGGCCAGCAGGGCAACGACCTCGGCCGCCTTTTGGCTGAACGTGAAGTCGTAGAGGCCGTTGGCCGAAATCTTCATGGCTTCCGTCAGGGCGTCGAGGTCGATGTAGTCGCTCTCTACCCAGACGTCTCCCATGTCGCCGTCTATGTTGTAGAGGTCGGTCTTCAGCCCCTTCTGGAGTTTGCCCTTTCTGTCGATGAGGCCCCAGTAGTTGTCGGACAGTTCGACGAAGGCCTGCTTGCCTTTGTAGAAGGGGAGGCACTGGCTGAATTCTTCGTGCCCCACCTGCTCGCCTTTCAGGTCAATAAGGAAGTATTCATCCTTATTACGGTCGCGGGCGTAGAGCAAGTCGTCCGCGGCAAACCGAAGGCTGGCGTACTTGGCGCGGATAACCGTCTCGCCCTTGAAGTCCATGACGCCGTAACTTTCGCCGTCTGTGTAGATGAAATGACCGGCGCGGACCTCCTCAATGCCTTTGATGCGCGTCGTGGGGCTAAGCGCCCATTCCCCCTTCTCGTCGATGAGGCCGAACGCCTCCTTGTCGCCTCGCTTCACGGAGGCGTACATCACGCCGTCGGAGATGGTGCCGCCCAGGGTCTCGTACTGGCCGAGCGACCATTCCGAGACAAGGTTGCCCTTCGTGTCGAGGAGGCTGACCTTGACCTTACCGCGCTGTTCGTCGTCGTTAAGGTACTGCTCATACTTCTTGTCGACGGCGAGCAGGCGACCCTCGTTGCAGTGCGCGATGCTGCAGAAGACGGGCTTGAGAACGACGTTGCCCTTCGTGTCGATAACGCCGAGGTAGCCCTCCGCGGTCCGGAAGATGGCGACACCGTCCCAGAAGTTCGAGACGTTTTCCACGGATTTGCTGTCCAGCTTGTCGAGTTTCTTGACCTCTTTGCCGTCGCGGTCAATGAGGGTGACGCATTTTCCCTCCTCTACGACCGGAGCCACCTCGTCGAAGAAGAGGGCTGCACTCTTATAGGCAGTGCCCACCTGCTTCGGCTTCTCTTCGGTCGTGTATATTTCCCAGAGTCCGTCGGCGTTTTTCACCATGAAGCGGCCGTTGACGGCGACGGTGGGGCGGTGTTCAAATTCGTCCTCGAAAAGGACTTTCCCGTCCGTGCCGATGAGTCCCCAGCGCCCGTCCTCGGCCGATTGGAACGGGAAGTAGTCGATGAGCTCGTAAATGTCGTCTCCTTTCGAGCCGCAGGCGCAGAGCAGCACCGTGGCCAGGAGCAGAAAAAGGGAATGAAACTTTTTCATAGGCGTATCGTTATTGGTTAAAACAGAGTGCGTAAGGATTTCGTTGCAAATATAAAGATTGTTTATAAAAAGTCAGAAAAAAAGAACGCGAATTAACGAAAAAGGGACGCGTGGCCAGGATTTAACCGGAAAAGCGGGCAGGGCGTTCCTATTTTTTGTATTTTTGCACCTGCTATTCTTAGGGGCTGATTACGAATCAGTGTGATTTTGAAATTTTATGCTGTTACCATTTGTATTTGACCCATTTCTGAAATCTGTGTTATGGGGCGGCTCCCGCATAGTTACGTATAAGGGTTGGCCAGCCCGGCCCGAAAAAATCGGCGAAAGCTGGGAGCTTTCAGCCATGCCGGGCCGCGAGTCCGTCGTCAAGGCGGGCGCGGACCGGGGACTGTTGCTCTCGCAACTGGTGGAGAAGTACGGCGAAGCCCTGCTGGGCCGGAGGGTACAGGCTTTATACGGAGACCGTTTCCCCTTAATTGTCAAGCTGATTGATGCCCACCGCGACCTCTCGCTCCAGGTGCACCCCGACGAGGCACTGGCCCGGCGCCTGCACCAGGCCAGCGGCAAGACCGAGATGTGGTACGTCGTGCAGGCGGACCCGGGCGCCGCGATTTGTGCCGGCTTTGCGCGCGACCTGTCACCGGCGGAGTACGACCGCCATCTGAAGGACCGAAGCATCATGTCTGTCGTGACGCGCCACGACAGTCACCCCGGCGACGCGTTCTATCTCCCTGCCGGCTGCATCCATGCTCTCTGTGCCGGCAACCTCGTGGTTGAGGTGCAGCAGGCCTCGGACATTACGTACCGCGTCTATGACTACGACCGCCTGGACGTGGACGGCCGGCCGCGCGAACTGCACACGGAGCTGGCCCGTGAGGCCCTGAATTTTCGGGCCGCGGCGGACTGCTTTATTCCCTACGACCACGCGTCGAAGGGGAGTACGCCGCTGGTCGACGGGCCGTATTTCCGCGTGAACCGCGTCGTGCTGCGTGGCGCGTTGCCGATTGCCGGCGGTCGCGACGCCTTTGTGGCGTTGATGTGCGTGGAAGGCCGTGTGCGCCTGCTGAAGGCCGACGACGCCGTTCCCGTATTGTCGTTGCAACGCGGCGAGACGGCTTTGCTCCCCGCCGCCGCTCCGGACTTGGTTGTGGAGGGTGAGGCGACGTTGCTCCAGGTGACGGTGTGACCGCGCCCGTGCGGCGATTTCTCAAGCCTGGGCCGGCTGCCGGAATTTCTCAGTGCGCAGGCAGGCGATTAATAAGGCGTCGCGCCGGCCGAAGCATCGGGGCGGACGGGGGCGGCCGCGTTTTTCCTATATATAATAAAGGCGTGTATCCTGTTGTTCCCGCAATCGGGGCAACAGGATACACGCCTTTGGTATGAATCCCAGTCGCTGGCCGCTTACTGCGCGGAACGCGACAGCAAGGAGTAGGTCATGGCATAGCCTGTGATGGCCACGTAGCAGATAAGGGGAATGACGAAGGCGACAGACATGCTTCCCGTGGTGTCTGCGATATAGCCCATCGAGAGCGGGGCCAGCGCGCCGCCCACAATGCTCATAACGAGAAGCGAGGAGGCCATCTTTGTGTGCGTACCCAGTCTGCGGATGGCGAGTGCAAAAATGGTGGGGAACATTATGCTCTCGCACAGCAGGCAAATGAAAAGCATGACGAGGCCCGTCGTCCCGTCCAGCGTCAGTACGAAGACCATGGTGAGCGTAGCAGCTATGCCACAGATAGCAAGGAGCGAGGCCGGACGCACGGTGCGCATCACGACGCTGCCTATCATGCGGCCTACCATGAAAAGCCCCATGCCCAGGAAAGCCAGCCAGAGTCCGGCGGAGGCCTTGTCGAGCCCGGCGTTCTCTACGGCGAAATTGATGAAGAAGCTGTTGACGCCGGTCTGCGCCGCGACGTATAGGAACAGGGCTACGAGGCCCAGGACGAAATGCGGGTAGGAGAAGAGCTTTCTTTTATGGGAAGAGTCCGTGTCGGTAACGGCGGCACTCTCTTCCTGGACTTCCGGCAGTCGGATTCTTGCAAAAATCAGGGCTACCAGTAACACCACGATTCCGATAACGGCGTAAGGAATGGCGATGTCGGTTTGGCTGCTCTCTCCTCCGTAGAGGCAGAGCGTGCCCACTAAGGGACCGAGAATCCAACCCAGGCCGTTGAACGACTGCGAAATGTTGATGCGTCGCTCCGCACCGGAAGGGTCGCCGAGGACCGTAACGTAGGGATTGGCTGCCGTTTCCAGGCAGGTAAGCCCACAGCCGATGACGAAAAGCGAACCGAGGAAGAAGTTGAACGAATTAATCATACTGCCCGGTATGAAACTCAGCGCTCCCACGCCGTATAGCAGCAGGCCTGTGATGACTCCTGCACGGTAGCCGAAGCGGCGGATCAGCGCCCCGGCCGGTAGGGCCATGAGGAAGTAGCCGCCATAGACGACCGCCTGCACTAAGGCGGAGCGCGTCTTGTTCATGTCGAAAGCGTCCTGGAAGTGTTTGTTGAGCACGTCCAGTATGCTGTGAGCGAAGCCCCATAGGAAAAAGAGGGTCGTGACCAGGAGGAACGGGAACCAGTAATTCTTTCCGTCCTTGGTTTGAAATAGGCTCGGTGTTTTCATGTTAGGGATATGTAGAATTGCTAATCTCTGAAGCGTTTCGTCAAGTCGCCGAAGCATTCGATGCGGCGGTCGCGCAGGAAGGGCCACCAGCGGCGTACGTTTTCGCTCCGTCGCAGGTCCACCTGCACTACGGCGTTGGTTTCCTCCTCGCCGGCGCGGAAGAGCAATTCCCCTTGCGGTCCGGCGACGAAGCTGTTCCCCCAAAAGGAGATGCCGTTCGTTTGCCCCGAAGGGTCAGCTTCGAGCCCCGAGCGGTTGACTGCGATGACCGGCAAGCCGTTGGCTACGGCGTGGCCCCGTTGCACGGTGACCCAAGCCTCTCGCTGTCGCGCCTGTTCGTCGGGCGTGTCGCTACTCTCGTAGCCGATGGCGGTGGGATAGATAAGGAGTTCCGCCCCGGCCAGGGCCATGAGCCGCGCTCCCTCGGGATACCACTGGTCCCAACAGACCTGGACGCCCAGCCGACCGACGCTCGTGTCGATGGGCCGGAACCCCAGGTCGCCGGGCGTGAAGTAGAATTTCTCGTAATAGGCCGGGTCGTCCGGGATGTGCATCTTCCGATATTTCCCGGCTATGCTGCCGTCTTTTTCCAGTACGACAGCCGTGTTGTGGTAAAGCCCGGCAGCCCGGCGCTCAAAGAGCGAGCACACCAGCACGACGCCAAACTCGCGGGCAATCTGGCCGAAAAATTCCGTAGACGGTCCGGGGATGGGCTCTGCCAGGTCGAAGAGAGCCGTGTCCTCTGTCTGGCAAAAATAGAGTGAGTTGTGTAATTCCTGAAGTACGACGAGCTGCGCCCCCTGACGGGCCACGTCGGCAATGTTCGTTGCCAGTTTCTCGCGGTTTGCCGCGACGTCGGCCGAGCAACTTTGCTGGATGATGCCGACCGTAAGGATAGAGCTTTGGGGCATAATATAAATAATGTGTGAGTAAACGAAGGAAAGGCGGCGCGAGGGCGTGCCGGCCGGGGAACAGAAACGCGGGCTCCTATAATACGCCCCGGGGATACTGCATCGTGGCGCAGTGGAGCGAGCCGTGTTGGCGGATGAGTACGCGGCAGTCTATGCCCACGAGGTCCAGGCGGGGAAAGGCCTTCAGCAAGGCCTGGCGGGCCGCCTCGTCTTTCTCGGGCTGCCGGTAAGTAGGGTAGAGGACAACGTCGTTCATCACCAGATAGTTGGCATAAGTCGCGGGCAGCCGTTGCCCGGTCTCGTCCGCGATGGCATCCGGCGTGGGCAGGGGAATCAGTTTGAACGGATTTCCGTCCATAGTGCGGAAAGACTGTAACTGCTTTTCCATGCGTTGCAGTTCCTCGTATTGTTCGTCCTCCGGGTTATCGCATTGCGTGTAGACTATGGTTTGCTCCGGGCAGAGCCGGGCCAGTGTGTCGATATGGGCATCCGTGTCGTCGCCGACCAGTTCTCCGTGCTCGAGCCAGAGGACCTGCTCTACGCCCAAGCGTTCGCGCAGCAGCAGTTCTACCTGCTCCCTGTTGCGGTCCGCTCCCCGGTTCGGGTTGAGCAGGCAGCGTGTCGTCGTGAGCAGGGTTCCGCAGCCGTCGGTCTCGATGCTTCCGCCCTCCAACTCGAAGTCCAGGCAGTCCACGTAGGTCCCTTTCACCTTTCCCTGGTCGTAGAGCTGACGGTTAATAGCGTTGTCCAGGCTGGCCTCAAACTTTCCGCCCCATCCGTTAAAGCGGAAGTCGAGAAGTTCAGGGCCGTTGGTTCCCAGGACAGTTAGCAGGCCGTGATCCCTGGCCCACGTGTCGTTGGTCAGGCATTCCGCCAGGACGACTCTTTCCATCGCGCGCTGTGGCAAGTGTTTCTGCAGCAAGGCCTTCACGGCGTCCGGCTCCGGCGTTACGATGAGGAGCGTCTCGCGCATGGCAATTTCAAAGGCCATGCGCAGGTAGCAGGCCGTGACATCGGCCAAGTCGTCGGCCCAATCGGTGCCGGCGTGCGGCCAAGTCAGCTGGACGCCGCTCTGTGGGAACCATTCGGCCGCCAGCGTACGGCGCGGGCGGCGCACCGTAGTTTCGAGGGCATCGCCTTTCAGGAACATGTCCAGATTCAAGTCGGCCTGGGGCGGTTTAGGGGGCAAAGTAAAAAGGCCCATAGGTTTGATGTTTAAGAATTAGGGTCCGTGTCCAGACGTTCTAAGGGCAGGACGTCGAAAGTATCGAGGTATTGAATGAAAGCGTCGGTCGTGGCGGGCAGGGCCTGGGCGTCGATTTCCTGCGCCTGGGGGAAGAGGTCCGTGGCGTAGCCGTCGCCTCCCGTGGTGATGAACTCGTCGGCCACGAGGTAGCAGCGGGCGTCATCGGCCAGGGCCTGGCGTTTCCCGTCCGGTCCCACGTAGAAGAGGCGTATCACGTGTCCGTCGTCGCCCCGTTCCGTCTGCAGCCAGCCCGTTTGCAGCCTGCCGTAGCGTTGGTTGTGGAGGCCGAAGTCAACGAGCCGCCGCAACTGTTCGCCTGTCAGGCGATAGACGCGCAGGGCGTTGGCGAAGGGCAAGGCTTCCCCCACATCGAGCACCGTGATGCGGCCCTCGTTGAAGCCGGAGCGGATGCTGCCGAAGTGGCTCACTCCGATGACGGGTACGTCCGCGCCCAGCCCCGCCGCCTTGCGGTAGGCCTCGGCGTAGGATTCGCAAACCAGGGAGCCCATTACGGTCTGGTGCCACTTGTCGTCGCGGTCGTGGATGAGGGTTCGGGGCGACGCCGTCAGTTCCTTGCCCAGCGGCGTGCCGCCCCGCGTCGTCGTGTGGAGCAGCAGCGAGTCGATTTGCGCTTGCAGTCGAAGCGGTCCGCCGCTTAGCGGCCGGTCCGCCTCGACCGGGCAGAGTTCCGGTACGACCCGGGTGACCCGCATCGTGAGGGTGTCGACAGACACTTTAAGAATGCCGATATAGTTCCCGTGCCACTTTCCTTGAACCACAGGATATGGAGCCTCGCCGATAAGTCCGCACACCGGCTGGTGTGTGTGCGCCGTCAGCAGCCCGTGCCAAGTCGTGTCCCGCAGTTGCTGCAGGCACGCGCCGTCCGGGTCGTCCCAGGCGGGGCTGCCGTTTTCCATGCGTGTCCCTACGTGGGTCAGGAGCAGGCGTATCTGCGCGTCGCGTACCTCTGAAAATTCGGGCAGCGCTTTCAGGCTGTCGAGGACGCGGGTATATTGTCCGTCAAAGGTGAGGCCTTTCAGTTTCGACGCGCTTGCTTGCAGGGGCGTCGTCGAGGTGAGCAGTCCCACGAAGGCTACTTTCAGCGTTTTGTCCTTGCTGAGTTGTACGCTCTGGGTGGCGAAGGGCTGGGCAAACTCCGGGACCTTGCCGGAATTGTCACGGACGTTGGCGCAAACGTAATTCAGCTGCCAGCCCCGGGGCCGTAGCGGCTCGTCCGCCCATTTGGCGGCGAGGGCCGCCTGACCGTCGTCAAACTCATGGTTCCCGATGGCCGAGAGCCGGATGCCGAGGTCGTTGAGCAGGACCGGCAGCAAGGCGCCACGGGTCGCCTGGTAGAAATAGCTGCCCCCGAAGTTGTCGCCCGCCGCCACGGTCACGTGGTAAGGGTAAACCTTCTTGAGCGAGTCGAGCGTTTGCCAGAGCGCAGGGGCCCCGGGGATGTCTTTCCGCGCGTCTTTGACAAAAGCGCCGTGGAAGTCGTTGATGGAAAAGACGGCTACGGTCACTTCGTCAGCGCCTGTTGCGGGCGGCGTGGCGCCGCAGAGTGTAGCCAGGGAGCAAAGCCCGCTCCCTATGGTAAGCAGTAGTTTGGTTTTCATGCCTGGTATTCTTCCCCGTAGAAGGGAAGCACGGCAAAGTTACGATTTTCTACGCATTTACCCAATATTTTGCAATATATCCGGCCTACTTCGGGCGTCGGCGGCGACCGGGAGCGGCGCCTGGCTTCACGGCGTCCCGTTTTGCGGAACGGGCGGAAGGGAGCGTGCGCCGGTCGGCCCTGCGTCAAAAATATATAAAAGGAGTAGGCGCCGCGGGCCACTATCCTTTTTCTCACTATTTTTGTTTGCTGAAAATAGAGCGCGGCACGGACGAACGAAGGGAAATGCGGTTTCCTGCTTGGACAGCCGCCCGCCTTTCACGCCCGGGTCGTACGAAGCCTGTTTTGCTGCGGCTCCCGCTGGGGGCCCGTTTCTCGCCACCTATGTTCAAAACCAATAAAAAGGAAATTACTACCATGAGAAGAGTTGAAAAAATGCTGGGCACTATTGCCCTGGCTGGTGCGGCTGTGATTTTTGCCGCTTGTGCTAAAGAGAAAATCGAGGGGACCTGGGTGCAGCCCGTTCCGGGTATGGAGAACATGACGCAGGGCTTTGTGCTGACCGAGGACGGTAAGGCGTCGTCCGTTTCCATGGCTACGTTGCAGTACGAAACCTGGCAGCGCGACGGCGACCGCTTGATTCTGAACGGGAAAAGCATTGGCAACGGACAGACCATTGCTTTCAGCGACACGCTGGATATTGTGGAACTGACGGCCGATAAGCTCACGCTGAAGCGGGGCGACTTGACGTTGGAGTATCAGCGTCAGCAATAGTCCGGCCCGTAGCAGGCCCGTTCCGGAGAGTGTCGGAACATAGGCCGGACCGGGCCGCGCCGTGGCCGGGACGTATGAAAGGAAAACGGGGACAGAATGAGTTCATGCTCAGTCTGTCCCCGTTCTTTTGACGGGATAATGTCGAACCCCTTGGCCCCGGGCTCGCAGCTCCGGGCCCGGGGGCTGCCGGCAGCGCTTACGAGCGGCTGACCTGCAGGCCCTGGTCCGAAAGCGACAGCTCCACGAAGCGGGCGTTGGGCGCCAGCGGGCGTTCCGTAAGTTCCTCGCGGATGCGCAGCGCCGCCTGTGCGTCTTTGGCCACCATGTACATGAAGCCGCCGCCGCCCGCACCGGGCAGCTTGTAGCCCAGGCAGTAGTCGTCCACGCGGCGGCACAGCTCTTCGATGATCGGAGGGTTTGTCCCCGCGTCGAGGGCCTTGTTCTGTTCCCACGTTTCGCGGACCAGCTGTCCGTAGCGTTCCCAGTTGCCCCGCTGTACGACGTCGAAGAGCGACAGGGCGTGCTGCTTCATCTGTTCGAGCAAGTCCAGATGCTTCGTAGCGTTGAGGAACATGCCCCTGACGATTTCCGTCAGGATGTGCTTGGCCGTGCGCGTCACGCCTGTGTAGTAAAGCAGGTGGCAAGGGCGGAAATCCGCGTTGGTAAAGAGCGTCTCCGGCAGCCAGCGGGTCACGGCGTTCTGCGCGAATCCGCTTGTCGTCTGGAGCAGTTTCACGCCGTGGAGCACGCCGCCGTACTGGTCTTGCCAGCCGCCGCCCGTCGTGAGCAACTGTTCGAGCACGAGCGTGCGGTTGCAGATGGCGTTGCGGTCCCAGCCCAGTCCGCAGAAGTCCGAGAGTGCGCCGAGCACCGTGGCGGAAAGGATGGAGCTCGTGCCGAGGCCCGATCCGGCCGGTACGGCCGACAGCAGCGTGATTTCGATGCCCGACCCGAAGGCCTCAAGCTGTTGGCGGAGCGAAGCATAGGTTTCGGCCGAGAACTGGGGCGCGAAACCGCAGAGGCAGAGGGCGGCCTTCGGGATGGAGAAGGGGGAGCCCACGGCCACGTAGCGTTGCAGCTCGTCGTAGGTCTCGATGCGCTCCATGGCGCCGAGGTCAATCGACCGACAGATGATGACCGGATCGCGACAGGGTTTCACGTAGACCTGCAAGGGCGGCTGCCCGTTGAGTTCTATGGCGGCGTTCACCACGTTACCGCCGTTGATGAGGCAGTAGGGCGGCGTGTCCGTCCAGCCGCCGGCCAGGTCGATGCGCACCGGGCTGCGGCCCCAGACAATCTGGTCCGCGCAGGTCGTCATCTGCGGCCGGCACTTGTGGCGCAGGGCGTCGGCCGTGAGGCCCTCGCGCAGCAGGCCGAAGGCCCGGTCGGCGAAGTGGCGGGCCGTTTCGGCGTGGTCCGCGCAACGTTCGGCCTCGGCCCGGAACATCGCGTCGTGGATGCGGGTGAGTAGCGGCGCGTCCTCGGGCAGCGGCGCCGGCAGGGCCAGGCGGTGGCGGGCAAAGTGGGCGGCCATGTCCTTCAGGTCCACCTGGTAGAAGATGCTTTTCGTCCAGTTGGCCGCCAGCTTGGGCAATATTTCCACGGCCCGCTCCTGGCGTTGCGCGAAGAGGCGGGACAGGTTGGCCTGTTCGGACAACTCTTCGGCGGAGCGGCGGGGCAGGGCCGTCCACCGGGCGCCCAGTGTGGCGTCGGGCGCGGCGTCGAGCATCCAGTTGAGCCACTGGCCCATCTCCTCGACCGAACTGAAGACGGGGAAGAGGCGGGCCGACTGGAGGTCGTCGGTCGGTCCCAGCGCCTCGGGGGCTATGCCGTGGGCCTGGAGCCACTGGGCCACCGGGCGGTTCAGGTAGGTCGTGCCCTCGTCGGCCACGGCGCCGCGGAAGGCGTCGTAGTAGCCGTAGGGACGCAGGGCGTATTGCTGTTCGCCCACAGGCACCACGTCGACGCAGGCCCCTTCGGGCAAACGGACGGACCAGTCGTTGACGGGCACGCCCGTAATGATGTGGTGCGAGGCATAGTGCCAGCCCTCGCCCATCCAGGCGTTCTCAATCCAAACGTGCGTGTTGGCGGTCGTCGGCCGGTTGGCCAGGTGGGCGTTCTGTATGAAGAAGGACGGTTGGCGTTTTACATTTTTCTGAATGATAAAGCGTTGGTCCTTGACGAGGTTTTGCAGTTCGATGGAGGAGTGGAGCATGTCCTCCGTGGTGCCGAAGTGGTAAAATTCGCCGCCGGGCAGGGGCAGGATGGCTACGCTGAGGCGCCCTATCTCTTCGTCCGGTTGCGACGGATGGCTGCCCAGGGCGCAGCCGAACTGCGCGTAGAGGTCGTAGTTGCCGCCCGGGGCTGCGTCGCATTGGCGGCGCAGAGCCAGGACTGCGCGGTCCGAGAGCAGCCATACGCCGATGTCCATCAGGGAGAAGTGCGTGGACTGGTAGGCCGATTGCGTTTCGAGGCTGGGCTTTTGCAGCATGAAGTCCAGCTCGCCCGGGCGGTCACGGCGAATCATGAAGACGCCGTGGTGCGAGATTTGTTCGGGCGTGGCCCAAAGGCCGTAGCAGACGACGTCGGCCTCGGGGATGTCCTGAAGCGGTTCCGTGGTGCGGAGATAGACGTCGCCGCTGGCAATCAACGTGCGGAGCGAAGCCGGCGCCTTGTGCATGATGCGTTCATAGAGCGGCAGCTGCAGGTCCAGCAGGTGCTGGTCGATGCGCTGCCCCCGCGCCCAACGGAACACGGGGAACGGCGTGAGCACCTTACCGCAAGGGGCGTAGGCCGGCAGGCGCCGGCTTTGGCCGCCGGCGTGGAGCAGAATGCGCGGCTCGCGGCCCAGCCACTCGCTGAAGGCCACGTCCGGCGCTTCGGCCTGGCGGCACGACTCGAGGAGCCAGACGGTGCCGCCGCCCGAGCCCAGCTTGTGCCCCACGGGGTCCGAGGTGCAGAAATATTCGGAGCGCGGGACTTGCATCAGGGAGTGGAAGCAGTCCACTACGTGGGGCGGGAGAGAAAGGAGTTTTTTCATATGGTGAGGAATATGTATTTTTTCGGGCGGCTTAGGAACGTCTGCGGAAGGTGACGAAGCGATTGAACAGGTAGTTGAACACCGTGTAGGCAGCCATGCCGACCAGCTGGGCCCACCATTCGCTCCACAGCAGCAAGGCGCCGCGGAACACGAGCCACTGGAGGCCCCAGCAGAGCAACGCTCCGCCCAGAAACCAGGCGGCTTCGGCCAGCCAGCGCGTGCCGCGGCGGCGGAACACCCATACTTTGTTGAGCGCAAAACTGTTGCACATGCCCAGGGCGAAACTGATGAAGTTGGCCGCGTCCAGGTTGCAGTCTGCAGCGCGCAGGGCCATGAACGAAAAGAACGTAATGGCCGTGTTGAGTACGCCTACGAAACCGTATTTCACAAAGCGGATGATTTCCTGATTCATAATTTCAGCCGTCTCCGCAAAGGTAGCGGTTTTTCCGGAGACGGCAAAACGGCGCGGCAGCATTTGCCCCGGTCCGGCGGCGCCTGTGGAACGCGGCGTACCGGGACGCCCCGAAGCCCCCGGGCCGGTGGGCCGCGGCACGGGCCTTAGCCCCGTAAAAACTGGGCCTATTCCCGTGCGAACGGGGCTAAGGCCCGTTGTTGCCGAACCTATGGGCGGAAAAAGCGGGACAGCCGGCGGCGCCCCATCAGGCGGGGCGGGAGGGAGCCCCGTACGGACGTCTGTACGCATCACCGGCATCGCAGCGCGCCGCACTGGACAGCCAGCGGCGCGGAGCGGCCGCGTGGCGCCTGCAAAAAATTAATGGAGGCCAGCGTCACTACGGGCCTCCATTAACCAACACAAAAACTAAACTAGACTTAACTAAACTATTTACTGCGTTATCATCGCGACAACTTCATGGTGCGAATATATGCAATCGGATAGTCCCAAGCAAGAAAAATCCTGAATTTTTTTAGCGAAAGCCTTGTTTTTAACATTTCGAGGCCTTGTCGAGGAGGTAAAAGTCCAGAATTACCAGCGCGGCCATGGCTTCTACGACGGGGACGGCGCGGGGGACGACGCAGGGGTCGTGTCGGCCGCGCGCTTTGAGCACGACGGCTTCGCCCCGGGCGTTGACGGTGGGCTGCTCTCGTAAAAGGGTGGCCACCGGCTTAAAGGCTACGCGGAAGTAGATGTCGTTGCCGTTGCTGATGCCGCCCTGGATGCCGCCGCTGTGATTGGTGGCGGTGCGGACGCCTCCGTTCCCGTCGGGCAGGAACGTGTCGTTCTGCTCGCTCCCCTTGGCCGCGACGCCGGCAAAGCCTTCGCCGTATTCAAAGCCTTTGGCGGCGTTGATGCTGAGCATGGCCTCGCCCAGCGCCGCATGCAGCTTGCCGAAAACGGGCTCGCCCAAGCCCGGAGGGCAACCGTGCACCAGGCCCGTCACGATACCGCCGACGGTGTCGCCCTCTCGCTTCACGTCGCCGATGAGGCGGGCCATCCGTTCGGCCAGTACGGGGTCGGGGCAGCGCACCGGATTGGTCTCCGCGAGGCTGAGGTCGTAGTGGTCGTAGCCGTAGGGCAGGGCGATGTCCCCCACCTGGGAGGTGTAGGCCGTCACTTGTATGCCCAGCTGGCGCAGGGCCATCTTGGCCAGGGCACCGCCCACGCAGCGCACCGCCGTTTCGCGTGCCGACGAGCGGCCGCCCCCGCGGTGGTCGCGCAGGCCGTATTTACAGAAGTAAGTATAGTCTGCGTGGCTGGGCCGGAACACGTCGCGCAGGTTGTCGTAGTCGCTCGAGTGGGCCTGTTCGTTGCGGACGACGAAGCCGATGGGGCAGCCCGTGGACTGGCCGTTGAACACGCCGGACAGGAGCTCGACCTTGTCGGACTCTTTGCGCGGCGTGGTCAGGGCGCTCTGTCCGGGGCGGCGCCGTTCCATTTCGTGCTGCAGGAAGTCGAGGTCGATGGGGATGCCTGCCGGAAATCCGTCGAGTACGCCCCCGATGCACGGACCGTGGCTTTCGCCGAACGAGGTGAGCCGCAGCAGGTGGCCGAAAGTATTCATGGATGTGGAGTTTTAAGGGGAGTGGAATCGGGGATTACGAGTGGTGGCAGCAGCCGTTGCCGCCGTGTCCGCCGCAGCAGTGGTCGTGGCCTTCGCCTTCTCCCTTGTGCTCGTGGCAGCAGTGGTCGTGGTGTCCGCCCTCTCCTTCGTGGTCGTGGCAGTGTCCGCCTCCGCAGCCTCCGCCGCAGTCGTCGCAGCCGCAGTCACAGCCTTCGTGGTTCATCATGTTGAGCATGCCCTGGACCTCGGCGTCGGTGGCGTCGCGCAGGGTCACTACCGAGCCGCGGAAGTGCAGGTCCTTGCCGGCCAGGGGGTGGTTCAGGTCGACTACGACCTTGTCCTCCTTCACTTCGAGGATGAGGCCCTGGAAGCGGTTGCCGTCTTCGTTGACCAGGGGAATGACGTTGCCCGGATAGATGGTCTCTTTATCGAAACGGCCGTTGACGGAAAAGACCTGCTTGTCGAGGTCCAGAACGTGCTCCTCCATGTAAGGGCCATAGGCCTCGTCGACGGGGAGCGTAAAGTCGAAGGTATCGCCCTGCTGGAGCGCTAAAATTTTCTGCTCGAAAGCGTCGAGCGTAATACCCATTTCGGAGATGAACTGGAAGGGATGTTCGGCCGGGGCCTTTTCGATGAGTTCGTGGATGCCTTTCTCGTTGTCGGCGTAAAGCTCGTAGGCTACGCATACATACTTGTGGGACTTCTGTTCCATTGCGTGTTGGGTTTTCGGATATTGAAGATGTGAATTATCGGAGTTATGAGAGTTCCAGCTTGAGCGCCGCGGCCAGGTTGGCCAGGGCCTCGCTGTGCTGGAGCATTTGCGCGTACTGCTCCTGGCGGCTGTAGGCGCGCTTCTTCTCGGTCGATTGCGTCAGGCGTGCCTGCACGGTGATTTTCCCGTTGCGCAGGTGCTGGCGCAGGTAGTCCTGGAGGCTCTCCCGCAGTCCTTCCAGGTAGTGGAGCACCTGCTGGTTTTCCACCGCTACTTCCACCACCCAGTTGTCCTTGATGACGGGCTCCATGTTCTTGAGCCGTCCCGCCATGGCGCTTTGCTCCTTCGGCAATTCGTTGGCATAGCGGTACCATTGATAGTAGAGGTCGTTCAGTTCAAACGGATTCTCGCTCTCGACCGTGTTGGCCTGTTCCTTTTCCTGCTCGGGGGCGGTCTCCTCCGTAGCCCGGTTGAGGTGGATGGAGAGGGTCTTGGTGACTTTCTGTAACGGCTTGGCCGCTGTCGCCTTGGGCGGGGCCGGAGCCTTGGGGGCGGAAGCCTGCGGGCGTTCCGCCGGGGCGGGGGCAATAGGTTGCGGCGCCGCGGGGGCCGCAACCTGCGGCGGCACGGACTGGGGACGCGGCTGTGGGGTTACGTGGGCGGCAGGCTGGCTGCCGGTTTGTTTGAAGAGGGGTTTAAGTTGCTTCGTAGGGCCAAGCCCACAGCTTTCGTCGTCGTCGCCCGCCGACTGCGCTATCTCGATGAGCGTGAGCTCCACCAGGAGCCGCTTGTTGCGGCTGGTTCGGTAGTTCAGGTCGCAGTCGTTGCAGCGCTTCAGCGCCTTGTAGAGGAACGCCGGGCGGCAGCGCGCGGCCTGTTCCTGGTAGCGTTGCCGGGTGGCGGCAACGGCCTCGAGCAGCGGGAGCGTAGCGGCGTCGTGCGCAACGAGGAGGTTGCGGAAATGGGAAGAAAGGCCGCTGACGAAGTTGTGCGCCTCGAAACCTTTGGAAAGGACCTCGTTGAGCGTGAGCAGGGCGCCGGAGATGTCCGGCTTCAGCAGCTGGTCCGTAATCTTGAAGTAATAATCGTCGTCCAGTAGGTTGAGGTCCTCGATGACTTTGGCGTAAGTGATGTTCCCACCGGAAAAACTGTTGACCTGGTCGAAAATGGATAGGGCGTCACGCATGCCGCCGTCTGCCTTACGGGCAATGATGCCCAGGGCCTCTTCCTCGTAACCGACGTGCTCGGCCTCGGCCACACGTTTCAGGTGGCCGACGATGTCCGCTACTTCCATCCGGTTGAAGTCGTAGATCTGGCAGCGGCTCAGAATGGTCGGGAGAATCTTGTGCTTCTCCGTCGTGGCCAGGATAAAGATGGCGTGGGCAGGGGGCTCCTCCAGCGTTTTCAGGAAAGCATTGAACGCCGCCGTGGAAAGCATGTGGACCTCGTCGATGATAAAGACCTTGTAGCGTCCGACTTGGGGCGGAATCTGCACCTGCTCTATCAGTTGGCGGATGTCCTCGACTGAATTGTTCGAGGCCGCATCGAGCTCGTGGATGTTGTAGCTTCGTCCCTCGTTGAAGGCGCGGCAGCTTTCGCACTCGTTGCAGGCTTCGCCGTGCTCGTTGGGGTGGAGGCAATTGATGGTCTTGGCGAAGATACGGGCACACGTCGTCTTGCCGACCCCCCTGGGCCCGCAGAACAGGTAAGCGTGTGCCAGCTTTCCCGAGGCTATGGCATTTTTCAGCGTGGTAGTCAATGCCTGCTGACCCACTACGCTGTCGAACGTGGCGGGGCGGTATTTGCGCGCTGAAACAAGGTAATTGTCCATTGGCTTACTCTTTTGGTCAGCAAAGATAAGAAAAGAAGGGCGGCAGGGCAAGCAAAAGCGAAGTTTTCCGGTCTGTCTTTTTTCGGCACCTGGAATGCGGGGCACCGTCTGCTTCGCGCCGGGCTTTCGCCCTTTAGGGGGAAGGCCGTGCCCTGTCAACACAACGACGGGGCTAAGGCGCCGCGCTACGCGCCCTATCCCCGTAAAAACTGGGCCTATTCCCGTAAAAACTGGCCTTAGCCCCGTGTTTCGTCTGCTTAGCCGGGGAATTGCCCCCACAGGCAGGCGGCCGACGGAACTTGCCGCTCGGGCGGCTGCGTCGGGTTTCCGGACCGCCGCACCGCTGCCGGAGGTTCGGGTTCCGGTCAGTGGTCCGCTGCGCCGCTTTCGGCCGGCCGGCTGCACTGTCCTGACGGCGGGCAGCAGACTTCCACGCGCCGCAGTTCGCCGTTTCCCATCGGCGGAATCTCGCGGATGCGCTTGCCCGCCAGGACGCCTTGAAGGCAGCGGGCAAAGAGGCCGTGCGTCACCGCCAGCACGCGCCGGCCGTCGTAGTCGCGGCAGAGCTGCTCCAGAAAGCCGGACGCCCGGGCCTCCATCGCTTCCACCGTCTCGACCGACGCGGGGAACTGGCTCAGGTCGGTTTTCGCGGCCACCCGTCCGGTCAGCTCGCCCCAGTCGCGTTCGCGCAACCGCGCCGTCAGCCGTAGCGGCAGGCCCAGACCGGCGTTGAGAATCGCCGCCATCTCGGCCGTGCGCCGCAGGTCGCTGGCCAGCAGGACGTCGGCCCGGAAGCCCTCCGCCACCAGGCGGTCGCGCAGCTCCTCGGCCTGGCGGACGCCGGCCGCGTTCATCGGGTTGTCCATGTGGCCTTGTAGGATGCCGGCCAGGTTTGCGTCCGTCTGTCCGTGTCGGACCAGGTAGAGTGTTACCATTGTCGGCCGGTTTACTGGTCCTCGTTTTTCACGTAACCCTGATATTTTTTCGGGAGGTCGTTCATGATGACGCGATAAGCCTCGTCCATCGTGTGGCGAATATCCTCCGGCCCGTGGCCCGAGGGCAGGATGGGCTGATGAATGATGAGCTGCATGGGATGCCAGTGGACGAAGTTAAAGCCCGCCGTGCGCGGCAACACGTCGAACGACCCGTTGATGGTAATCGGTACGACCGGCAGCTGCAACTCGTCGGCCAGTTGGAACGCCCCCTTGCGGAAGACGCCCATGTGACCGGTGTAGGTGCGCGACCCTTCGGGGAAGACGACGAGCGACGTACCGCCCTGGAGCGTCTTCCTGGCATGGTCGATGGTTTCCTGTATCTTCTTCGGCCCGGACTTGTCCACGTAGATGTGGTGGGCCTTTTCGCAGGCGTAGCCCACTAAGAAGATGCGCCGCAGGGCCTTTTTCATCATCCACTTGAAGTTACGCCCGAGGAAACCGTAAATAAGGAAGATGTCCATGGGCCCTTGGTGGTTGCACACGAAAACGTAGCTCTGACGGTGGTCGATATTTTCCCGTCCCTTCACGTTTACGGGCAGCAGCAACAGTCGGCAGATGCTCCACGACCATAACTTGCCGGGATAGTAGCCCCAGAAGTGGGCGCTGCCCAGGAAGCAGCCGGCAATGGTGACCAATGCCGTCAGCACCGTCAGCACCAGGCCGACGGGCAAGGCGATGCAGAGCTGGTAGATTCTGTAAAGTAGTCTCATGGTTGGGTTTTTAGGGTAATCACATTAATTTCTGGCCACGCGCCGAGGCGGAAAGGCAGCAGCACTTCGCCCGTACCGAGGCTGACGTAGAGCTCACGGCCGCGTTCGCGGTAGGCGCCGCCCCATTCCGCGTAGAACCATTCCGCTGGCGAGAAGCTCCCCACCTTGAACTGCATGCCGTGGGTGTGTCCGGAGAGCGTCAGGTCGACGTCCGTCTCGGGGAGCACGGCGCGGCGCCAGTGAGTAGGGTCGTGGGAGAGGAGCAACTTGAAGCAGTCCGGCCCCAGGCCGCGCAACGCCCGGGGCAAGTCGGCCAGGGCCGGGAAAGGCGGCAAGCCGTCGTTTTCCACACCGACAATGGCGATGCTGTCTGTGCCCCGGTGCAGCACGATATGGTCGTTGAGCAGCAGGTGCCAGCCCGCCGCCCGGTGGTAAGCGTGCAGCCGGCGGATGTCTGCCACGCTGTCGGCGGACGTAGGCCAGGCAAAGTATTGGGCATAGTCGTGGTTTCCCATCACCGAGACAACGCCGTCGGAGGCCTGGAGGCGCCGCAGCTGGGCAACGAACGGCTCCACCTCGTCGGCACGGTAGTTCACCAGGTCGCCGGTAAAGACAATCAGGTCCGGGCGGCAGGCTTGGACGGAGTCTACGATGCGCTGCACCACCTCGGGGTGTGCCCGCAGCGTGCCGAGGTGCAGGTCGGACAACTGGACTACGCGGTAGCCGTCGAAGGCGCGGGGCAGGCGGGCCGAGGCGTAAACGTGCTCGCGTACGACCAGGCGGCGATAGCCCTGGGTGAATCCGTAGACCGACGCCACAAAGAGCGCGGCGCCGCAGCCCCAAGCCAGGCCGCGTACCGCCCGGGCCACCTTGGGCCAGCGGTGCAGCGGGAGCGACAGGGCCAGCAGCAGCGCCACTACGATTTCGGCGCTCGAGAAGGCTATGGCCCAGCAGAGCAACAGGCCCTTGCTCTGGTCGGCCCAGGCGGAGTAGCTTTCGTTAATAGCCAGCAACGTCAGTCCCAGGAGCAGCAGCACGTTGGGCAAGGCGCAGACCAGCCGCCACTTACGGCTCAACCGACGGCGCAGGTACATGCGGTCGATGGCCCATAAGGGCAGCAGAAGCAGAACGGCCAGGAAAAACAGGATGCGTAATATCATAAGGTTGAAGTTAAGTTCATCGCAGATTGCCCGCCAGGTAGCGGCGGAGGTCCGTAGCGGGCAAGCCCCGCCGCCGGGCGTAGTCCGCCAGCTGCCGGTCGTCGATGGGGCCGATACTGAAGTGGCGCGCCGCGGGATGGGCCACGAACAGCCCGGCCACGGCGGCGTGCGGACGCATCATGCCCGTCTCGGTCAGGGAAATACCCGCCTTTGAAAAATCCAGCACCCGGTCCATCAGGAAAATAAGGCTCTGGTCCGGCAGTGAGGGATAGCCGACAGCGGGCCTGCGGCCCTGATATTTTTCGGCAAAGAGCTCGGCCGGCGTACAGGCCTCGTCGGCCGCGTAACCCCAGTCGTGGCGCCTCACCCGTTCGTGCATTTTCTCGGCAGCGGCTTCGGCCAGGCGGTCAGAGAGCGTCTGGACCAGCATACTGCCGTAGTCGTCCGTCGCCCGGTCCCGCTCCGGCTCGGGCGTTGCGGCCGTAACAAAAAGGCCCAGGGTGTGGGCCACGGGATAAGGGCCGCTGTCTTTTGCGGCCGGCTGCGGGCTGATGAAGTCTGCCCAGCAAAGGCACGGCTCGCCGGGCCGCACCGTCCGCTGCTGGCGCAGGAAGGGCAGCACTACGACAGCGCCGTCGTCCGTCCGGATGCAGACGTCGTCGCCCTCGCTTCGCGCCGCGTAGAGGCCGAAGCGTCCCCGCGCGGCCTGGTCTGTTCCCCACTCGCGCAGCCGGGCGTCGGCGTCGGCGTAGAGGCGCAGCGCGGCCCGGGCGGCTTCGCGGTCGGCGGGCTCGAAACGTTCCACCCACGCCTGGCGGCAGGCCGGACAGTCATGCACGGAAGCGATGCCCGCATAGCGCGGCGCAAAGCCCCAGGCATGGAAGAAATAAATCCAATTGATGTAGGGGCGCAGCTCTGCCGCCCCGTAGGTCACATCCTGCGTCATCGGTCGAAGGTGACGGGTTCGCCGCGGAAGCATTCGTCGGTCACGTGCCCCTGGTTGTAGAGCAGGAAACCGTTGCAGTAGGTCTTCTCGACGCGCCACTTGAACGTGCGGCCCTCCAACGGGCTCCAGTTGCAGCGGCTCTCTATGTTGTTGGGCGTCAACGTCCACGGTGTGTGCGGGCGTACGAGGACCAGGTCGGCCTTGTATCCCTCGCGCAGGTAGCCGCGGCTCTCCACGCTGAAGAGGCGGGCCGGTGCGTGGCACATCAGTTCCACCAGGCGCGGCAGGGTCAGTACGCCCTCGTCCACCAGTCCCAGCATGGCCACCAACGAGAACTGCACCATCGGCATGCCCGAGGCGGCGCTCGCCGCATCGCCCTGCTTCTCCGTCAGCGTATGGGGCGCGTGATCGGTCGCCACGGTCGCGATGCGCCCATCGTTGAGCGCCTGACGCAGCGCGGCGCGGTCGGCCGCCGTCTTGACGGAGGGGTTACACTTGATGCGGCTGCCCAGGCGGGCATAGTCCTCGTCGCAAAAGAGCAGGTGGGGCAGGCAAGCCTCGGCAGTGATGCGGGCGTCGCCCGGTGTGAAGAGCGACAGCTCGCGAGCCGTCGAGACGTGGGCCACGTGCAGCCGCGCGCCGTGCTTACGCGCCAGGGTGACGGCCCGTTCCGTCGAAGCGTAGCAGGCCTCGGCCGAACGTATCCGGGAGTGGAAGTGTACGTCGGGGTCCGGGCCCTCGGTCTGCTGGCAGGCTGCCAGCTCCTCCGCGATGCGGTGCGAGTCCTCACAGTGTGCCATGATGGGCAGACGGGCCTGCTCGAAGAGGCGCTCGAGCGCCGCGTCGTCGTCCACCAGCATATTGCCGGTCGAAGCGCCCATAAAGAGTTTGATGCCGCACACCTTGCGCCGGTCCACGTGGGCCAGTTCCTCTGCGTTCTCGTTCGTGGCGCCGATGAACACGCCATAGTTCACCACGCTCCGCCCGGCGGCAAGGTCCAGCTTGGCCCGCACGGCGGCGGCCGTAGTGGTCTGGGGGTTCGTATTGGGCATGTCGAACACCGTCGTCACCCCGCCCGCGGCGGCCGCGCGGCTTTCCGTCGTCCAGTCGGCCTTATGCGGAAAGCCCGGGTCTCTGAAGTGGACGTGTTCGTCAATCACCCCGGGCAACAGGTAACAGCCGGAGGCGTCGACAACGGTATCGGCCGGGATGTGGGGCAAGGCCTCGTCGCCTTCGGTGATTTCTTCAATGTGGTCGTCCTCTATGAGAACGGAACCTTTGAATATGCGGCCTTCGTTCACCAGGGTCGCACGGTGGAGGAGCGTACGCTTGTGCATAGTCGTCAGCGTTTGGGTTGTTTGTGTTTTTAGGCGGCGGGATGGCCGGTCAGGCCCCGTCGCCGATAGTTATATAGAATAAGGTGTATGTCCAGCCGTCAGGCGCGCGGGGCGGCACCTGCGCGAGGCTTGATTTTTCCGAAGAGGGCCGCCAGGCGCAGGCGTATCACGCCGAACAGGGCTTCGCCGAAGATGCCGCCGCTCATTTTGCTCGTCCCCAGGCGGCGGTTCACGAAGATGACGGGGACTTCCTTTATCTTGAATCCCAGCTTGTAGGCGGTGAATTTCATTTCAATCTGGAAGGCATAGCCTTTGAAGCGGATGGCGTCGAGGTCGATGGTCTCCAGTACGCGTCGGCGGTAGCACTTGAATCCGGCCGTCGTGTCGTGGACCGGGAGGCCCGTCACGAGGCGCACGTACTTCGAGGCGTAGTAGCTCATCAAGACGCGCCCCATGGGCCAGTTCACCACGTTGACCCCGGAGACGTAGCGCGAGCCGACGGCCACGTCGGCCCCTTCCTCGGCGCAGGCCGCATAGAGGCGGGGCACGTCGGCCGGGTCGTGGCTGAAGTCCGCGTCCATCTCGAAGATGTATTCGTACGTGTGCTCCAGGGCCCACTTGAATCCGGCGATGTAGGCCGTGCCGAGGCCCAGCTTGCCCTTGCGCTCCAGCAGGTGGAGCCGTCCGGCAAATTCGTCGGCCATGAGGCGTTTCACGATGTCCGCCGTCCCGTCGGGCGACCCGTCGTCAATGACCAGCACGTCGAATCCGTGCTCCAACGCGAATACCGCGCGGAGGATGTTCTCTATATTTTCCTTCTCGTTGTACGTCGGAATTATCACGACGCTGTCGCTTCTTTCTTTCATGTCCTATCGTATGACTGGTTTGCATAGAATGTCTGGCAAATTTAGAAAGAAATCGCGACATATGGCGTAGCACTGTCTGTTTTTACCCCATCATGGGGAGGATTTGCACGGTGCCCGCAGCGGGTGCGCCTTTCGCGTCGGGGCGCCGCGTCAGGGGCGTGCCGGCGGGGCCAAGGCCAGTTTTTACGGGGATAGGGCCCGTTCGTACGGGGCTAAGGCCCGTGTTCACGGAAACCGGCCGCGTGTTGCCGGCGACCGTGATGTGCGATGTCGGCGTAGGCGTGCGCGGCAGTCCGTCCGGCCGCGGGGCGCGCACGTCCTTTTCGCCGGCTCTCGGGGTACGGCTTCAGTACGCTTTCTCAGGCGGCGCAACGGCGGGAAAATGCGGGACGGTTGGGGAAAATAGGTTCAAACAGGGCCGGTTTCTTGCATCCTGGCGAATATTACTTAATATTAGCAAACGAATACTGTACAGATTTAAGTTTTATACCCTGAAATAGCGATTGCAAGGTCGCGTCCGGCTTCCGAACTTTGCAGTCCGAAATCTTTAAGTACATATTTTTAATCAACTAAGCATGAACGCAACACAAAAACTTATCCTTTGGTTCACCATATTCCTGCTGGCCCTGACGCCTGCCGCAGCGCAAACGGAGCGGCTGGCCCATCTGTCGGGGAAAGTGCTGGCAGCGGGCGAAGGTGCCGTCATGTACGCCACGGTTTACCTGAAGGGAACGAAATACCGTACGACGACCAACGAGAACGGCATCTATCACCTGCAGGCCCCGGCCGGCCGCTACGAGCTCATTGTCACGGCCACGGGTTATAAAGGGCAGCAGCAGACCGTGGAGCTCCGGGCGGGCCAGCGTACGAAGCTCAACCTCCGCCTCGGCACCAACGAGCAGCAACTCGGCGAGGCCGTCGTCACGACCGGCGCCGTCAACCGCGTGCAACGCTCGGCCTTCAACGCTGTGGCTATCGACGCTTCGACACTCCATAACACGACGCAAAACCTGAGTGACGTGCTGGCCAAGGCGCCGGGCCTGAAGTTGCGCGAGTCGGGCGGCGTGGGGTCGGACATGCAGTTCATGATGGACGGCTTTAGCGGCAAACACGTGAAAATATTCATCGACGGCGTGTCCCAGGAGGGCGTGGGCGCCGGCTTCGGGCTGAACAACATCCCGGTAAACTACGCCGAACGCATTGAAGTTTACCGCGGCGTGGTGCCCGTCGGGTTCGGCACGGACGCTCTGGGCGGCGTGGTGAACATTGTCACGAACCAGCACCCGCGTAAGTGGCACCTCGACGCCTCTTATTCTTATGGCTCGTTCAATACGCACAAGTCCTACGTGAACTTCGGCCAGACGTTCCGCAACGGACTGATGTACGAGGTCAATGCCTTCCAGAATTACTCGGACAACAACTACTACATCGACACCCCGGTGGAGCATTTCCTGCCGGACGGCAACACGTCGCTCGACGCCACGCAGACGGAACACGTCAAGCGCTTCCACGACACGTACCACAACGAGGCGGTGTTCGGCAAGGTGGGCTTCGTCAACCGCCCGTTTGCCGACCGCCTGGTCCTGGGCTTCGGCTACACGCACTTCTATCAGGAGATACAGAACGGCGTCATCCAGAAAGTGGTCTTCGGCCAGAAATTCAAGCAAGGGCACTCGTTCATGCCCTCACTGGAGTACCGCAAACGCAACCTGCTGACGCGCGGGCTGGACGTAGCGGCCACGGTCAACTATAACGCCAACCGCACGCACAACGTGGACACCGCGACCTACCGGTACAACTGGCTGGGCGAGAGCCTCTACATGAAGGGACAGGTCGGCGAGCAGTCGTACCAGGATACGTATTCCGACAACGACAACTGGAATGCCACGGCCACGGTCAACTATCGCTTGGGCCAGAAGCATATGTTCACGCTGAGCCACGTGGTCAACACGTTCCGCCGCAAGAATCAGGAGGCCTTCGGCGCCAGCGGCAGTTCGAGCGAGGCCAATGCCATCGACAAGAAGACGCGCAAGAACATCACCGGCCTTGCTTACCGCTTCGTGCCCTCCGGGGTGTGGAACATCACCGCCTTCGGGAAGTATTACAACCAGCACAACTCGGGCCCCGTCTCGACGTCGGACAGCGGCACGGATAACTACGAGCGCCTGACGAAGAAGGTGAGCGCCCTGGGCTACGGTGCCGCGGGCACCTACTTCCCGCTGAAGGGCGTACAGGTGAAGCTCTCGTACGAACGGGCCTACCGCCTGCCGACCACGGACGAGCTCTTTGGCGACGAGGACCTGGAGCTGGGGCAAATCGGCCTGAAGCCGGAAAAGAGCGACAACCTCAACTTCAACCTGAGCTATTCGGGCCGTTGGGGGAAACACGGTCTCTACGCCGAGGGCAGCCTCGTCTACCGCGACACGAAGGACTACATCCAGCGCAGCATAGGCACTTACAGTGGCAACCGTACTTACGCGTCCTACGAGAACCACGGCAAGGTGAAGACGAAGGGGTACAACCTCTCGGCCCGCTACACTTACGGGCAGTGGGGTAGTGTCGGGGCCAACTATACGCAGATGGACGTGCGCGACAATGTGAAGACCGTCGGCGGCAATACGGCCCAGGCGAGCATGACCTACGGGGCCCGCATGCCGAACCTGCCTTACCGTTTCGCAAACATGGACGTGACGCTCCACTGGCCGGGCCTCTTCGCACCAGACAACCGCCTGACGCTGACGTACGACAACCTCTTCGTCCACAGCTTCCCCCTCTATTCCGAAGTCCTGGGCGACCCGTCGACCAAAAGCGTCGTGCCGACACAGTTTGCCCACAACCTGACGCTGACGTACAGCGTGAAGAGCGGGCGCTTCAACTTCTCGCTGGAATGCCGCAACTTTACCAACGAGAAACTCTACGACAACTTCAGCCTCCAGAAGGCGGGGCGCGCTTTCTACGGCAAGGTGCGCATCAGCCTCTAAATATTTTTCAGACAACTATTATTCGCTTTCAATTCCTACAAAACATGAAAAAGCAAACTTTACTCTTTGCCGGTAGCCTTACCGCTGTGTTCGGTCTCAGCGCTCTGCTGTCTTCGTGCAGTGAAGACGACCCCGCACCCGTTACTCCCCCGAGCACCGAGACCTCGGACTACGTGATCTCGGCCGCGGTGGACGATGCGAGCTACCTGGTTACGGCCGCCAGCCTCGATACGGGTGAAGTGACGGTCAGGTCCAACGGCTACGAAACGCCTTCGGGCACGCAGTGGGTGTTCTACAAGGACAAATATCTCTATCGCCTGCAATACAATCAGGGAAGTGCCGGCGTCACGACGTCTTACTACAAGAACAGCAACGGCAACGTGCAGGCGCGGCCTAAGGAATACACCATCAGCAACCGCTTCACGACGTTCGGCGTCTTCGGTTCTTACATCATCACGGCTGCGCCGATCGACACGGACAAGGGCGACGCCGAGGGACACATGCAGAAGGGCTTGGGCCTGACTTATCTGGACGTGGAGAACGAGACGACGAGCAGCAGGGTGATTGACGGCGAGAACTTCCTCGGCAACGGCGAATACGTCAACTTTGCCGGTTTTGTGGAGGCCAACGGCAAGCTCTACACGGCCGTAATCCCGATGGGTCTGAGTACGTACGGCTCGGCCTACGAAAACGGCAAGTGGGTGCTCTACCCGGACCTCGTGAAAACGGAAGACGGCGGCAGCAACAGCAGCTCGTACAAGAAGGGCGAACTCCAGTGGACGCAGTATCCCAACGAGGCCTGGATTGCCATCTATGACGACGAGAAATTCGAGAGCCCGCGCCTCATCAAAACGGACAAGATCAGCTACGCCTGCGGCCGCAACCGCTCGCAGTATTATCAGACGACGTGGGCAGCGGACAACGGCGACATTTACGTGTTCTCGCCCAGCTATTCCAAACTCATGACGGACGCCCGACAGCAAACGACGTTGCCGGCCGGCGTCGTACGCATTAAGAGCGGGGCAACGGACTTCGACCCGGACTATTACTTCAACATCGAAGAGGCCGCCGGCGGGCAGTCGTTCCTCCGCTGCTGGCACATCACGGGCGACTACTTCCTGCTCCAGATGTACACGCAGGGCCTGAACGCCAAGGCGCAGGGGGCCACGAAACTGGCTATATATAAAGGAGAGGACAAGAGCTTCAAATACGTAACGGGCCTGCCCGACCCGGACCTCATCTCCTCGTTCGGCACCACGCCCTACAGCGAGAACGGCGCTGCCTACGTCAGCGTGTCGGTAACGGACGGTTCGCAGCCGGCTATCTACAAGATAGATCCCGCTACGGGTGTCGCTACGAAGGGTTTGGTTGTCAACGCGACGAGCGTGAACGCCGTGGGCAAACTCAGTAAACAGTCCTAACGCATGAAACGCATTTTCCGCAAGGTCCATCTGTGGCTCTCCGTTCCCTTCGGCCTGATCATCACGATAGTATGCCTGAGCGGCGCGTGTCTGGTGTTCGAGCCGGAAATCACGGCCCTGTGCCGCCCGCACCTGAACCGCGTCGAAGTGCCCGACACGCCGCCTCTGCCCATAGAGCAGGTGCTCCGCAACGTGCAAGGTTCCCTGCCCGCCGGAACAGAAATAAAAGGTGTCAGCATATCGGAGAATCCGGCTGAACCTTGGCGGGTGAACCTGAGCCAGCCGCGTCGCGCCGCGGTCATGGTGAATCAGTACACGGGCGAAGTGCTGGGACGGAGCGAGCGGTTGCCTTTCTTCTCGTTCATGTTTCAGGCGCACCGCTGGCTGCTGGACGGCAGCCATTCCGTCGGGAAGACGGTGGTCGGCGTCAGTACGCTGGTTTTCGCCGTCGTATTGTTGACGGGAATCGTCCTGTGGTGGCCGCGCCGGCGCCAGGCCTTAAAGTCCGGGCTGACCATCTCGACCCGGCGGGGACTGAAGCGCTTCTGGTTCGACCTGCACAACGCGGGCGGCTTCTACGCCTTCATTTTCCTGCTTGCCATGGCCTTGACCGGCCTCACCTGGTCGTTCGGCTGGTACCGCACGGCGTTCTACGCGCTCTTCGGGACGGAGGCCCAAAGCCCGCATTCCGCTCCAGCCCAAAAGGGCGGCGCGACAGCGCGCGGCGGACACGGAAAGGGCGGAGAGGGCCAGACGGCCCGCCACGGCGGAAACGGCGGAGAACGCGGCGGCCGCAAGGGCAAAGGCCAGGCCGGCCGCGGCGAAAAGGATGCGTCCGCAGGTCCGGACTTTACGCAGTGGCAAAAAGTCTACGACCAGCTGAAAGACCGCTACACGGACTATCGCCAGATAGCCGTCACGGACGGCACGGCGACCGTCGGCCTGCCCGGGCTCGGTAACCAGCGCGCCTCGGACCGTTATACGTTCCAGCCGGAAACGGGGCGCCTGACGCAGACGACGCTCTATGCCGACACGGAGACGGCGGGAAAATTGCGCGGATGGATATATTCGGTCCACGTGGGTAGTTGGGGCGGCTGGCTCACCCGTATCCTGGCCTTCTGCGCCGCACTGCTGGGCGCCTCGCTGCCGTTGACCGGCTACTACCTGTGGTGGCGGCGCACACGCACGAAGCGCAGACGTTGAGTTCCCGCTTTCGGGGCCGCTGAATTTACGGAACCGTGCCCGTCCGCTTGTTCGCGACAAGCGGGGCGGGCACGGTCGGCGTTTGGCGGCAGGGAGAATCGGCAGCCCGACAATCCGCGCGGCTGCCAGAACTGTTAAATTAAAGAATAATCCTAAAAAATCGCGATTAAAAACGGTTGGAATCTTTCATTTTACTACCTTTGCAGGCTTTGGAAGTAGCATACAATTAATACCATTACCATTATGAAAAAATCGATTACTCTCCTGGCTGCCGGTGCCTTGGCGCTGAGCGCGTCGGCCCAGACCTACACCGTAACGGTTAAGGCCCCTGCCGGCACTGAGAAAGTTTATTTGCAGAACTTGCAGTCCCGGACGCCGGACAGCACGGCTGTGGCCAACGGCGTTTATACCTTCAAGGGCGACGCCGCGGGGAATCTTTTCGCCGTGGTTTTCACGAAAAACGGCCAGAATGTTCCGGTCGTCCTCGACGGGAATGTGAGCGTTGACCTCTCTACGGAAAGCGCTACGGGTACGGCCGAAAACGACGGGCTCACGAAGTGGGCCAAGCAGGTGAACGCCAAGACCGAGCCCCTCAATGCCCTCATGAAGGAGTATTCCTCTTATCGCCAGTCGGGTAAGGAAGTGCCCGACAGCGTGGAGCAGCGTATCGAAACGCAATACGAGACGCTCATGGCGGGCCTGACCGAGACGGTGAAGGAGTGTTGCCTGACAAACACGACGGCTAAGTTCCCGGCTTTCTTCCTGGCTTCCATGGCCTCCCAGATGGAGAAGGAGGACGTCATCGCCATAGCCGACACGAAGGGCGCCTTCATGGACGTCAACCTGCTTCAAGGCTTGAGGGGGCTGCTCGACGGCTGGCGCCGTCAGGCCGTAGGTACCATGTTCACGGACCTGGCCATGAACGACACGACCGGTGTGGAACACAAGCTCTCCGAGTATGTCGGGAAAGGCAATTACGTATTGATTGATTTCTGGGCAAGCTGGTGTGGCCCGTGCCGTATGGAGATGCCGCACGTCAAGGCAGCCTATGAAAAATATCACGCCAAGGGCTTCGACATTGTCGGTCTGTCGTTCGACAACGATAAGAAGGCCTGGGTGGGCGCTATTCAGAAAATGGACTTGCCCTGGCATCATCTCTCCGACCTGAAGGGATGGAAGAGCCTGGCCGCTTCCACGTACGGCATCAACTCCATTCCGGCGACGCTGCTTATTGGTCCCGACGGCAAGGTCGTTGCCAGCGGTCTGCGCGGCGAGGAATTGGAGCAGAAGTTAGCCGAGATATATAAATAAGGACAGTCCTGCAAGGAAAGCGGCACGGCCGGCCAGCTCGGAAACGGGTGCGGGGCAAAAGCGGCACCCTTCGGATTCGCAGACGGTTTCGAGGGCAGGCCATGCCAACAATGGAGCGGGCGGCGCAAACTATTAAACGGACTGCGCCAACAATTGTGCGAGTTGCCTGATTTATTGCGCGAGCCACGCGAATAATGGAACGGGCTGCGGCAAAGGTTTTAGAAAAGCCTTTCGCCGCAGCCCGCTGTCTATTCACTATCCGGCGCGCCATGCAGCCGGGGCCGCATGGTTGTCTGCCTTGTTCAAAAGATGCTGGGATACCGCTTCGCCGTCGGGACGTACAGACACAAAAAAGAGGGTCTCCCCCTCCTCGAAGTGGTGCGAACCACGCCTCTACTGAGGGGGTCGCCCACCGGTCCACCTTAGGACCTCTCAACAATGTTACCTAAATCTACAAACCTTTTTACCTAATTTCCTAATACTGTCTCTCACAATGATCTTTTTACCTTTAGGCTAATGTTTCCATCATGTGAGCACTGTCCAGTTTGTTTAAGTGTTGGCAGCGCTTTTCTAAGTTCTGTGTACGCTTGCTTATTAATTCTGCGGCAAAGGTAATAAGAAGCCCGGATTCCCACAAGTCTTTTTCCTACATATCGGCGGACTTTAACAAAAAAGGCTACGATTTGACAATTATCCATTACAAATACCCGCTGTTTGGATAGGAACACCGGCCGTTTGCTTCGGATTTCCCTGCATTAAAACAGGGATAAAATTGGCTTTGTCAGGAATAATGCGTAATTTTGCAGTCGCAGAAATTTCGCAACATATTCATGAAAGTAAAGGAAGTCGTCGCGGCCCTTGAACGGTTCGCGCCTCTGCCACTGCAGGAAGGCTACGATAATGCCGGCCTACAGATCGGATTAACAGGGGCGAACGAAGTGTCAGGGGTCTTATTTTGTCTTGACGTGACAGAGAGAGTCCTGCGCGAGGCCGCAAAGTCGGGTTGCAACCTGGTTATTGCCCATCACCCGCTGCTCTTTCGCGGGCTGAAGCGCATCAGTGACACCACTCAGCCCGAGCGTTGCGCGCAGTTGGCCATCCAGTCCGGGATTGCCGTCTATGCGGCCCACACCAATCTGGACAATGCCCGTGGCGGCGTGAACTGGAAGATTGCCGAGCGTCTCGGGCTTCAGCACATCGAGTTCCTGTCGCCGTCGGCCGACGGCGACAGCGGCAGCGGCGTACTGGCGGACCTGCCCCAGGCGGAACAGCCGCTCGAGTTCCTCCGCCGGGTCAAGGAGACGTTCCGCGTGGACTGCCTCCTGCACAACGAGGGTCCCGCCCGCCCGTTGAAGCGCGTCGCCCTCTGCGGCGGGGCCGGCGATTTTCTGCTCGACGAGGCCATCCGCCAGGGCGCGGACGTGTTCCTCACGGGCGAGATGGGCTACCACCGCTACTTTGGCCACGAGGAAGAAATCTGGATAGGCGTGCTCGGGCATTACCAGAGCGAGCAATACACCATCGGCCTCATGCGCGACATCGTGGCCCAGGCCTGTCCCGGACTGCCCCTCCACGAGACCGCCCAGTCCACCAACCCCATCCGCTACATGTAAGCCGCCGGCGGACGGCGCCAACCTTTCCGAATATTAATCACACCTATATTATATATAAGATTACGACCATGGCAATAAAGAAAGACGTTGCAGACATGTCCGTAGAGCAGAAGCTGAAAGCACTCTACCAGTTGCAGACCATACTCTCGGAAATCGACAAGATAAAGACGTTGCGCGGCGAGCTCCCGCTCGAGGTGCAGGACCTCGAGGACGAAATCGAGGGCCTTACCCACCGCGTCGGGAAATACAACGAGGAAATGACGGCCCTAAACGACGAAATTGCTGCCAAGCAGAAGAAAATCGCCGAGTCGCAGGCGGCTGTCGAGCGCTATAAGCAGCAGCTCAACGATGTGAAGAACAATCGCGAGTACGACATGCTTTCAAAGGAAATCGAATTCCAGACGCTCGAAATCGAACTCCAGAACAAGAAAATCAACGAGGCGCGCCAGACCATAGAAGGCAAGCAGCGCGACATCGAAACGGCCAACCAGACCCTGGAAGGGCGCAAGGCCGACCTGGAAGTCAAGAAGTCGGAGCTCGAGGACATCACGGCCGAAACGAAAGCCGAGGAGGAAAAACTCCGCGAAAAGGCCAAGAACATCGAAGAGACCATCGAGCCCCGCCTCCTGACGGCCTTCAAGCGCATCCGCAAGAGCTCGCGCAACGGCTTGGGCATTGTCTACGTGCAGCGTGATGCCTGCGGCGGCTGCTTTAACAAGATTCCGCCCCAGCGTCAGCTCGACATCCGCATGCGTAAGAAAATCATCGTCTGCGAATACTGTGGCCGCATCATGATAGACCCCGAACTGGCGGGCGTTAAGATTGAGAAGCCGGCCGAGGACAAGACGAAGCGCCGCCTGCGCAAGTCGCTCTCCACGAAGTAACAAGCTATTCATCCATACCACAAGTGTGCCGGCCAGGAGCGGACTCCGTCCTGCCGGCACACTTTTTCTTTTTTCTCCATGAAAATCCATCTCCTCGCCGTGGGCAAAACGACCGACGCCCGCCTGCAATCGCTCATCGAAGACTACCGTTCGCGGTTGGAACACTACGTCCCGTTCCAGTTTGAGATTATTCCCGAACTCAAGAACACCAAGGCTATCAGCATCCCCCAGCAGAAGCAGCGCGAGGGCGTGCTCATCCTGAAGTCGCTGCTCGACGGCGACCACGTTGTCCTCCTGGACGAAGGGGGAAAGGAACTGCGCTCCGTAGAATTTGCGACCTGTCTGGAGCGCCTGCAAGCGGCCGGCCACCGGCGGCTCGTCTTTGTCATCGGCGGACCTTACGGTTTCTCGGACGAAGTCTACCGCCGGGCCAACGCCCGGCTCTCGCTCTCGCGTATGACGTTCTCCCACCAGATGGTCCGCCTCTTTTTCATCGAACAGTGCTACCGCGCCATGACCATCATCAAGGGCCAGCCCTATCACCATGAGTAACCGCTTCGCCGTTCTTACTGCCGGCATCGTCCTGTTGGCGGTGGCTCTCCTTTCCGCCCGGGTGCGGGCCCAGGGCCACCGTTTCCGCATCATGGAGTACAACGTGGAGAACCTCTACGACACGTGCCGCGCCGCCGGTCACGACGACCGGGAGTTCCTTCCCACGTCCGAACGGCGGTGGAACAGTTGGAGATACTGGCGGAAACTGGGGCAGCTCTGCCGCACCATAGCGGCGGTCGGCGGCGATGCGCCCGTAGCGCTCGTGGGCTTGTGCGAGGTGGAGAACGACAGCGTGCTGCGCGACCTGACCCAGCGCACCCTGCTTCGCCGCCTGGGCTACCGTTACCTGGTCAGTCACAGCCGCGACGTCCGGGGCATGAACGTCGCCTTGCTCTATCTGCCCGAACTTTTTCTCCCCGTGAGCCGCGACAGCCTGCGCATTCCGTACGACAGCCGCCGGGAGCGCCCGACGCGCGACATCCTCCACGTGGCCGGCGAACTGCAGACCGGCGACACGCTCGACGTCTTCCTCTGCCACCTGCCCAGCCGGCGCGGCGGCAGCTCCCTGACCGCCGGCTACCGGCGCCGCGCCGCGCGCCTTCTGCGTAGCCGTGTGGACAGTCTTGCCGCTTGCCGCCGGCGCTTTTCCGTAGTCATTCTGGGCGACTTTAACGACGAACCGCGCGACCACAGTCTGCGCACCGAGCTGGCCGCCACGCCGCCGCCCGCCGACAGCACCCGGACGGACTACGGGGCGCGGCGGCTCTACGTGCTTTCGTCCCGGCTCAAGGCCGCCGGCGGCGTGGCGGGCACCTATAAGTTCCGGGGCCGCTGGAACCGTCTGGACCAGTTCATCGTCAACGGTCCGCTGCTCCATCCTGCAGCCCCGTTGCGCACGGCGGAGGTCCACTGCCGCATCTTCACCGCCCCGTTTCTCACCGAAGCCGACCCGACCAACGGGGGCGTAAAGCTGAACCGCACCTACCTGGGGCCGGCCTATCACGGCGGCCTGAGCGACCACCTGCCCCTGGTGCTGGACCTCTGGTGGTAAGCGGACTACGCAAAGCCCTTCCACCTTCTCCATAGAAAATGTGCGGCGCTGAACAGCGGAATGGACAGCGCCTCGGCAGGGTCGTCCTGCAGAAAGCTGAACGCACGCCGACATTTCCGTGCGAAGCGGGCTGTCCGTCCGAGCCTTGCCGCCGGGCGGTCGTGGCGCAGGTCCGCCTGCCCGAAGTTGCCCGACAGCCGGATTTCCGCCAGCAGCCGTTTTCCGCGTACGGCGTCGGGCGGCACCAGGCAGTTGGCCACGGGCAGGCCCAGCAAGTCGGTCAATGCGTACATCACGGCCCCGGCAAAGCGCGTCAGTCCCAGCCGGTGCAGCTCTTTCTGCGCCGTCCGCCGTTCCGCTTCCGTACAGCCGCGGGCCAGGAGGTAATAATAGTCCACCAGGTGGCGCAGCCCGACGCCCTCGTTCAGGAAATGGCGGTAGAGGTGGAGGAGCAGGTAGATGCGGTTGAAGCGGTCCGTGGGTACGGCCACTTCCACGCCGGAGGGGCGGAGCCGGACGCGGTGGGCGAACTGTTCCGGCGCGGCTGCGGCAAACCAGCGGCGCAGCCGGGCGTTGGCCAACGGATTGAATCGGTACGAGGGGAAATAGTGGGCCTCCATCTCGACGCACTCTGACAGCGGCAAGGCCACGTGCAGGCACGTGGCACGGGGCTTAGCCCCGTAGCGACGGGAATAGGCCCAGTTTTTACGGGCCTTAGCCCCGAGCCACACGTCAATATCGCCGGTCATCCGGCAATCGGGGTCGGGATAATACTGCGCCACCCCGCGCCCCTTGAGCAGGACGACGGGGAAGCCGTCACACTCCAGGCGGGCCACAACGCGAGCCAGCTCTTCGTCGAGCCTGCGGTTGAGGCGGACGACCCGTTGCGCCTCTGCCATCCAGACCAACAGCAGCGGCCGGGGCGGACGCTGCGCCGCCGGCAGGCGTTCGACCGCAGCAAACAGGACTGCCACCAGCGCCTGCCGCCGGGCTTCGGTGAAAAGCGTTTCCCACTCTGCCGCCGTCGGCGTAGCGTCCAGAGACGGGCGCTGCCCCAGCGCCACGCCCAGCAAGGTTTTCCAGTGTTGCATGTTTTTCCGTTTTCCGTGTCTCTCTGTCGCAGCAGGGCGGCGCCGTGTTTTAAGAAAGTACAAATCCAGGGCGCGGCGCCGTTTTTCCTTGCGCGTATCTTGGCCAAAGGTACGAAATTTTGTAACTTTGACGGGGTGACCGCACGGAAACCTTTCTTTTGAATACAACTTCTAAACCATAAACGACTCATGACTATTATAGACGGCAAAGCCACTGCGGCTGCAATCAAGAAAGAAATCGCTGAAGAAGTGGAGCGTATCGTCCGGGCCGGCGGCAAGCAGCCCCACCTGGCGGCAGTACTCATCGGGCACGACGGCGGTAGCGAGACCTACGTGCGCAACAAGATGATTGCCTGCGAGGCGTGCGGTTTCCGCTCCTCGCTTATCCGCTACGAGGACGACGTGGAGGAGGCGGAGCTCCTGGCCTGCATCGACCGGTTGAACAGGGACGCGGACGTGGACGGATTCATAGTCCAGCTCCCCCTGCCCAAGCACATCGACAAGCAGCGCGTCATCGAGTCCATCGACTACCGTAAGGACGTCGACGGCTTCCACCCCATCAACGTCGGCCGCCTGGCCATCGGTCTGCCGGGCTTTATCTCTGCCACGCCCAAGGGTATTCTGGAACTGATGCGGCGCTACGGCATCACGACCTCGGGCCGGAAGTGCGTCATCCTGGGCCGCTCGAACATCGTCGGGAAACCCATGGCGCAGCTCATGATGCAGAAGGAGTACGGCGACACCACGGTCACTGTCTGCCACAGCCACAGCACGGACATCAAGGAAGAGTGCCGCCGGGCCGACATCCTGATTTCGGCCATCGGAAAGCCAGGTTTCGTCACGGCCGACATGGTGAAGCCGGGCGCCGTCGTTATCGACGTCGGGACCACGCGGGTGCCCGACGCGACGAAGAAAAGCGGATACCGCATTGCCGGCGACGTGAAGTTTGACGAAGTAGCGCCGCTGTGCAGCTACATCAGCCCCGTGCCCGGCGGCGTAGGGCCCATGACCATCTGCACGTTGATGCTGAACACGCTGGCTGCCGCGCAACACAAGTATTACGACTGAAACCGTCCCGCCACGGTCCGCCTGCCGCTTTGCCTCCGCGCTGCGGAAACAGGCCGAAGGGTGGCGGCACGCCCCGTTAGGGCCCAAAATCCGGGGCGAGACATAAAAAAGTCGGACAAAAGTTTGGTGGGAACAGAAAAAAGCGCTACTTTTGCATCGCTTTTGAAAAAGAAAGCTGCAACCAACATGGTGCCTATAGTTCAGTTGGTTAGAGCGTCAGATTGTGGTTCTGAATGTCGTGGGTTCGAGTC
>USPK01000007.1 GCA_900556465.1 uncultured Prevotella sp. | reverse complement strand
AAAAACGGGGCTAAGGCCCGTCGCTACGAGCCTTAGCCCCGTTCCGGCCGACCTCGGGCCACCCGACGGACCGACTGTGGCCGGCGCCCCGTGCCTATGCCCCGCAGGCGGCGGCCACGGCCTCGGCACAGCGTTCGCCGTCGATGGCGGCCGAGACTATGCCGCCGGCGTAACCGGCTCCCTCGCCGCAGGGATAGAGCCCGGCGCGGCTGACGTGGTGCAACGTCCCGGCCTCGCGCGGTATGCGAACGGGCGAAGAGGTACGGGTCTCGACAGCTATGACGCAGGCCTCGTTGGTCAGGAAACCGTGACTGCGGCGGCCGAACGTCTGGAAGCCTTCGCGCAAACGGTCCGCGACGAAAGCGGGCAACCAGAAGTGGAGCGGCGAAGAGAGCAGACCGGGCGAATAACTGGAGCGGGGCAAATCGTAACTGAGCCGGCGGTTCACAAAATCGGCCATGCGCTGCGCGGGCGCCGTCTGCCGCCGGCCGGCCTGGGCCCAGGCGTCACGCTCCAAGGCCTCCTGGAAATACATCAGGCGCAACGGGTTGCCGGGATTCGCATAGTCCTCACGCCCCGCGGCAAAGGCCTCGTCGGCCAGGGCCTGGCGCATGTAGGGCGCCAGCCCGCCGTCCAGGTCCTCGGGCCGCGTCTCGACCACCATACCGGAATTGCTCCAGGCCGAAGAGCGGGCCGCGGGGCTCATACCGTTGACCACCACCTGCTCCGGCCCGCTGGCCGCGGGGACTACGAAACCGCCCGGACACATACAGAAGCTGTACACGCCGCGTCCGCCGCACTGCGCCACGTAACTGTACTCGGCTGCGGGAAGCCAGCGTCCGCGTCCTTCGCGACGGTGATACTGGATGGCGTCTATGAGCTGCGCCGGGTGCTCCAGGCGGACGCCGACGGCGATGCCTTTCTCCTCGAGCTCCACGCCGGAGCGGTGGAGGTAGCGATAGACGTCGCGGGCCGAATGCCCGGTGGCCAGGATGACGGGACCGTGGAACTCGCGGCCGTCCGCCGTCACGACGCCCGTCACCCGCTGCCCGTCGTCGAGGAGTGCGTCCACGCGGGTCTGGAAATGGACCTCGCCGCCCGAGCGCCTGATCTGCTCGCGCATGGCCTCGATGATGCGCGGCAGGCGGTCGGTCCCGATGTGCGGATGAGCGTCGCAGAGGATGTCGGGCGAAGCCCCGTGCTGACAGAACACGCGAAGGATTTTCTCCACATTCCCCCGCTTCTTGCTGCGCGTATAGAGCTTGCCGTCGGAATAGGCCCCCGCCCCGCCCTCGCCGAAGGCGTAGTTGCTCTCCCCGTCCACGTGGTGCTCGCGCGAGATGCGGGCGATGTCGCGACGGCGTTCGTGCACGTCTTTCCCCCGCTCCAGGACGACGGGGCGCAGCCCGAGCTCGATGAGCCGCAGGGCGGCAAACAGTCCGCCCGGCCCGGCGCCCACCACGACTACGGCGGGGCGCCCCGACACATCGCCGTAGGCCACGGGCTCAAAGTCGGCGGCCGGCGGCGCCTCGTTGACGAACAACTCGAGGGCAAGGTTGACGTAGACGGTGCGTTGCCGCGCGTCGATGCTGCGGCGGCGCACCTTCAGGGCCGTGATGGTGCGCACGTCGATGCCTTCCTCGCGCGCCACGTACTGGCGCAGACGCCCGGGCTCGTAGGCCACGTCGGGCGTCACGCGGATTTGGAGGTCTTTTCTCATATTCCGGAATGTATTGGTCGTAATGTAAAAAAGCGCAGGCCCCTCAGCCGAAGAGCTCGCGCAGGGCCTGTTCGACGCGGCGCACGGGCACGATGTCGATGGTGTAACGGGCCGTGTCGAGGCCCTTGAGGTTGGTTTCGGGCACCAGGATGCGTCCGAAGCCGAGCTTTTGCGCCTCGCTCACGCGCTGGGCAATGCGCGTCACGGGCCGTATCTCTCCGCTCAGGCCTACTTCGCCCGTCATGCAGACGCCGCGGTCGGTCGCCGTGTCTACGTTGCTGGAGAGCACGGCCGCGATGACGGAAAGGTCGATGGCGGGGTCGGTCACGCGCAAGCCGCCGGCGATGTTGAGGAATACGTCCTTCTGCGTCAGCTTGAAGCCCACGCGCTTCTCGAGTACGGCCAGCAGCATGTTGAGCCGGCGCAGGTCGAAGCCCGTCGCGGAGCGTTGCGGCGTCCCGTAGGCCGCGGTCGAGACGAGGGCTTGCGTCTCGATGAGGAACGGGCGCGCGCCCTCGACGGTGGCGGCCACGGCGATGCCGCTCAGGGCGTCCTCGCGGCCCGTCAGGAGGAGTTCGGACGGATTGTCGACGGCGCGCAGGCCGGTGCCGCCCATTTCGTAGATGCCCAGTTCGTCGGTCGAGCCGAAGCGGTTCTTCACGCTCCGCAGTATGCGGTAGAAATAGTGGCGGTCGCCCTCGAACTGCAAGACGGCGTCGACGATGTGCTCCAGCACTTTCGGGCCGGCCAGGCTGCCTTCCTTCGTGATGTGCCCTACGAGGACGACGGGCACGCTGCTTTCCTTGGCGAACTTGAGCAGGGCGGCGGCGCACTCGCGTACCTGCGTGACGGAACCGGGCGAGGAGTCGACGCTCTCGGAACTGATGGTCTGGATGGAGTCAATGACAACGACGTCGGGGGCCGTATTGCGGATGTCGGCGAATATCTGCTCGAGCCGCGTCTCGCAGACCAGCAGGCAGTCGGCCCTATGGTCGGGCAGACGGTCGGCGCGCAGCTTGATTTGCCGCTCGCTCTCCTCGCCGCTGACATAGAGCACGCGGCGCTCGGGCATGCGGAGCACGGTCTGGAGCAGTAGCGTAGACTTGCCGATGCCCGGTTCGCCGCCCAGCAGGACCAGCGAACCGGGCACCAGCCCGCCGCCCAGCACGCGGTTCAACTCGGCGTCGTGCGTGTCGATGCGGGCCTCGGCCGTCGCCTCCACTTGCGAGAGGGGCACGGGCTGGGGCGTGCGGCCCGCCTGTGCGGCCAGGACGCCGCTCCCCCTGCGGGCCGAGGGCGCCGCGGGGTGGACGGTCAGTTCCCGATACGTGTTCCACTCTCCGCAGGCGGGGCAGCGGCCCACCCACTTGGGCGACTCCTGCCCGCAATTGGAGCAGACATAAACGGTCTTATCCTTTGCCATGCTATTCCAGTTCGCTGAGCGCGCGGCGCAGTTCCACCAGTTCGGCCCTGACGGCCTGCAGGCGTTCCACCACTTCGACGGTCTGCACCGTGCCCTCCTTGTTTTTCTTCAATACCTCGCGCGCAGCCGCTATCTTGAGTCCGCGCACCTTGACCAGGTTGTAAACGAGGCGCACCTCCTCTATGTCCTCCTTCGTATAGCGCCGGATGTTGCGGCCCGTTTTCTTGGGCGCGATTTGCGGGAACTCTTTCTCCCAGAAGCGGAGGAGCGTCTCCTTCACGCCGAACATCTCGGCCACTTCACTAATGGAGTAGTAGAGCTTCAAGTCCTTGTCCGTGTTCAGAGCCATATCGTCGTCAGTCGCAGTGCCGGAGCGCGGCGCGGGCCGCCCGCCGGCGGTTGGGTTACTCGTAAACGTTCTCGATGGCCGCTACGTAGACCGCGTGGAACGAGCCGCCGGGCCGGTCGTTGTACCAGCGCTCGAGCGCCGCCCGGTCCACGAACTCCTCGGGGCGGAGGTCGGTGCGGTAGAGCTTTCGGCATTCCAACGTCAGGCGGGCCTGTTCGAAGCCCACGCTGCCCAGCTCCGTCGCCACGGGCACCAGGCCGGTAGCGGCTGCCTTGTCGCCGTCGCGGCCCGAGTGCGTGCCGCAGTAATTAAGGATGTCGCGGTGCTGCTCCCCGAGGAACGAGAGCGTGAAACGCGGCTCGCGCTCCACGAAACCGAAGGTGTAGCGCTCGGGCCTGATGAAGACGAAAGCCACCGGCTGCCCCCAGAGGTAGCCCATACCGCCCCAGGAAGCCGTCATCATGTTGAAACGGTCCGGCGTACCGGCCGCGATGAGCATATACTCCCGGCTGATGTCGCGAATGAGGTCCTCGCTACCCAGACGGGCGATGTCGCATTTTTTCATATCGCAGGATTTTTGAGATGAATAGGCAAAGATAGCGCATGACGGGGAAAGAACAAAACAAAACGGGACGTTTTTTCGGCCCGTTGCAAACCGTCCGGCCGCACTGGCCGCCGGCGGCCGGGGCCTGCCCACGCGGCCCGAGGCCGTCCGTCCGCCGCGACGGGGCCGGGCGGAGGCGCAAGGCGGAGCGGCGGCCGCGCCACGGGCCTTAGCCCAGAAAAAACTGGGCCTATTCCAGTTTTTACGGGCCTTAGCCCCGTAGCGACGGAAACCGGCCCGGGATTTCCGCCCCTAATTCCCGCGCGGCGGCCGACGGGCCGGCGCGGCGGACGGACGGGCCGCGGCGCGCTTTTCCCCGTCCGAAGGGCGGCGGGCCCGATTTTTATCCTTACCTTTGCTCCGCGACGGGCGCGCTGCCGTCCGTCCGCGATTTCAAAAGATAAGCCATGTCCCCACTTCCCTCTGCCTTCGTCGACGAGATGAACGCCCTGCTCGGAGCGGACGAGGCGGCCGCCCTCTGCCGCGCGCTCGAGGAGCCCGCCTGCGTCAGCCTGCGCCTCAATCCCCTCAAGCCCGACGTCGCGGCCCCGTCCGGCCCGGCCGTGCCCTGGTGCGCCGCGGGCCGCTACCTGACGGAGCGCCCCGCCTTCACCCTGGACCCGCTGCTCCACGCCGGCTGCTACTACGTGCAGGAAGCCTCGTCCATGTTCATCGAGCAGGCCTTCCGCCAGCTCGACGCCCCGCCCCGCCGCGTGCTCGACCTCTGCGCCGCGCCGGGCGGGAAGAGCACGCTCTGGCGTAGCCTGATGGAGGCGGGGACCCTGCTGGTGGCCAACGAGCCCGTGCGGACGCGCGCCATGGTGCTGGCCGAGAACCTGGCCAAGTGGGGCCAGCCCGACGTGGTCGTCACGAACGCGCTGCCGGAAGGCTTTGCGGCGCTGCCGGGCTTCTTCGACGTGGTGGCGGCCGACGTGCCCTGTTCGGGCGAAGGCATGTTCCGCAAGGACAGCGGCGCGCGCGACGAATGGTCGGCCGGCGCGCCGGAACGCTGCGCCCGCCTGCAGTTCGAGATTGTACGCGACGTCTGGCCGGCCCTGCGCGAGGGGGGATTTCTCGTTTACAGCACGTGCACGTTCAACCGCCAGGAGGACGAGGACAACGTGGCGCGCATCTGCGAAGAGCTGGGGGCCGAAGCGGTCGAGGTGCCGGCGGCCCCGGAATGGGGCATCGCGGGCGACACGACGGGCCGAGGGTTGCCCGTCAGTCACTTCTTTCCCCACAGGGCCAGGGGCGAGGGCTTCTTCCTGGCCCTGCTGCGCAAGACGGCGCCGGCCCCGGTGGCGCGCGACGGGCGGCGCAACCGGCGCACCCGTCCCGGCGGCGTGCGCACCGAGCTGCGGGCGGCGGCCCGGTGGCTGCAAGGCGGCGAGGACTTCGACCTGGTGCAGCCCGCGCCGGACCGCGTAGCGGCGGTGCGGTCCGCGCTGGCCGACGACGTGACCCGCGTGACAGCCGCCGCAGGGGCCGTAACGGCGGGCCTGCCCCTGGCGGAGCTCAAAGGGCGCAAGCTCGTCCCGGCCCACGAGCTGGCGCTCTGCCCCCTGCTGGCGGAGGACGCCTTTGCCCGCGTGGAGCTGGACCGCCCTACGGCCCTGGCTTACCTGCGCCGCGAAGCCGTCACGCTGCCGGCCGACGTGGCGCGCGGCTTTGTCGTCGCGACGTTCGCCGGCCATCCGCTCGGCTTTCTCAACCAGCTCGGGCCGCGGGCCAATAACCTGTATCCCGCAGAGTGGCGCATCCGCAAACAAATCACAGACTGAACCGTGCCGCCCCGTAGCGGCCACAATACGCTCTCCATCATGAAATACCTCGAATTTACTTTCACGACCTCGCCGGCCGGCGAGGCGGTCCACGACGTGCTGGCCGCGGTCCTGGCCGAAGTGGGCTTCGACAGCTTTGTAGACACCGGCTCGCTGGACCGCCCGTGCGTGCCCGGCGGGAGCAACCCGGAGGACCCCGCCTTCGTACCGGCGTCGGACGCCGGACAGTTCAAGGCCTACATCCGGCAGGACGCCTTCGACGCCGCCGCCCTGCGCGCCGCGCTCGAAGCGTTCCCCCTGCCCGGCGTCGCCATCTCGTACGAGCAGGCGGAGGCGGAGGACAAGGACTGGAACGCCGAATGGGAAAGCCACTACTTCCAGCCGCTCGTCGTAGGCGGCCGCTGCGTCGTGGCCAGCACGTTCCACCACGACATCCCGAAGGCGGAGTTCACCGTCCTGATTAACCCGCAAATGTCCTTCGGCACGGGCCATCACGCCACGACCTCGCAGATGCTGGGCCGCTTGCTGGACGACGACCCGCAGGGGCGCACGGTGCTCGACATGGGCTGCGGGACGGGCATCCTGGCCATCCTGGCACGGAAACGGGGCGCCGCGGCCTGCCTCGCCGTGGACAACGACGAATGGTGCGTCCGCAACACGCGGGAGAATATCGCCCTGAACGGCGTCGACGGCATCGACGTCCGCCTCGGTGACGCGACGGTCCTGCCGGACAGTCCGACGTTCGACGTGGTGCTGGCCAACATCAACCGCAATATTCTGCTGGCGGACATGGGCCGTTACGCGGCCTGCATGAAGCCGGGCGCCGTGATCTACATGAGCGGCTTCTACACGGACGACACGCCGCGCATCCGCGAGGAAGCGGAGCGGCAGGGGCTGCACTATGTGGACGAGCGCGAACAGGAACGCTGGGCCTGCGTGAAGTTTGAAAAGGTCTGAACCGACAGTCCCGGCCGGCGATTGCATAAGGATTAACATTAATTACAGCCGGGGGCTTCCGCTCCCGGCTAATTTTTAGCAACTTTGCACATATTGCAAAAACCAATACCTTTATGAGAAGAGTCTTATATTTACTTTTACTGCTTCTGACCGTTATCCCCGCCGCTGCGCAGCAGCAGACAGGCGACAAGCGCACGCACCAACTGTTCGTTTTCAAAGATTTCCAGGACGCGAAGGTACTGCAGCCCTTCGGCCGCTCTACCACGGCGAAGGCCAACATCTTTTACAAGAACGGCGCCCTCTGTTTCATGCAGGACGGGAAAATCATGCAGGCCTACACCAATAACGTGCTGGGCGTGGACTTCGACTCGCTGCAGTACAAGAAAGTAAACGACACGAGCATGGGCCTCGTCGTCGCCTCGAAGGGATACAACTACCTGCTCCGCGTCACGACCATCAACATGAGGAAATACAAGGCCGAGACGGAAGGCGGCGACAACCTGCCCTTCTTCGAGATTCCGGACATCGGCGCCTTTGTCGAAATCGACGGCGAGAGCTTCGAGTACGACAAGGGCTACCCGCTCACCGATGACTATTACTTCAGCATCCAGGGACAAGTGATTCCGGCCAACGAGACACAGTTCAAGAAATTCGTGCGCCCGGAAATGGAGAAAGCCTTCAAGAACCTGATGAACGACCGGCTGTGGAGCTGGCGCGACGAAGCGTCGCTGAAACAGCTGTTCCAATACCTGCCGGACTGACGACAGACAGACCGGCCCGCCCGACGGAATGGCCGCGCCCGGACAGGGCGACACCCCGCACCGCGGCCGCACCCCGCGCCGACTGCGGGCGGTGCGCTGCGGCCTGCACCGACGGTCCGCCAAGACTAAAAGCCTGCCGGGCAAAACTCCATGCGCCCGGAGGCAGCTACTTTCATAAACGGCAGTCGACAGCCGCCGCATTTTTTTACCCTTTACCCTATTGCTCATGAAATTACCTATCCGACCGGCGCTCTGCGCGGCTGTGGCCCTGCTCCCGGTCCTGACCGCGGCCCAGGAGCGCCCGAACATCATTTTCTTTCTCGTAGACGACATGGGATGGCAAGAGACCTCCGTCCCCTTCTGGCGGGAGAAGACGCCACTGAATGAACGCTACCGCACGCCGAACATGGAGCGGCTGGCGCGCCTCGGCGTGAAGTTCACGGAGGCCTATGCCTGCCCGGTTTCGTCCCCATCGCGGTGCAGCCTCATGACAGGCATGAACGCCGCGCGGCACCGCGTCACCAACTGGACACTACAGTATGACGTCCAGACGGACGTGGGCGGCGGCCCGCTGACGTTGCCGGAGTGGAACTGGAACGGCATCCAGCCGGAGGCCGTGGCGACGGCGCACGACCGCAGCCACTCGGCCGTCGTCACCCCACTACCCCAGCTGCTGCACGACAACGGCTACTACACCATCCACTGCGGGAAGGCGCACTTCGGCGCCGAGACGACCAGCGGGGCCGAACCGCGCAACTTCGGATTTGACGTGAACATCGCCGGAGCCGCTAACGGAGGGCCGGCGAGCTATCTCGGCGAGAGGCACTACGGTAAGGGGAGTTTCCACATCAACGGGCTGGAGAAATACTACGCCGACAGCGTGTTCCTCTCCGAAGCACTGACGCGCGAGGCCATCGAGGCCCTGAAAGTGCCCATCAGTCGGAAGCAGCCGTTCTACCTTTACATGTCGCACTACGCTATCCACGTGCCCTACGACGAAGACCGCCGCTTCTCGCCCAACTACCGCACGGCGGACGGCAAGGGCGTGTTCGACAAACAGCTCCAGGCGCCGCTCAACCAGCAGGAAATCAACCACGCCGCCCTCGTTGAGGGCATGGACAAGAGCCTGGGCGACCTGCTCGACTTCCTGGAGGCGCAGCCCGAAGTGGCGGCGAACACCATCGTCCTCTTCATGTCGGACAACGGCGGACAGGCCGTAGGCCCCCGCCAGGGGCAGCCCAACCGCGACCAGAACTTCCCCGCCCGCGGCGGAAAGGGTTCGGCTTACCAGGGCGGCGTGCACGAGCCGATGATAGTCTACTGGCCCGGCGTCACCCAGGCCGGCGCGGTCAACGACAACCGCGTGATGATAGAAGACTTCTTCCCCTCGATTCTCGAAATGGCGGGCGTGAAAAAGTACAGCACCTCGCAACACGTGGACGGCACGAGCTTCGTAGAACTGCTGCGCGACAACGACAAGAAACGGGAGCGGCCCATCCTCTGGCACTTCCCCAACCGCTGGGGAGAGAGCCAGGACACGAACGAAGGCTACGGCGCCTACTCGGCCCTGCTGGACGGGGACTTCCACCTGATATACTTCTGGGAGACCCAGGAGGTGCGCCTCTATAATATAAAGGAGGACATCGGCGAAGAGAACGACCTGGCCGCGGAAATGCCCAAGGAGACCCGCCGACTGGCCAAACGCCTGACGCGCGCCCTCAAGAAGTGCGATGCCCAACGGCCCACGGTGACGGCAACAGGCCAACTGGCGCCCTGGCCTGACGAAGTGCTTTGAAAGCAAGCGGCCGGACGCGACGGAATTACCGCAGCCGCGCCCATCGGTACCATACAGGAAGTTGGAGGGCAGCCCGCGCGGGCCGCTCCCCAACTTCCTTTCACCCTTTCCAGGCCCGACAGCCGCAGGCCCACTCCGCCAGGAAGGGGCGCCGCCGCCCTTTCTCCGCCGGCCGGGGCCGCACTTTGCGCCAAGACTTACTCCCGACGGCCGGCAACGGGGCCCGGCCGCTTTTTTTACATTCTACACTACGCGACCTGTCCCAATCATTAAAAATTTGTAACTTTGCAAAATGAATATACTAAAAAGTGGAACAAACAGATAAATACAACGACCTGGGAGAGAAACCGATAGGCAGTCTGCTTATGCAGTACGCCATCCCAGCTATCGTAGCGATGACGGCGTCTTCCATCTACAACATTATCGATGGCATCTTCATCGGACAAGGTGTGGGAAAAGAAGCCATCATGGGCCTCGCCCTGACCAGCCCTGTCATGTCGCTGACTTCCGCATTCGGAGCCATGGTCGGCGGAGGCGCCTCGACGCTGATGTCGGTCCGCCTGGGACAGAAGGACTACGCGACAGCCAAGAACATACTGGGAAACGTGGTGATCATGAACATCGCCATGGGTCTGAGTTTGGGACTGATTCTCCAGCTATTCCTGAACCCGATTCTCCGTTTCTTCGGCGCCAGCAACGAAACGCTGCCCTACGCGTACAGTTTCATGACCGTAATTCTGGCAGGCAACGTGGTGACGCACCTATACTTGGGACTCAACGCCATGCTGCGGTCAACGGGCCGGCCTACGAAAGCCATGTTTGCCACTTTCGGAACCGTCGGGCTCAACTGCATCTTCGCGCCCATCTTTATCTTCGTGTTCAACTGGGGTATCCGCGGGGCCGCGGCCGCTACCATTCTGGCCCAGACCTGTATGCTGATATGGCAGTTCCGTTTGTTCTCGAACAAGAACGATATGATTCACCTGAGCAAGAGTATCATGCACGTTCAGGGACGTATCGTCCGCGAGTCGCTCGTTATCGGCCTGCCGCAGTTCCTTATCAACCTGTGCGCCTGCCTGGTGGCCATCATCGTGACCCGTAGCATGACACAATATGGAGGTGATGTGGCGGTCGGTGCCTTTGGCATCTGCAACCGCCTGGTACTCTTCGTCGTCCTCGTCGTTATCGGCCTGAACCAGGGCATGCAGCCCATCGCGGGCTACAACTACGGCGCGCAAAAGTACGACCGCTTGCTGTCGGTACTGAAAAAGGCCATCCTCGTGGCAACCGCTATCACGACGACGGGCTTCATTATCGGTACCTTCTTTGCCCGTCCCTGCGTCACGATTTTCGCCAAGGACGCGCCGGACCTGATTAACGAAGCGGCCCGCGGCCTGCGCATCATGGTGATGTGCTATCCCATCATCGGCATGCAGATAGTGTCCACGGCTTTCTTCCAAAGCATAGGCATGGCGGGGAAAAGCATTTTCCTGTCGCTGACACGCCAGCTGATTTTCCTGTTACCCTCGCTGCTCATCCTGCCGCACTTCTTCAACGACAAGGTACTCGGCGTGTGGTATGCCACACCGGTAGCCGACGGTCTGGCTGCCCTGCTGACGGCGGTGTTACTCTTCATCCAGGTCCGCAAGTTCAAAAAACGGGCACGCCTGCAGCTGGCCTGACGCGAAACAGGGCGCCGCGCTCTTCTGCAACGCGCGGTGCACCCGCTCCTTATCTTGATAAATTCTTTACGAAATATGGATAATTTCATCATTAATATAGGCCGCCAGCTCGGTAGCGGCGGACGCGCCATCGGGCACATCCTGGCTCGGGAGTTTGGCATTGCGTACTACGACAAGGAGATTCTGTCGCTGGCCGCTAAGGAAAGCGGCTTCTGCGAAGAGATCTTTGCCAAGAACGACGAGCACAAGGGCTTCTTCCGCTCGGTCCTGGGGAACCTCATCCCCTTGTTCGGCGGCGGGACTAACTTCTACAACAACCAGCTCAGCGAGGAGAGCCTCTTCAAAATACAGAGCGACGCCATCCGCAAAGCGGCAGCCGACCACTCCTGTATCTTCATCGGCCGGTGCGCAGACTACGTGTTGCGCGACTACCCACGCTGTGTCAACGTCTTCGTGGCTGCTGACATGGAGGACAGGATTGCGCGCATCCGCGAATCTCAGCACGTGGACCGCAAGGCGGCCGAGCGCCTCATCGAGCAGGGAGACAGCAAGCGCGCCGATTTCTATAACTTCTACAGCCAGGGCACGTGGGGCGCCGCCTCTACCTATCACCTCTGCATTAATTCCAGCGTCCTCGGCCTGGAGGGGACGGCGGACTTCATCAAAGAGTTTGTCATCAAGAAACTTGAAAAATAAAACGCGCCGGCAGCCCCTACGGACTGTCGGTTTTTTCTTTCCGCGATGAAAAGGATTGGGCTACTCTCCGATACGCACGGTTACTGGGACGACCGTTATGAGAAATACTTCGCCTCGTGCGATGAAATCTGGCACGCGGGGGACATCGGCACCCTCGAGCTCGCCGAGCGCCTGGCCGCCGTCCGGCCCCTGCGGGCGGTATGCGGCAACTGCGACGGCGGCGACCTGCGGCGGCACTACCCTGTCGTGCTGCGTTTCCGCTGTGAGGAAGCCGACGTGCTGATTAAGCACATCGGGGGCTATCCCGGTCACTACGACCCCAGCGTCCGGCCCCAGCTCTACGCCAACCCGCCGGCGCTCTTCATTGCCGGCCACTCCCACATTCTGAAAGTATGCTACGACCCGCGCCTCCACTGCCTGCACATCAACCCCGGCGCCGCCGGGCTACAGGGATGGCAGAAGGTGCGCACCCTCGTACGCTTCACCGTCGAGGGTAAAGAGTTCAAGGACCTGGAAGTCATTGAACTGAAATAAGGACTGTCGCGGCGCTACTCCAGACAGAGCGCCACGACCACCAGAGCGGCGAAGGTCAGCATGTTCCTGGACGTGAAGCCCAGCACCCTGTTCAGCTCGCGCCCCTGATAAATCTGAATCATCTTGCGCCAGGTCAGGTAGTGCGGGAGCAAGTAGAAGAGGGGAAGAATCGCGGCCCACATGTGCCCGTAATAGGCCAGGAGCGCCACACAGACATAACCCGCCACGCCCTGGAGTAAGTAAAAATAGCGGCCGAAAGGCTCTCCCAATACGGCCACCAGCGTCCGCTTGCCCGCCTTACGGTCCGTATCGCGGTCGCGGTAGTTGTTGAGCACGAGCAAAGTATCCACGACCAGCCCGCAAGCGGCCGACAGCCACCACACCTCGGGGCATAGGCTCCGGGCCTGGACATAGTAGGTCCCCACTACGGGCACCAATCCGAAAAACACCCAGACGAGCACGTCGCCCAAGCCGCAATAGCTCAGCAACGTCGTATAGAGAAAGGCGAATACCAGACACGCCGCGCCCAACCCTACCAGCCACCAGCCGCCAAAGGGCAGCAGGCACAAGCCTGCCGCGCAGGCCGCCGCCAGCACGAGGCCGATGCCCCAGCGCATGGCCCGCGGCGAAATCCAACCTTGGGCGCAGGCCCTTTCCGGGCCCAGGCGGTCGCTGCGGTCGGTCCCCTTCAGATAGTCGTACAAGTCGTTGATAAAGTTCGCCGCAATCTGCATCAGCGAAGCGAAGGCGACGCACAGAAGTGCCGGCCGCCAGTCGAGGCAACCCTTGGCGTAGGCCAGCGCCGTTGCCGCGAAGACAGGGATCAAGGCCGCCGAGAGCGTCTTAGGGCGCGCAGCCAGCAGCCACGCTCGCCCGGAGTTCGGTATCACTTTTTCCATAACATCAGCAAATATAGCGGTTTTTCCCCGGCCTGAGGGCCTTTCTGCGCGAATATTCCCCCGAAGTCCGCCGTTATTACATAAAAAAGTTTAACTTCGCAGCGTAAGCGCTGCGCTACACCTTATTTATATATATACTAACCCTCTAACCCCACCAACGGATGAAGAAAAAAGTTCTCTGGTTCGCCCTGTTCCTGGTCCTCGCCTGCGCGGCACGCGCCCAGGAGTGGGTCAACCTTACCCCTAAGCCGATGCAGATGACCCTTGCCGAAGGCCGGCTCACGCTGCCCGAACGGTTCACCATCAATACGGGCGCCCTGCCCGAGGAGATGGCCGCCGAGGCCGAGAAGTTTGCCGACGCCTTCCGCACCGCCACCGGCCGCAAGGTCAAAGTACGCCGCAACAGCGGCAAAGCCTTCCTGCACATGGACCGCTCCACCGCCGGCCTGGGCGACGAAGGCTACGAGCTCGACGTCACGGCCGACGGCATCACGCTCAAGGCCACCACGCCCGCCGGCTTCTACTACGGGTTCCAGAGCCTCAAGAAGATGCTCCCCGCCAACGTCATGGCCGGCGTGCGCGACAGGAGCGTCACCGACTATAGCCTCCCGCTCGTCAGCATCCAGGACGCGCCGCGCTTCCCCTACCGCGGCTTCATGCTCGACGTAGCGCGTCACTTCTTCACCACAGACGAGGTGAAACGCATGATAGACGTCATGTCCTACTACAAGATGAACCGCTTCCACTGGCACTTGTCCGACGACCAGGGCTGGCGGGTCGAAATCAAGAAGTACCCGCGGCTGACGGAGCACGGTAGTATCGCTTCCAACTCCCTCTTTACCGACATGGAGGAGGGGGAATACTGGATCAACCGTCCCTACGGCCCCTATTTCTACACCCAGGAGGAGCTGCGCGACGTCGTGGCCTACGCCAAGGAGCGCCACATCGAGGTGATACCCGAAATAGACATGCCCGGCCACTTCATGGCGGCGATGGCCTCCTACCCGGAGTACAGCTGCACGCCCCGGGGCCGGCACGACGTGTGGTGCGGCTGGGGCGTCTCGACCGACGTGCTCAACGTAGCCGACACGGCCGCCGTCCGCTTTGCCCGCGACATCCTGACCGAGATCATGGACATCTTTCCCTACGAATACATCCACATCGGCGGCGACGAGTGCCCCACGACGGCCTGGGAGAACAACGCGCTCTGCCAGGCCCGCTACAAGGAACTGGGCCTGACGAGCTACCGCCAGCTGCAAAGCCACTTCATCGAGGAAATGGCCGAACACATCCAGGCCCGCGGCCGGCAGCTCATGGTCTGGAACGAAGCCATCACAGCCCAGGGCGCCGACACGGCGATGCTACGGAAGACGGGCGCCACGGTCATGTGCTGGGTAGGGCCCGAAGCAGCCGCGCGCAAGGCGGCCAGTCTCGGCATGAACAACATCATTACGCCCATCGGCCCGTACTACATCAACCGCAAGCAGAGCACGTCGCCCAGCGAGCCGCCCGGTGCCGGCGACGGCAAGGACAACCTGCGCCGCACGTACACCTACGTTCCCGTCCCGGCGGACCTGCCCGCGTCGCTGCAACGCTACTACACGGGCGTGCAGGGCACCTTCTGGACGGAACACGTCTCCGACCGCTCCTACCTGGAATACCTGGCCCTGCCGCGCCTCATCGCCATAGCGGAAGCCGGCTGGACGCAGGAGAAGGACAAGGACTTCGACGACTTCTGCCGCCGCATCACGGCCGACCGCGCCCTGCTGGACTACGGACACTATAACTACGGCCGTCACTTCATGCTGGACTCGCCGGTGGCCGACCCCGGCGTGCAGTGAGCGGCCCGCGGCGCCGCGCCGCTCCGCCCCGACTCTCAACGGCGGGAACAGGCTCCCCACTTTGCGGACCTGTTCCCGCCGTTGCCGCATCCGGGCGGCCGCCCCGGCGGCTACCCGACGCACGCGGCCCCGGACGAGCTTGTCGTCCGGGGCCGCTGTTGCAAAATGCCCGTACGGGGTTTCAGCCTCAACCGATAGTGAGCAGCGTGGCGCCTTCAAGGACGCTGTCGCCGGCGGCAACGCAGATGCCCGTCACCTTACCGTCCGTCTCGGCGGTGATGTTGTTCTCCATCTTCATGGCCTCGAGCACGAGCACCGTCTCGCCTTTCTTCACGGCCTGGCCTACCTGGACGAGGATTTTCGTCACGACGCCGGGCAGCGGGGCCTTGACGGGCGCGCCGGCACCGGGGCCGGCGGCGGGAGCGGCAGCCGGTTTCTCGGCGGCCGGAGCGACTGCGGGAGCCGGAGCGCTTTCCTCGCTCACCGTCTGCGTAGGCAGCGCCTCCTCTACCAGCGAGGAACCTTGCATTTCCACTTCAAAGGGAATGCCGTTCACCTCGACTTTCGCCACAGAGCCATTGATGCTGTCGATGGTCACATCATACTGTGCCCCGTTGACTTTATATTTGTACTGTTTCATACTGTTTGTCGTTTTAATGATATGGGAATGTGATGGCAGGAATTGTGCCTGCGTGCCGGCTCAAAGGGCCGTCATGTGGAGGGACGGGTTGCCCCAGGGGCTCTCCTGGGGAACGACCGTGATGACGCCGGTCTCGTCGTCGTGGACCACTTCCACCTCGTGCTCGATGAGGGCGAGGGCGATGACGGCGGCATAGACGGGCATCTTCTCTTCCGGCACGGCGGGGGCGGCCCCGTCTACGAGCACTTCGGCTATGGTGCCGGCGTGCGCGTCCAGGCGGATGGCGATTTCCTTACCGTCGATTTGATATTTGAAAGTTTTCATTTTCTTCTACTCTTAATGGGGACGGAACTGCTCGCGGCGCGATTACAAGGGGATGTTGCCGTGCTTGCGGGCCGGGCGCGACTCGCGCTTGTTCTCCAGTTGCGCCAGAGCGCGGCAGATGCGGAAGCGCGTGTTGCGCGGTTCGATGACGTCGTCCACGTATCCGTATTCGGCAGCCTTGTAGGGATTGGTGAAGAGGTCGTTGTACTCCTTCTCCTTCTCCGCCAGGAAGGCCTTCGGGTCTGCCTGCTCCTTGGCCTCCTTACCGTTGAGGATGGCAACGGCACCGCTGGCGCCCATCACGGCAATCTCGGCCGACGGCCAGGCATAGTTCAGGTCGGCCTTCAGCTGCTTGCAGCCCATCACGATGTGCGAGCCGCCGTAGCTCTTGCGTAGCGTCACGGTCACCTTGGGTACGGTGGCCTCGCCGTAGGCGTAGAGCAGCTTGGCGCCGTGGTCGATGACGGCGTTGTACTCCTGGCCCGTGCCGGGCAGGAAGCCGGGGACGTCGACGAGCGATACGATGGGGATGTTGAAGCAGTCGCAGAAGCGGACGAAGCGGGCAGCCTTGCGCGAGGCGTTGCAGTCCAGCACGCCGGCATATACGCTCGGCTGGTTGGCCACGACGCCCACGCTCTCGCCGTTGAAGCGGGCGAAGCCGATGATGATGTTCCGGGCAAAGTTGCGCTGCACTTCGAGGAACTCGCCGTTGTCCACCACCGCCCCGATTACCTTGTACATGTCGTAGGCCATATTGGGGTTGTCCGGAACGATTTCGTTGAGCATGTCCTCCTTACGGTCGATGGGGTCGGTGCAAGCCACGCGGGGCGCACGCTCCATGTTGTTCTGCGGGATGTAACTGAGCAGGCGACGGATGAGTTGGGCAAACTCCTCCTCGGTCTTGGCCGTGAAGTGGCAGACGCCGCTCTTCGACGAGTGGACGCTGGCGCCGCCGAGGTCCTCCTGGCTGACGTCCTCGCCCGTTACGGTCTTCACCACCTTCGGGCCGGTGAGGAACATGTAGCTGACGCCCTCGAGCATGACGACAAAGTCCGTCAGGGCGGGGCTGTAAACGGCGCCGCCGGCGCAGGGGCCGCAGATGCCGGAAATCTGGGGCACGACGCCCGAAGCCTCGATGTTGCGCTGGAAAATGCTGCCGAAGCCGGCCAGGGCGTTAATGCCCTCCTGGATGCGCGCACCGCCCGAGTCGTTGAGCCCGATGCAGGGCGCACCGACCTTCATGGAGAGGTCCATCACCTTACAGATCTTTTCGGCCATCGTCTCGGAAAGGGAGCCGCCGTTAACGGTGAAGTCCTGCGCAAAGACGAAGACCAAGCGGCCATTGATGGTGCCGCTGCCGGCCACTACGCCGTCGCCGAGGAACTGCTTTTTCTCCATGCCGAAGTTATGGCAACGGTGGAGCTTGAACATATCCATCTCCTCGAACGAGCCTTTGTCCAGGAGCAGGTCGATGCGTTCGCGCGCCGTGGCCTTGCCTTTGGCGTGCTGCTTCTCGATGGCTTTCTCGCCGCCGCCGAGGCGGGCCTTCTGGCGCAGTTCGACGAGTTGCTTGATTTTCTTCAGTTGTTCACTCATATATAATAAAAGTTTGAAAGGCTTGAAAAATTAAACCGCCACAAAGGTAAGAAAAATATCGCACAGCCAAGCTCCGACTGCGCAGTTTTCTGTTTTTTATCCGCTTACCGCTGCGCCACCCGCTTTCCGGTCCCGCCGGCCGCCCCCGTAGCCGCCTCCGCGGCGGCCCCGACGGCCGGGCCGCGCCCGCCATTGCGCCGGCTACGGGCCTTAGCCCCGTAAAAACTGGCCCTATCCCCGTAAAAACTGGGCTAAGGCCCGTGGTGCGGGAAACTGTCGGCGTCGCACCGGGCCAGCGGGGCGGACGCGCATGCCTCGGCGACGCCGGCGGGCGACCGGTCCCGGCTGCCCGGCGGCGTCAGCCCGTTAAAAACAGGCCCGGCGGCGGATTTCGGCAGACGGAAACTTTTTTCATATCGACGAATTGCGTATTTTTGCCCGTAAAGCCAGGTGCCGCCGCCGGCATGGCCGTCAGCCGCTGCCCCGTCCGCGCCCCGCGGCGCGCAGGCACCGGCTCCGCCAGGCCTCGGCCCCCGCCCGGGGCATGCCGCCGGCCGACTCCTTAAATTAAGATACGCAGGAACATTCTAATCTTTATCCTAACATGAAACCCAACAAGAACCTGTACATCGGATGCTGTGCAGCCTTCGCCTTGGCCCTGCCGTTGGCCATGGCGCCCCTGCCCGTGCAGTCCGCCGTGCCCGCGCCAGCCCGTGCGGCCGTCGCCGCAGCGGATGCCGGCATCTCCGACGTACGCCAGATTAACCCGACAACGGTCGAGGTGCTCTATGCCAACGGCAAGTTGCTGCAGATAGACTTCTACGGCGAAAACATCTTCCGCCTGTTCCGCGACGACAACGGCGGCATCATGCGCGACCCGCAAGCCACCCCGCCGGCCCAGATTCTGACCGGCTCGGCCCGCCGCAACCCCGGCGAACTGCAGGTCAGCAAGGGCGCGGCCGACATCGTTATCGCCACGCCCAAAATCGAGCTGACCTTCGACCGCCAGACGGGACTGATGAACGTGAAAAACCTCGAGACGGGTGAGACCGTCATCGAGGAGGCGGCGCCCGTAGCCTTCGAGAGCGACAAAACGACCCTCACGTTCCGCGCCCACACCAACGAATACTTCTACGGCGGCGGCGTGCAGAACGGGCGTTTCTCCCACAAGGGAAAGATTATCGCCATCGAGAACACGAACAATTGGGTGGACGGCGGCGTGGCTTCCCCGACGCCCTTCTACTGGTCGACGAAAGGCTACGGCGTGATGTGGCACACGTTCCGCCCGGGCACTTACGACTTCGGCTCCACCACGCCCGAGCTCGTCAAGCTCTCCCACTCGGAGAACTATCTCGACGCGTTCGTCATGGTGAACAGTGGCCCCGTGGAGTTGCTCAACGACTTCTACCAGTTGACCGGCAACCCCGTGCTGCTGCCCAAGTTCGGCTTCTACGAGGGCCATCTCAACGCCTATAACCGCGACTACTGGACCGAGTCGGAAAACGGCTCCATGACCTTTGAGGACGGCAAGCGGTATAGCGAAAGCCAGAAGGACAACGGCGGCACGAAGGAGAGCCTGAACGGCGAGCACAACAACTACCAGTTCTCGGCCCGCGCCGTCGTGGACCGCTACGCCGCCGCCGATATGCCGCTGGGCTGGATCTTGCCCAACGACGGCTACGGCTGTGGCTACGGCCAGGACACTACGCTCGACGGCAACATCCGCACGCTGAGGGAATTCAGCGACTACACCCGCTCCAAGGGCGTCGAGGTGGGCCTTTGGACGCAGAGTGACCTTTACCCGAAGGACGGGGTCGAGCCGCTCTTGCAGCGTGACATTGTCAAGGAGGTGCGGGACGGTGGCGTCCGCGTGCTCAAGACGGACGTAGCGTGGGTAGGCGCGGGCTACTCGTTCGGCCTCAACGGCGTGAGCGACGTAGGCGAGATTATGCCCTACTACGGCTCCAACGCCCGCCCGTTCATCATCTCCGTCGACGGCTGGGCCGGCACGCAGCGCTATGCCGGCATCTGGACCGGCGACCAGACGGGCGGCGACTGGGAATACATCCGCTACCACATTCCCACCTTCATCGGCTCCGGACTCTCAGGCCAGCCGAACATTACCAATGACGTAGACGGCATCTTCGGAGGCAAGAACGTTCCGGTCAATGTCCGCGAATACCAGTGGAAAACGTTTACGCCCATGGAGCTTAACATGGACGGCTGGGGCGCTAACCCCAAGTACCCGCAGATGCTCGGCGAACCGGCGGCCAGTATCAACCGCACTTATCTGAAACTGAAGTCGGAGCTCATGCCTTACACGTACAGCATTGCGCGTGACGCCGTCGACGGCAAGCCTATGATCCGCGCCATGTTCCTCGACTATCCGAACGACTACACCTACGGCACGGCCACGCAGTACCAGTTCCTCTACGGACCGAGCTTCCTCGTCGCACCTATATATAAGGAGACGAAGATGGACAAAGAGGGCAACGACGTGCGCAACGGCATCTACCTGCCCGCGGGCAAGTGGGTGGACTACTTCAGCGGCGACGTCTACGAAGGCGGCCGCATCGTCAACAACTTCGATGCCCCCCTCTGGAAGCTGCCCGTATTCGTGAAGAGCGACGCCATCATCCCGATGACACGGGCCAACAACAACCCGTCGCAGATCCCGGCCGACTTCCGCGCCTATGAGATCTACGCCGAAGCGGGCACGTCCTTCAACGAATACGACGACGACGGCACGACGCAGGAATACCTCTCCGGCCGCGCCGCCCGCACCCTGATTGAAAGCAGCGTGGACGGCGACGAGCTGACCGTAACCGTCAACCCCACCATCGGTGACTTCGACGGCTTCGAGAAAGTCAAGACAACGGAGTTCCGTATCAACGTGAGCCAGGAGCCCAAGAAGCTGACCGCCAAGGTCGGTGAAAAAAAAGTGAAACTGACGGCCGCCGCCTCGCTGGACGAGTTCCGCAACAGCGAGGGTAATGTCTACTACTACGACGAGAAGCCCAACCTCAACCGCTTCGCCACGCCGGGCAGCGAGTTTGCGCAGCAAGTCATTACGAAGAATCCGCAGCTGCTCGTCAGGATAGCGAAGACCGACGTCACGGCAGACGGCGTAGCCCTGACCGTTAAGGGCTTTGCCTACGCTCCCGCCGACCGTCTGCTCGTCAGCACGGGCCAGCTCAGCGCGCCGCAGGTGTCGTTCCCCGAGAAGAATGTCGGGACGTTCGACCTTACGCCCACGTGGGCCCCGGTTGCCAACGCGGACTACTACGAGATTGAGTACGAAGGCATGAACTATTCCACCATCCGCGACTGCCAGTTCACGTTCGACGGCCTCCAGCCCGAGACGACCTACACCTTTAAGGTGCGCGCCATCAACCGCAGCGGTGCCTCCGAGTGGACAACGGCTACGGGCACGACTAAGAGCAATCCGCTCGAGTTCGCCATCAAGGGCATCAAGGGCCAGAACAGCAAGCCCGACCAAAGCGGACAGGAGCTCGGGAAACTGTTCGACTTCGACGAGAAGAGCATCTGGCACACCGAGTGGAAGAACACGCCGCCCGCCGTACCGTTCGAGCTCACCCTCGACCTACGCGGCGTCAACCAGCTTGACCGCTTTGAATACGTTCCCCGTGAGGATGCCGGCAACGGCACGTTGCTCAAGGGCACCGTGGCCTATAGCAGCGACCGCCAGAACTGGAGCGAGCCCGTCGCCTTCGAGTGGAAGAAGGACAACAGCGTCAAGACGTTCCCGTTTGCAGGCAATCCGTCGGCCCGCTACCTCAGGCTCAACGTGACGGAAGCCGCCGGCAACTTCGGCTCCGGCGCCGAGCTCTACGTCTTCAAGGTGGCCGACACCGAGACCGTACTCCAGGGCGACATAAACCGAGACAAACGCATCGACGAGAACGACCTGACGAGCTACATGAACTATACCGGCGTGCGCAAGGGTGATGCCGACTACGACTACATCAGTTCCGGCGACGTCAACCGTAATGGCCTCATCGACGCCTACGACATCTCCATCGTCAGCACCGAGCTCGACGGCGGCGTTCGCAATTCCAGCGACGCCGTGGCCGGTGAACTCGTCCTCACGCCCAATGTGAAGACCTTCCAGGCCGGCGACACGATTGCGGTCAAGGTATCGGGCAAAGGCCTGCACTATGTCAACGCCCTCAGCTTCGCTCTGCCTTACGACGCGCAGACGCTCGAGTTCGCCAAGATTGAGCCCACGGGCATGAAGGATATGGTCAATCTCACCAACGACCGTCTCCACACCAACGGGCAGAAGGCGCTCTACCCCACCTTCGTCAATCGTGGCAACAGCGACTTGCTCGACGACGGCGAGCCCGAACTCTTTGTCATCAAGTTCGTAGCCAAGAAGGCGGGCAAGTACAACCTCAAGCCGCAGGACGGTCTGCTCGTCGACCGCAACCTGGGCACGGTGAAGTGCTTCTGATTCCCGCCCGAGGGCGATACACCCAACCGCTCCCGGCACAGCCCGACGCTGTGCCGGGAGTTTTTCATGCCGCCGCACGACCGGAGGCCGGTCCGTGGCGTCCGTTCCGAAAAACCTTTGTAACTTTGTCCGCGCGTCCGGCCCTAAGCGCGTGCGGACGCTCCCCGTATGAAAAATTTTGCCGCTATCGATTTTGAAACCGCCAACCGTGAACGCAGCAGCGTCTGCAGTGTGGGCATCGTCGTGGTGCGCGACGGCAACGTCACGGACCGTATCTACGAACTCATCCACCCTTTGCCCGACCGCTACGACTATTGGAACACGCGCGTCCACGGGCTCACCGCGGCCGACACCGCGGCGGCCGACCCCTTCCCTACGGTCTGGCAACGCATCGCGCCGCGCATTGAGGGGCTCACCTTGGTGGCGCACAACAGCCCCTTCGACGAGGGCTGCCTCAAGGCGGTCTTCGCCGCCTACGCCTTGCCCTATCCCGGCTACCGCTTCCGCTGCACCTGCCGCGCCGCGCGCCGCGTCTTCGGCAACCGGCTCCCCAACCACCAGCTGCCCACCGTGGCCGCACACTGCGGCTTCGACTTGACGCGCCACCACGACGCGCTGGCCGACGCCGAGGCCTGCGCCTGGATAGCCCGCCTCATCCTCTGACGCCCGCCGTCCCCGCCGCTACCCGGCTCTTCTGCCCGGCGGGACGCGACGTTTCCGGCCCCCTGCGCAACGGGTACGCGCTGCGGCAACGGCGGCAGGCGCCTTCTTTACTTGATCAGGAAATCGTAGAACGGCGAATAGAGCCGGTTGTTCACCGTCAGGTAAAGGCGGCCCCGGCGGAAGTCGTACACCTGGTCGAAGCGTTGCAGCAGGTTGTTGCCCATCACGCCGTCCATCTCGGCCGAGGCCTGCACCCCCACCGTGACGGTCGACAAGGCCCCGGGCACGCGCGGCAGCGTCAGTCCGCCCAGCGTCACGCCGTCGAAAAACACGTTCTCCAACACGCCGCCCGTCTGCACCGTGCCGGAGATGGTCGACACGGCAAAGGGCGCCTGCCGCCCGCGCAGGCCGTGGCGCTCCACAAAGGGCGTGTTCAGGTCGAGCACGCGGTCCGAACCGGTGTCCACCTCGGCCAGCACGTCGTAGGTCTGTCCCGCGAAGGCCACCCGCACCGGCACGACGGGGACGCCCATGCGGTAGTCCAACGGCAGGCACGCCGCGCCCTGCGGGCTCAGCGAGTCGGTCGGCGCATAGAGGTAAAGCGCCTGCGCGCCGTAGTCCACGCGCAGCAGGAAGCGGCGCAGGCACTCCAGCCCCAGTACGCCGTCCCAGGCATCCGGGGGATAGGGAATCGCGATGAAGCACAGGCTGTCCACCCACGTACGCCCCAGCCGCAGGCGCTGGGTGGCGTCCGTCATCGGTACGCGCTCCGTCGAGTTCGCCCCGACGTTGAGCGCCTCGGCGTCGAAGCGCGCCAAGCCCGCCGTGCGCGGCGACTGCGCGTTGAGCACCACGTCCGTGGCGCCCGTGTCCACGAGGAAACGGAGCGGCGTCGTGTCGTTGTTCACACAGACCTCCACATACATCCGCCGGTCCGGCCCCAGGCGGAAAGGCACCGTGTCGAGCGGCAACGGCTGGGCGCCAAGGCCGCACCAGGCTGCCAACGTCAGCCAACAAAGCAGGAAAACACATTTCATGGCAAAGAAAATTTTATCCGAGAAAGCGCAAAGATACGGACCATCGGGAAAAGGGCCAAGCGAAAGCCCGCAATTCGGCCGACGGCCTCCCGACGGCGGCCGGCTACGCCCCGACGCCCCCGGATAGTTTCTCCACGCACGGGCCTTAGCCCCGTAAAAACTGGCCCTATTCCCGTTTTTACGGGGCTAAGGCCCGTGTGCGCGCCGCCCGTCGCCGCCCGCGCCCCGCCGGGCCCCGTCCCTCGCGGACCGCCGCACGCCGGCGCGCCGCCGGTTCCCTTTTTCAGTCCCCGCGGCGCCGGACTACCGGATTTTTCGTAACTTTGCCTTCCGTTATACCATCAGCCATGCCCCTTTATCAAGAAGAAAACCCGCACCGTGGCCGCATCGAGGTAATCTGCGGCTCCATGTTCTCCGGCAAGACCGAGGAGCTCATCCGCCGCTTGAAGCGGGCCCGCATTGCCCGCCAGCGCGTGGAAATCTACAAGCCCTCCATCGACACCCGCTATTCGGAGGGCGACGTCGTGTCGCACGACAGCAACTCCGTAACCTCCACGCCCGTCGACGCCGCGGCCAGCATTCTGCTGCTGGCCGGCGAGGCCGAAGTCGTGGGCATCGACGAAGCGCAATTTTTCGACGAGGGGCTGGCCGACGTGTGCAACGAGCTGGCCAACAGCGGGAAGCGCGTCATCGTGGCCGGGCTCGACATGGACTTCAAGGGCATCCCCTTCGGCCCCATGCCGGCCCTCTGCGCCATAGCCGAGGAGGTGACGAAGGTACACGCCATCTGTCTGCGCTGCGGCGCGCCGGCCTACGTGTCCCACCGCATCGTGGCGGGCGAACGCCGCGTCATGCTCGGCGAGCAGGAAGAGTACGAGCCCCTCTGTCGCAGCTGCTACCAGAAGGCACTGCGCGAGGCCCAGGACCGGCCGACGGCCGACAGCTCCCGGCGCGATGGCTGACGCCGCAGACCGCACGCCCGGGACCGCTCTGCGCGTCGTCCGTCTCACTACGGGCTACGGCCGCGGCCGGCGCCGACGCGCGGTGTCGACGGACCTCGACGCGGCGCTCCCCGAGGGGTCGCTCACGGCCCTGCTGGGCACGAACGGCGCGGGTAAGAGCACGCTGCTGCGCACGCTGGCCGGACTGCAGCCCCCACTCGCGGGCGACGTCTGGTGGCGGGACCGGCGCCTGCAGGACTATTCCGCCCGCGCGCTGGCCCGGACCGTTGCCGTCGTCCTGACGCGCCGCACCGCTACGGCCGGACTGACGGTGACGGACGTCGTGCGCATGGGGCGCATGCCCTACACGGGCTTCAGCGGCCGCCTGTCGGCCTACGACCGCGAAGTGGCCGACCGGGCGCTCGAACTGGCCGGCGCCGCCGCCCTCCGCCACCGCGACGTGGCGAGCCTGAGCGACGGCGAACGCCAGCGCACCATGATAGCCAAGGCCCTGGCGCAGCAGACGCCGGCCATCCTGCTCGACGAACCCACCGCCTTCCTCGACTTCCCGGGCAAGGTGGCCATGCTCCGCCTGCTGCGCACGCTGGCCCGCGAACACGGCAAGACCATCCTCTTCTCGTCGCACGACCTGGAGCTCACGTTCCAGACGGTGGGGCGCCTCTGGCTGCTCTCACCGGACGGGTTGACGGAGGGCTCGCCCCGCCAGTTGGCGGACGACGGCAGCCTGGAGCGTTTCTTCCAAGCCGACGGCGCCCGCTTCGACCGCGGCGCGCTCCGCTTCTCCGTGTGAGCGCCGCCGCCCTTTCACGACTTCTATCTTCTTCCACTATATGATTGTTTGCATTGCCGAAAAGCCGAGCGTCGCGTCCGACATCGCGCACGTGCTGGGAGCCACCGTCCGCCACGAAGGATACTTCGAGGGCAACGGCTACCAGGTGACGTGGACCTTCGGCCACCTCTGCGAGCTGAAGTATCCGGAGGACTACCGCCCGGAATGGAGGCGGTGGAGCCTGGCCGCCTTGCCCATGATTCCGCCCCGCTTCGGCATCCGCCTGAAACAGGACAAGGGCGTGGCCCGACAGTTCGCCATCATCCAGGGCCTCATGCAGCAGGCCGAGGGCATCATCAACTGCGGCGACGCCGGGCAGGAGGGCGAACTCATCCAGCGCTGGGTGATGCAGAAAGCCGGGGCGAAGTGTCCCGTCCGGCGACTGTGGATTTCGTCCCTGACGGAAGAGTCCATCCGCGAGGGCTTCGCCTCGCTCCGCCCGGCCGCGGACTACCAGTCCCTGTACGAGGCAGGCCTCTGCCGGGCCATCGGCGACTGGCTCCTGGGCATGAACGCCACGCGCCTCTACACGTTGAAATACGGACAGCGCGAGCGCGGCGGCAGCCCGCTCTCCATCGGCCGGGTACAGACGCCGACGCTCGCCCTCATCGTGCGCCGGCAACAGGACATAGCCCACTTCACGCCCGAACCCTACTGGGTGCTCACAACCCAGTACCGCGACACGACGTTCAACGCCGTGATGGACGACCCCAACGCCGACGAGCCCGCCCCCCAGGCCGACGAGGACAAGAGCGAGGCCCGCGGGACGACGAAAAAGGGATTTGCCACCGAAGCCGAAGGCCGGGCCGCCCTGGAACGTATCCGCGAGGCGCCCTTCACCGTGACCGCCGTGACGAAGAAAAAGGGGACGGAGGCGCCCCCTCGCCTGTTCGACCTGACCTCACTCCAAGTGGAGTGCAACCGTAAGTTCAGCCTCTCGGCCGACCGTTCGCTGCAAATCATCCAAAGCCTCTACGAAAAGAAGGTGACGACCTATCCGCGCGTCGATACGACCTACTTGAGCGAGGACATTTACCCCAAGTGCCAGCAAATACTCAACGGCATCGCGGGCCAGTACGGCGCGCTGCTCCAACCCTTGCGCGGCCGCCCGCTCCTGAAGCGGAAGAAAGTGTTCGACTCCTCGAAGGTGACGGACCACCACGCCATCATCCCGACCGGTATTGCGCCGCGCAACCTGACCGACGAGGAAGGGCGCGTCTACGACCTCGTGGCGCGGCGCTTTATCGCCGCGTTCTATCCCGACTGCCGCTTCTCCTCGACGACCGTCCTGGGCGAGGCGGCCGAAGTCCCCTTCAAGGCGAGCGGTAAGGTCATCCTCGAAGCCGGCTGGCGCGACGTGCTGGCCCCGGCCGGCGCCAGGGCTGCGACAGATGCCCCGGCGACGGACCGGGAGAACGAGCGCCTGCTCCCCGACTTCGTGAAGGGCGAGAGCGGCCCCCACTCCCCCGACCTGACGCAGAAGATGACGCAGCCGCCGAAGCCTTACACCGAGGCTACGCTCCTGCGCGCCATGGAAACGGCGGGGCGCACCGTCGACAACGAGGAGTTGCGCGACGCCCTCAAGGAGAACGGCATCGGCCGGCCCTCCACGCGCGCCGCCATTATCGAGACGCTCTTCCGCCGCAACTACATCCGCCGCCAAGGCAAGGCGCTCGTAGCCACCCCGACCGGCGTGGAACTGATCGGCATCATCAAGGCCGAGCTCCTCAAGAGCGCGGAACTGACTGGCATCTGGGAGAAAAAGCTACGCGAGATAGAGCGCCGCGAATACAGCGCGCCGCAATTCATCAACGAGCTGAAGGCCATGGTCGGCGAACTGGTGCAGCAGGTCCTGGAGGACAACGAAGGGCACCGCATCGCCTGCCGGCCCGCCGCAGGGCCGCCCGCCGCCCCACAAGCGGAAAAGGCCGGGGCCGAGGCGCCGGAAAAGCCGAAACGGAAGGTGGTGCGCGCCGGAAGCACCTGCCCGAAATGCGGCATAGGAAAGGTCATCAAGGGCAAGACGGCCTACGGCTGCTCCCGCTGGAAGGAGGGCTGCGACTGGCGGAAGCCCTTCGCCCAAAAGAAGGCGTAGCTCCGCGGCCGGTCGCGCGCGCCACGGGCCTTAGCCCAGTTCGTACGGGGATAGGGCCAGTTTTTACGGGCCTTAGCCCCGTATTCACGGGAACGCAACAAGAACTTCGCGGCATTATCATCGGTCCCCGGCGGACCGTTCGGCAAAAAAAGCGTACCTTTGCCGCATCACATCAGACTATCCGACATGAAACAATACCTCGACCTCCTGCAACGCATCCTGGACGAAGGCGTCCGAAAAAGCGACCGCACGGGAACGGGGACGCTCAGCGTTTTCGGGCACCAAATGCGCTTCGACCTGGAAAAAGGCTTCCCGTTGCTGACGACTAAGAAGCTGCACCTGAAGTCTATCATCTACGAACTGCTCTGGTTTCTGCGGGGCGACACGAACGTGAAGTATTTGCAGGAGCACGGGGTCAGCATCTGGAACGAGTGGGCCGGTGCCGACGGCTCGTTGGGCCACATCTACGGCTACCAGTGGCGCTCGTGGCCGGACTATTCCGGCGGACACATCGACCAGATTGCCAACGTCGTGGAGCAGATCAAGCGCCAGCCCGACTCGCGCCGCCTCATCGTCTCGGCATGGAACGTGGCCGACCTGGACAAGATGAACCTGCCGCCCTGCCACCTGTTGTTCCAGTTCTACGTGGCCGAGGGACGGCTCTCGCTCCAGCTCTACCAGCGCTCGGCCGACACGTTCCTGGGCGTACCCTTCAACATCGCCAGCTACGCCCTGCTGCTCCAGATGGTAGCCCAGGTGTGCGGCCTGAAGCCCGGCGAGTTCGTCCATACGACGGGCGACACACACCTTTACCTGAACCATCTCGACCAAGCACGCCTGCAACTGACACGGACACCGCGCCCGTTGCCGCGCATAGTGATTAATCCCGACGTCAAGGACATCTTCAGCTTCCGCTACGAGGACTTCCGCCTCGAGGGCTACGACCCTTGGCCTCACATCCCGGCCCCCGTTTCCGTATGACTCCGCACGTTACCCTCATCGCAGCCGTCGCAGCCAATCGCGCTATCGGCTACCAGAACCGCTTACTCTTCCATCTGCCCGCCGACTTGCGCCGCTTCAAGGCGCTGACGACCGGGCACACCATCATTATGGGCCGTCGCACGTTCCTCTCTCTGCCGAAGGGGGCCCTGCCGCAGCGCCGCAACGTCGTGCTGTCGCGCCAGCCGGGCCTTACTTTCCCGGGGACGGAAGTCTACGGCTCGCTGCCCGAGGCCCTGGCCTCCTGCCGCGCCGACGAGCAGGTGTTCGTCATCGGCGGCGAGAGCGTCTACGCCGAAGCCTTGCCGTTGGCCGCGCGCCTGTGCCTCACGCACATCGAAGCGGTGCCCGAGGCCGCCGATGCCTTCTTCCCCGAATTCGACCCCTCCGCGTGGCGACAGATTGCCGCGGAGCGTCACGAACCCGACGAGAAGAACGCCTGGCCCTATACTTTCGCCGACTACGAACGTATCTGAATATTTCCATGAAGAAGCTGTTTTTCATTTTGCTCACGGTCTGGAGCCTCGCCGTCCCGGCCCGTGAAAAGGAGGTGCGTCTCAAAATCATCGAGACTACCGACATCCACGGCAACTACTTTCCCTACGATTTCCTGAACCGTCGGCCGGGCACGGGCGGCCTGTCGCGCGTCTGCACCTACGTGCGCAGTCAGCGCGAGGCCTTGGGCCGCGACGCCGTCGTGCTGCTCGACAACGGCGACATCCTGCAGGGTCAGCCCTCGGCCTATTACTACAACTTCATCGACACGACGTCGGTCCACGTCTGCTCGGCCATGCTCAACTACATGAGTTACGATGCCGGCACCGTCGGGAACCATGACATCGAAACCGGGCATCCGGTCTACGACCGCTGGACCGCGGCCTGCGACTTCCCCGTGATTGCCGCCAACGCTACGGACACGCGCACGGGGCAGCCTTACTGGAAACCCTACACTATTGTGGAGCGCGACGGCGTGCGCATCGGCGTGCTCGGGCTCATCACGCCGGGCGTCCCCACCTGGTTGCCCGAGAAGCTCTGGGCGGGCCTGCGCTTCGACGACATGGTCCGCACGGCGCGGCGCTACGTGGCCGAACTGCGGGACAAGGAGCACGCCGACCTCGTCGTCGGGCTGTTCCACTCGGGCGTAGGCAACCCCGCCGCCACCGGCGAGCTGAACGAAAACGCCACGCTCCAGGTGGCCCGCGAAGTAGCGGGCTTCGACCTCATCTTCTGCGGGCACGACCACCGCAAGGCCGACCGCTGGGTGGTCAACGCCGCGGGCGACAGCGTCCTGGTGCTCAACGCCGCGGCCTACGGCGCCAACGTTGCCGAAGCCGACGTCACGCTCCGCTACGACGGCGGCCGGCTCGCGGGCAAGGCCGTCAGCGGACGCCTGGTCGACGTGTCGCAACTGACGCCGGACCCCGACTTCTGCCGCACGTTCGCCGCGCAAGAGGAAGCCGTGAAGCGCTTCACGGAAGAGGTCATCGGGACCAACCGAACGGTCCTGACGACGCAGCCCGCCTTCTTCGGTCCCTCGGCCTTTGTGGACCTCATACACGACCTGCAACTCGAGCTCAGCGGTGCCCAGATCTCGTTCACGGCCCCCATCTCGTTCAACGCCACCATACCGGCCGGCGACGTCCACGTAAGCGACATGTTCAACCTCTACACCTACGAAAACCAGCTCTACGTGATGGAGCTCACGGGGCGTGAGATCAAGGACTACCTGGAGTATTCCTACGGCCACTGGACCCGGCAGATGGGCAACGCGGACGAGCACATGCTGCGCTTCCGGGCGGGGGCGGACACGCTGAAGGATGCCTGGCAGCGCCTGGCCTCGCCCAGCTACAACTTCGACTCGGCGGCGGGCCTGCGCTATACGGTGGACCTGACGAAGCCCGAGGGCCAGAAGGTCAGCATCCTGGGGCTGAGCAACGGCGACGCCTTCGCGCCCGACGCCACCTATCGCGTGGCCGTCAACTCCTACCGCGGCAACGGCGGGGGCGGGCTCCTGACCGAGGGGGCCGGCATCCCGAAGGACAGCCTGCAGGGCCGCATCGTGTGGAGTACGGACCGCGACCTGCGCTACTACCTGATGGAGACCATCCGCAAGCAGGGCACCATCGACGCCAAGCCCCGCAACGACTGGAAGTTTGTCCCCGAAGCGTGGGTGCGGCAGGCGGCCCCGCGCGACGCCGAACTCCTGTTCCGCTGATACTTTCCGCCCGCCGCAGCCCCGTCGCGGGCCGGCGGCGGGCACTGCGGCGCTTTTTTCGCAACTTTTTTGTGAAAAGACGGCCTGTTTTCAAAAATAAATCGTACCTTTGCCGCCGGTTTCGGATAAGAAGCCAAGGTTCAACCCTTATCGGGAGAGGTGCTCGAGTGGTTGAAGAGGCACGCCTGGAAAGCGTGTAAACCCCCAAAGGGTTTCGTAGGTTCGAATCCTATCCTCTCCGCACGAACGGTGTCTGTCGGTCCATGAGCTGACAGACACCGTTTTCGTTGTGCCCCTGTCGGAGGGGCGGCGGGCGGCGTCCGGCGGCGCGCGGTCCGAGTCGCGGCGACTCGGGTGTCCGTCGCGGGGAGCCGCCGGAGCAATCCGGCCGGGGTGCGGATAGTTTCGCGAAACACGGGCCTTAGGGGAATTTTTACGGGGATAGGCCCAGTTTTTACGGGGCTAAGGCCCGTAGCAGCCGGCCCCGGCCGCGGCAAGAGCGGGGCCGGGCGGGGCGGAACGGGGCCTAGCGCAACGGCGGGCGGGTGAGGTCCGCCGCGCAAAAGAGCCGGGCCCGGAATTTTTTTCCCTCAAAATGAAGCCGCGCCCCCTTGCGGACCGGCGGAAAAGCGTAACTTTGTCGCTACCACTTGTGTTGAACCCTTTTTCTTTCCTTACCTTACGCCATGCTACGAAACCACCTTGCCCTGCTTCTCCTCTTCTGCCTTCTCTTTCCCCCCGCCCGGGCGGCGCGCCCCGACGGCCTGCCGCGCAGCGACAAGGCCTGGGCAGCCTTTCTCGAGCAGCACGACCTGCTCTGGGACACGCTGACGGCCGACCCCGTAAAGCCGTCGTTCGACGGACAGTTGACGACGGGATACTACGCCGGCGCCATCATGGGGAACGGCAGGCTGGGGACGAACCTATACAAGCTGCGCGAAGGCGTCTACCGCCTGAACATCGGGCGAAGCGACGTAACCGAAGCGCGACAGCCCTACAATCTCTACAACTCGGCCCGCCTGCCCGTCGGCTACTTCACGCTCACCACGGCCGGCCGCCCCGTGGCCGAACGCCTGCGCCTGTCGCTCTACGACGCCACGACGCAGGGACGCATCGAGACGGACGCGGGCGAGATACGCTTGCGCACGTACGTCCACGCGACGGAGGACTACGCGGTCGTAGAGACGGAGGCCACGGGCAACGAGGCGGACTACGCCTGGGACTTCGTGCCGCAGCAGGCCGTAAGCCCGCGCCAGGTGTTCAACCACGACGCGCCGGCGGGCTACGTCGACGCGGCCGGCCGCTCGAACCCGGAGCCGGAACGCCGCCGCGCGGAAGGTTGCGAACTGCTGGTGCAACGGCTGGTCACAGACACGACGTTCCGCACGACGGCCCGCGTCTATGTCGTGGCCTGGCGGGAGATGCGGCGGAAGCGGCGGCGGCGCATCGTGGCTACGGTGGCGCAGGCACGGACCGAGGCCGAAGCCGTGGCGCAAGCGGTGGAGACGCTGGCCCGGGCGGCCGGGACGCCGCGCCGACAGGCCTGGTGCGCCCACCGCGACTGGTGGCACCGCTTCTACCGCGAGGCGGCCTTCCTCACCTTCCCGGACACGCGCCTCGAAGCGTTCTACTGGACACAATACTATAAGTTCGCCTCCACGGCCCGGCCGGGCTGCCCGCCGGTCGACTTGCAGGGCGTATGGCCCACGTGGGACACGCCCTGGACCGCCATCTGGGCGAACCTGAACCTGCAACTCACGTACTCGTGGCAGACGAAGGCCAACCTGGGACAGCTGGCGCAGCCGCTCTGGGACGCGCTGTGGGAACACCGCAGTAACCTGCGGCGCAACGTGACAGACATCCCGTCGCAGCGGACCTGGACCGACGCGGCCTGCCTGGGGCGCTCGTGCTCCTACGACTTTCACTCGCCGCTCGACCCGTCGCTGGCCAAACGCAACCAGTACGAGGCGGGCAACCTCATCTGGCTGCTCTTCTACTACTGGCAGCACTGTCGGGGCTACGGCGACGCGCAGCAGATGGCGGAACGCTTCTACCCGCTGCTGAAATCGGCCACGAGCCTGTTCCTCCACTTGCGCACGGAACGCGACGGCCGCTACGGCCTGCCGCCCACGGCCTCGCCCGAATACGGCAACCGGAGCGTCGGCCCCAACAGCAACTACGACCTGGCCAGCCTGCGCTGGGCGCTGCGCACCCTGCTCGAGACGGACTCCCTCCTGGGCCTGCACGACCCGCAACGCGCCGTGTGGGCCGACTTTGAACGGCGACTCGTCCCCTTCCCCTATGACGAGCGGACGGGCTATAAGGTGAGCGAGACGACGGCCTTTCTCGACACGACGCACCGGCACTACTCGCACTTGTTCATGATTTACCCTTACCGCATGGTGAACTGGGAGCGCCCGGCCGACCGGCCGCGCATGGCGCTGAGCGTAGGCCGGTGGAAGGGAAACCAGGGCTACTCGCGCACCGGCAAGGCGGCCATGCTGCTGGGCATGGGCGACGGCGACGGGGCCTGGCGGGAGATGCGCGCCTTCCTGGACCGCTTCGTCAAGCCCAACACGCTCTACGCCGAGACCGGGCCCGTGATGGAAACGCCCCTGGCGGCGGTGTGCACGGCCCACGACTTCTACCTCCAGGACTGGGGCGGCTGCATACGCGTATTCCCCGCCTTGCCCGCGGCCTGGACCGAAGCGGCCTTTGCCCGGATGCGGGCCGACGGCGCCTTCCTGGTGAGCGCAACGCGACAGGGGGGACGCACCGTGTGGGTAGAGATGACGAGCGAGAAAGGCGGGCCCTGCCGCCTGGCTACGGACATCGCGCCGGCGGCCTGCGTCGTCACCGACGCGGACGGGCGGCCCGTGCCCTTCCGGACAGAGGGGACGGAGCGGCCCGTACTCGTCGTGAACACGGAGCCTGGCCAGACGTTCCGCATCTGCCGGCGCGGCACGAAGGCCGCCCCGCCCGCTCCACTGCCGCACCCGGCGGCCGAGGCGCATCCCTATGGCGGCCGCCGCCCTAGCCGTTAACGGTGATTTTACGACTGTCGCGCTCCCTGTTTTCCACTTTTTCAGCCATAGAACTGTATATGTCGCATTTTTTGCCTAACTTAGCTTGCCAAATTGGCTAACTGGGCTCCGGCCCATCCCTGACCGCGCAGCCACTCGAGGTTGCGCCCTTTCGCTATGAATAGTAAAAAACGACATATCAATGATTTACAATTGGATCTACGAAGCGCCCTCTCCCGAGCGGGCCGCGGCGGCAAGCCAGCTGGCCCGGGAGCTGAGCCTCCATCCTACGCTCGGGAAACTGCTGCTGGACCGCGGTTTCACGAGCGCTGCCGAGGCGTACCGCTTCTTCAGGCCCCAGCTGACGGAACTGCACAATCCGTTCCTCATGGACGACATGCAGGCAGCCGTGGACCGGCTCAACGGGGCGATGGGCCGCAAGGAGCGCATCATGGTCTACGGCGACTACGACGTGGACGGGTGTACGGCCGTCGCACTGGTATATAAATTCTTACGGCAATACTACTCCAACGTCGACTACTACATCCCGGACCGCTACGACGAGGGCTACGGCATCTCGCGCAAGGGCATCGACCTGGCGGCCATGGAGGGCGTGAGCCTCATCATTGTCCTGGACTGCGGCATCAAGGCGGTGGAGGAAATCGCTTACGCCAAGTCGAAAGGCATTGACTTCATCATCTGCGACCACCACGTCCCGGACGAAGAGTTGCCGTGCGCCGTGGCCATCCTAAACCCGAAGCGGCGCGACAACCACTATCCCTACACACACCTCTCGGGCTGCGGCGTCGGCTTCAAGTTGATGCAGGCCTTCGCCGCCAGCAACGGGATAGAGTTCAACAAGCTGGTGCCACTGCTTGACCTCTGCGCCGTCAGCATTGCCTCGGACATTGTCCCCGTAGTAGGCGAGAACCGCATCCTGGCCTTCCACGGCCTGCGCCGCCTCAACTCGAACCCCAGCATCGGCTTGCGCGCCATCGTAGACGTATGCGGGCTGGGCGGCCGCGAGTTGTCGATGAGCGACATCATATTCAAAATCGGACCGCGAATAAACGCGTCGGGACGAATGCAGAACGGCCGCGAAGCCGTAGAGTTGCTCGTCGAGAAGGACTACGCCCAGGCGCTGGAGAAAGCCAACCGCATCAACCTCTACAACGAGGCGCGGAAAGACCTGGACAAGCAGATGACAGAGGAAGCCATCGAGCAGGTGACGGAACTGCCGGACTTGGACGCGCGCCGCAGCATCGTCATCTGTAACGAGAAGTGGCACAAGGGCGTCATAGGCATCGTGGCCTCGCGCCTGACGGAGCAGTACTACCGACCGGCCGTCGTGCTCACGTGTGCCGACGGCATCGCGACGGGCTCGGCCCGCTCGGTCTCGGGCTTCGACGTGTACCGCGCCGTACAGAGCTGCGCCGACCTGCTGGAGAACTTCGGCGGACACACCTACGCCGCCGGCCTCTCGCTCAAGGTGGAGAACGTCGAGGAATTCAGCCGCCGCTTCGAGGAATACGTGACGCAGCACATCCGCGAGGAGCAGACGCAGCCGAACCTGAACATCGACGCCATGATCGACTTCAAGGACGTGACGTTCCGTTTCTACCAACAGCTGAAGCGTTTCTCTCCGTTCGGTCCCGGTAACGAACGCCCCGTCTTCTGTACGCGCCGCGTCTACGACTACGGCACGAGCAAGGTCGTGGGCCGGGGACAAGAGCACATCAAACTGGAACTCGTCGACAACCGAAGCAACCGCATCATGAACGGCATAGCCTTCGGGCAAAGCTCACAGGCGCGCTACATCAAGACCAAGCGGGCCTTCGACATCTGCTACGCCATCGAGGAAAATTCCCACAAGCACGGCGAAGTGCAACTCCAGATAGAGGACATCCGCCCGTGCGAATGACGACGGGCCCCGCCGCCCGCAGGCGGCCGGCACAAGCACGAAACGCATGGAGTATCAGACTTTTTCATCCCCTACGGAGCAGGACTTCAAGGCCCTGCTCCGACAGTATTGGGGCTACACGGACTTCCGCGGCATACAGTTGGACATCATCCGCAGCATCGCGGCGGGGCACGACACCCTGGGCTTGATGCCGACGGGCGGGGGCAAGAGCATCACGTTCCAGGTGCCGGCCCTCGCCTGCAAGGGCATGACGCTCGTCGTTACGCCCCTCATCGCACTGATGAAGGACCAGGTGGCACACCTCTGCCGCCGCGGCATACGGGCCGCCGCCGTCTATTCCGGACAATCGAGGGAGGAGATGCTGCAAGTGCTGGACAACAGCGTCTTCGGCGCCTACAAGCTGCTCTACGTATCGCCCGAGCGGCTCGCCTCGGAAATCTTTCTCACCAAACTGCGGCGCATGACGGTGAGTTTCGTCACGGTGGACGAGGCGCACTGCATCTCGCAATGGGGCTACGACTTCCGCCCGGCCTACCTGGAAATCGCGCAAATACGCCGCCACCTGCCGGACGCGCCCGTACTGGCCCTGACCGCGACCGCCACGCCCGACGTGGTGCGCGACATCTGCCGCCAGCTGGCCCGCACCGACGCCGAGGCGCAACAGGCGCCGGACGACGGACTGAGCGGTTTCCACGTGTTCCGCATGAGTTTCGTGCGGCCCAACCTGGCCTACGTCGTGCGCCGAACGGACGACAAGCTGGCCGAACTGCTCCACATCCTGCGCAGCGTAGCGGGCGCGGCCATCGTCTATACGCGCAGCCGGCGCGGCACGGGCGACGTGGCGCGACTGCTACGGGAAAACGGCATCAGCGCCCTGAACTATCACGCCGGGCTGACGAACGTGGACAAGGACGTCAGGCAACGGGCCTGGCAGGAGGGGGCCACGCGCGTCATGGTGGCGACCAATGCCTTCGGCATGGGCATCGACAAGGCCGACGTCCGCTTAGTGGTCCACATGGACCTGCCCGACGCGGTCGAGGCCTACTTCCAGGAGGCCGGGCGCGCCGGACGCGACGGCAAGAAAGCCTACGCCGTGCTCCTCTACAACAACCGCGACCACGGGAAAATGTTGCGCCGCATACAGGAAACGTTCCCGAAGAAGGAGTACGTGAGAGACGTTTACGACAAACTGGCCTACTTCTTCGAGCTCGCCGTGGGCGACGGTTTCCAAGTGACCTACGAGTTCAACCTCGAGAAGTTCTGCACGTCCTTCAAGTTGTTCCCCGTCCCGGTCGTAAGCGCGCTGCAACTGCTCACCCGCGCGGGCTACCTCTACTACCGCGAAGAGGACGACAACGCTTCGCGCCTCATCTTCCTCATAAGCCGCGAAGCGCTCTACAACCTTCCGCCGCTGCCGCGCCGTTGCGAAGAGGTGCTGCAGACGGTGCTCCGCAACTACGGCGGCATGTTTTCCGACTACGTTTATATTGACGAAAGCCTCGTGGCCCGTTTCTGCGGGCTCACGGCCCACGACGTCTACGAAGCGCTCCGCACCCTGACGCAGCTGCGCATACTCCACTACATCCCCCGAAAGAACACGCCGCGCATCACCTACCTGACGCGCCGCGTCGACGTGGGGGAGGTCTACCTCTCGCCCGAAGTGTACGACCGCCGCAAGGAGAACTACGAGCAGCGCATACGGGCCATGCTGCAATACGCCACGGAGGACGACGAGTGCCGCAGTGCCTACCTGGTCCGCTACTTCGGCGAGGCAGCCCCGGCCGACTGCGGCCACTGCGACGTCTGCCTGTCCCGGCGGGGCCAGGCGCGGCGCTGGGAGCAACTGGCGCAGGCCATCCTGGACCAGCTGGCCGACGGACGTCCCCACCGCCCCGCCGAACTGCAACACGAGGGCTTCACCGACGCCGACCGCGACGAAGCCCTGCGCCACCTCGCGGCCGAGGGACGCATATCCCTCCGCGACGGCTTCTACACCGCCGCGCCGCAGCGCTGACTGCGGCCGCCCCTGCCCCATGCCGGCCATCGCCGGCCCCTTTCCCCACATTTATTCCAATTCACATCCCGCCCGCAGGGCTGACCGCGGCCGCCCCTGCCTTACATCGGCCGACGCCGGCCCCTTTCCCCATATTTGCTCCAATTCTTCCCCCGCCCACGGGGCTAAGGGAAGAAAAAACTGGCCCTAGCCCCGTAAAAACTGGGCTTAGCCCCGTTCGCGCAGTCCCT
>USPK01000006.1 GCA_900556465.1 uncultured Prevotella sp. | reverse complement strand
CGCCCCGCCACTGGGCGGCCGGCGCATCATGGGCATCGACCCCGGCTACCGGACGGGGTGCAAGGTGGTCTGCACGGACGAGGGCGGACAGTTGCTCTGCCACGACGTCATCTTCCCCCACCCGCCCCGCAACGACCGCGACGGCGCGGAACGCACCATCCGCCGACTGGTCCGCCAATACGGCGTCGAAGCCATAGCCATCGGCAACGGCACCGCCGGCCGCGAGACGGAGGCCTTTGTCCGCGCGCTCGGCCTGGAGGGCGTCGACGTCTTTCTCGTTAGCGAAGACGGCGCCTCGGTCTATTCGGCTTCCAAGGCCGGCCGTGAGGAATTTCCCGACCAGGATGTCACGGTGCGCGGCGCCGTATCCATCGCCCGCCGCCTGGCCGACCCGCTGGCCGAACTCGTCAAGATCGACGCCCGCTCCCTTGGCATCGGGCAATACCAACACGACGTCGACCCCGCGGCCCTGAAGCGCGCCCTCGACCGCACGGTGGAGCACTGCGTCAATGCCGTGGGCGTGAACCTCAACACCGCGAGCAAGCACCTTCTCACGTATGTCTCCGGACTGGGCCCGGCCCTGGCGCAAAACATCGTGGACTACCGGGCTGCGAACGGACCGTTTGCCGACCGCCGCTCACTGCTCAGAGTGCCCCGCCTTGGGGCCAAGGCCTTCGAACAGTGCGCCGGTTTCCTCCGCATACCGGACGGCAAAAACCCGCTGGACAACACGGCCGTCCATCCCGAGCGCTACGCCCTGGTGGAACAGATGGCGGCCGACGCGGGATGCGACATCGCGGCCCTCATCGCTTCGCCGGAACGCCGGAAGCGTATCGACCTGGCCCGCTACTGTACGGCCGAAACGGGAATGCCTACGCTGACGGACATCCTGAACGAGCTGGCCAAACCGGGGCGCGACCCGCGCGGGACGGCGCAAGTGTTCCGCTATGCGGACAACCTGCACAGCCTCGACGACGTCAGGCCCGGCATGGAGCTCCCCGGCGTCGTGACGAACATCACCCGATTCGGCTGCTTCGTCGACCTGGGCATCAAGGTGAAGGGCCTGGTCCACGTCTCGCAACTGGCCGACCGCTTCGTACAGGACCCGGCCACCGTGGTCCACATCCAGCAACAGGTGCGCGTCCGCGTGCTCGACGTCGACCCCGAACGGGGCCGCATCTCGCTGACCCTGAAAGGCGTCCGCCAGACCGCCGACTGAGCGCCCCGCGGACAGTCGGCGCAGCAACGCGCCCTATTCCCGTAAAAACTGGGCCTATCCCCGTAAAAACTGGCCTTAGCCCCGTGGCCCGGAGGCGACGGACGGTTCCCGCCGGCCCTATTTTCCAACCTCAAAACCCTGCCCCATGACCGATCAGGAATACATGCAGAAAGCCCTGGAACAGGCCCGCATGGCCTTCGAGAAAGACGAAGTGCCGGTGGGCGCAGTTGTCGTCTGCCGCGACCGAATCATAGCGCGCGCCTACAATCTGACCGAAACGCTGAACGACGTGACGGCCCACGCGGAAATGCAGGCCGTCACGGCGGCCGCCGACGCGCTGGGCGGAAAGTATCTCGACGTGTGTACGCTCTACGTCACCGTGGAGCCATGCGTTATGTGCGCCGGCGCACTCGGTTGGTCGCAACTGGGCCGCCTGGTCTACGGCGCCCCCGACCTGAAGCGCGGTTTTTCCATCTATGCTCCGCAGGCGCTCCACCCCAAGACCGAGGTTTGCGGCGGCATTCTGGAGGACGAGTGCGCCCGGCTCATGAAAGACTTCTTCAAACGGAAACGCTAATCGGCCCGTCGCCCCGGCGGCGGCCCTACATCCCCTCACTCATGGCTCAACACAACGACTTCGGCCGGTACGGCGAAGAGCTGGCCTGCCGCTACCTGGCGCAACAGGACTACCACCTGCTGGACCGCAACTGGCGCTGCGGACATCTGGAAATAGACGTCGTGGCGGACGACTTTGGCGAAGTGGTTTTTGTCGAAGTCAAGACGCGTCGCAACGAAGACTTCGCCGACGCGGCATCTGCCGTCACGCTGGCGAAGAAGCAGCACCTGCTGCGGGCCGCACGCGTCTACCTGGCGCAAAAGCACCTGGACCAGCCGTTCCGTTTCGACGTCATCACCGTCGTAGGCGAACAGGCCCCTTACCGCCTGACCCACATCCGCAACGCCTATACGGCCGAAAGCGTATATTACTCTATTACCCATCATCCCTATGGACATTGAACGCATTCGCGAATACTGCCTCTCGCGCAAGAAGGCCACGGAGGACATGGCCTTTGGCCCGGACGGCATCCTCTTTCGCATCTACGGCAAGATCTTTGCCTACATCGACCTGGAACGGCCCGACCTGGTCGTCCTCAAGTGCGACCCGGAATATGCCCAGGACCTGCGCGCCCACTATGAGGGCATACGCGGCGCCTGGCACTGGAACAAGCGCTACTGGAACGAGGTCCACTTTGACAGCGACGTGGACGACGAGCTCATCCTGCACCTCGTGGACCACTCGCTGTCCGAGGTGCTGAAGAAACTACCCAAGAAAACACAGGCCGAGTATGCTGCATCCTGAACTCCCGGCCCGCTGGGCCCACCTGCACTGGCCGGAAACGGACTCTACGATGTGCCGCCTGCTCGACGCCGAGGTGGCGGAGCGGGACGAGGAGTTCGTCCTCGTCACCGCCGACTACCAGCGCGCCGGCCGCGGACAGCAGGACACACGCTGGGAGGCGGAACGGGGAAGCAACCTGCTCTTCGGTTTCCGCTTCTCGCCGACGTTTCTGCGTGCCGACGAGCAGTTCCGCCTCTCCGAAGCGCTGGCCCTCGCTGTAGCCGGTGCCGTCGGGAGCCTGGTGCCCGACGTGAGCATCAAGTGGCCCAACGACGTCTACTACCGCGACGGAAAAATCTGCGGCATGCTGCTGGAACACGACCTGCAGGGCTCGCACATCGGCACGACGCGCACCGGCGTGGGCCTCAACGTCAACCAGCGCGCCTTTACGGGCGACGCGCCCAACCCGGTCTCGCTCCGGCAGATACTGGGCCGCGAAACGGACCGCGACGCCTTGCTGACGGACATCCTGCGGCGATTCGACACGGACTACCGCCTGCTGCAGGCCGGCGGGGGGGCCGCCCTGGACCGCCGCTACGCCGAGGCGCTGTACCGCCGGGAAGGGTTCTTCCCCTACCGCGACGCGGGTGGGGAATTTCTTGCCCGCATCGAGGCCGTAGCCCCGAACGGACAGCTCACCCTGGTCGACGAGGCGGGCCGCCGGCGCAGCTACGCTTTCAAGGAGGTGGCCTACGTGCTGCCTGCGTTCGTAACTCCGGGCCCGGCCGCCGCGGCGCCCTCATCCCCTTGCCCGCGACATGAAGACTGACCGCAACATTCTGCGCATAGCCGTCCCGAGCATCGTGTCGAACATCACGGTGCCGCTGCTGGGGCTGGTAGACACGTCGATAGCCGGCCACCTGGGCGCGCCGGCCTACATCGGCGCCATCGCCGTGGGCGGCATGTTCTTCAATATGATTTACTGGATTTTCGGCTTTCTCCGTATGGGGACGGGCGGGCTGACGGCCCAGGCCTACGGTGCCGGCCGGCGCGACGAAGCGGACCGGACGCTGCTGCGCTCGCTGGGACTGGCCCTGCTCGCCGGCCTGGCGCTCATCGCCCTGCACCGGCCGCTGGCGGAAGTGTTCTTCTACCTGCTGGGACCGACGCCCGAGGTCGAGGCCCTGGCCCGGCGCTACTACACCATATTAATATGGGGCGCGCCGGCAATGCTCTGCCTCTACAGCCTCATCGGCTGGTTTCTGGGAATGCAGAACGCGAAATTCCCCATGTTCATCGCCATCACGCAAAACGTGGTGAACATCGCGGCCAGCCTGGCGCTCGTAGTCGGCGCGGGCTGGAAGGTGGAAGGCGTAGCGACGGGGACACTCATTGCGCAATACGCGGGCCTGCTCATGGCCTGCGCGCTGTGGCGCCGCCACTTCGGGCTGCGACTGAAACGGGAAGCGTGGCGCGCCACATGGAACGGCCGCGCGCTGCGTCGCTTCTTCAGCGTGAACCGGGACATCTTTTTCCGCACGCTTTGCCTGGTGGGCGTCTCCACTTACTTCACGGCCAGCGGGGCCCGGCAGGGGGAACTCATCCTGGCGGTCAATGCGCTGCTGATGCAGTTCTTCATGCTGTTCTCCTACATCATGGACGGCTTCGCCTATGCCGGCGAGGCGCTGGGCGGCCGCTGCTACGGTGCGGGCGACGTGGCGGAATTTCGCCGCCTGACGCGCCGCCTGTTTGTCTGGGGACTGGGCCTGGCCGGCCTCTTCACGCTGGCTTACGGCCTGGGCGGCGGGCTGCTGCTCGGAGTGCTGACGGACGAGACCAGCGTGGTCCGCGCCGCGGAGACTTTCCTGCCTTACGCCGTAGCTATCCCGCTGACGGGTTTCGCAGCCTTTCTCTTCGACGGGCTTTTCATCGGAACGACGTCGACCCGCGGCATGCTGCTGGCGGCAGGCGGCGCGATGGCGGCGTTTTTCCTCGTGGAGTGCGGACTTACGGCCCGGCTGGGCAACCACGCGCTTTGGACCGCCTTTCTCCTCTATCTGTTGTTGCGGGGCGTAATTCAGGCCGCCTGCTACGGGAGGGTCTGCAAAAAAATCGTACATTTGCGGAAACAACGGGAGACGCCCGGCGCAGCCTCCGCCTCTCCCGACATCTGAAACGACACGTAAATCTTTTTTCTTATGGCTCAATTCAAACGGATTCTCTTAAAGTTAAGCGGCGAAAGCCTGATGGGCACGCAGGGACACGGCATCGACACCCGGCGCCTGAACGAGTACGCCGCGCAAATCAAGGAAGCCCTCGAGATGGGCGTCCAGGTAGGCATTGTCATAGGCGGCGGAAACTTTTTCCGCGGATTGAGCGGCGCGGGGAAAGGCTTCGACCGCGTCATGGGTGACCAGATGGGCATGTGCGCTACGGTCATGAACAGCCTGGCCTTGTGCTCTGCGCTGAAGGCTATGGACGTGAGGAGCCACGTCTTTACGGCCATCCGCATGGAACCGATTGGGGAATTCTACTCGAAGTGGAAGGCCATCGACGCTATGGAACGCGGCGAGGTGGCCATTATGAGCGGGGGCACGGGCAATCCGTACTTCACGACGGATACCGGGGCTTCGCTCCGCGGTATTGAAATCGAAGCCGACGTGATGCTCAAGGGCACGCGCGTAGACGGCATTTACACGGCCGACCCGGAGAAGGACCCGAGCGCAACGAAGTTTGACGACATCACCTACGACGAAGTGTTGCGCCGCGGACTGCGTGTGATGGACATTACGGCCACGGCCATGTGCAAGGAGAACGCGCTCCCCGTCTACGTATTCAACATGGACGTACCCGGCAATCTGAAGAAAGTGCTGGAGGGCGAGGGCATCGGCACCTACGTACACGCCTGACGCCCCGGCGGCCCGACGGCCCCGGCAGACGGGCCGGAAAAATCCCGATAACGGAAAGCGTCCCTTTTCCGCGGATAGGTACCCCGCGGAAAAGGGACGCTGCGTTGGGCCGGTAGCCGCCGGACCGGCCCCAAAGGCGCTCCGGCACGTCAGGCTATGGCAAGCGAGACTTGCTTTTCGTAGCGCCGCACGAAATATAGGCTGCACAATATTCCCAGAGCGGAAAGTAGCGCGCCGGTAAGGGCCGGATATTCATACCCCAAGCCCAGACGCAGCGGGAAAGCGCCGACCTGCGCTCCCAGTGCGTTCCCCAAATTGAACGCTACCTGTATGCTGGCGCCGCCAAGGAGTTCGCCGCCGGGAGCACAGCGGACAATCAGCGTCTGCTGCGGACTGGACACGGCGAAAAGCGACATCGTGGCCAGGCACATGCCGACAATCGCAACGACAGGGTGCGTGCAGCCGAGGAACAGGCCCGCAAGGGACACGACCATGAGCAACTGCGTGCCGACTATGACACGGCCGGCCGTGAAACGGTCGCTCAGCGCGCCGCCAAGGATGTTGCCCAGCACCATACTGCCTCCGGCGAGAATCATCAGCACCGAAACGGCGGCATCACTGAAGCCGGCCTTCTGCGTCAACATCGGATTGACGAAACTATACCACGCAAATATTCCGCCATTGCCCAGCATCGTGGTGAGTAGGATGAGCCACGGGGCAGGATGCTTCAGAAATCGGAACTGAGACTTGAACGTCGTGCGGGGTAGCGGCGCCACTTGCGGCACCCACCTGTAAATGAAGAACCATACGACAGCCGCCCATATCGCTACGAAACAAAAGACCATGCGCCAGGTGAGCACGTGGCTCATAAAGGTAGCCAGCGGGACGCCTGCCAGATTGGCCACCGTCATACCCGCCACCATCGCGGAAACGGCGGAAGTGCCTTTCCCCTCCGTCGCCAGCTTCATGGCGGTAATGGACCCGACCCCAAAATAGGCGCCGTGGGGCAAGCCGGACAGGAAGCGGCCCAGGAACAATAAGGCGTAGTTCGGGGCGAACGTGGACAGGAGATTGCCCAACAACATGATGAACGCGAGCAACAGGAGAAGTTGCTTCAAGGGCCGGTTGCGCAGGACGACCAAAGCAGGAGCGCCCACGCAGACGCCGGCCGCGTAGGCCGAGATGAGGCTGCCGGCAGTCGGGATGGAAACGTGCAGATCGGCCGCTACGTAGGGGAGAATCGCCATCATGGAGAACTCGGCGACTCCCAGTCCGAACGTGCCGAAAGACAATGCGATGAATGCTTTCTTCATATTTCACTCATAAGAAACAGCGGCCGCCTGTCTCGCACGACAGGGACCGCCACGCCCGACCGCATCCGGCAAACGACGCGGACACGGGGGCGAAGGTTTAGTTTAGTCTATAATAATGCGGGCAGTTGGTAGAGGCGAGTCCCGTTACTGCCCTTCACGAGAATCAGTTTGCCGGAAACGGGCCGGGCCTGGAGGCGCTGCTTCACCGCCTCGACGTCGGGAAAGAAGTCGCAGCCCCCGGCATAGGGACGGAAATTCTCGCCGACCAGCCATACGGCGTCGCAGCCCAGGGTCTGTGCCTGCGCGACGACATTGCGGTGCTCCTCGGCCGAGGCCGCACCGAGTTCGAGCATTTCCCCAAGGATGACCATCTTGTGACCGTGCGCCATCAGCCGGAAATTATCCAGCGCGGCCTTCATACTGGTGGGGTTGGCATTGTAAGCATCCACAATCAGCTCGTTCCGGTCCGTCTTCACCAGTTCAGAGCGGCTGTTCGTAGGCTCATAGGCCGCGATGGCCGCAGAAATCTCCTCGGGGGCAACGCCAAAGCGGGTGCCGACAGCCGCCGCCGCCAGGACGTTGGCCAGATTATAGGCGCCGACCAGGCGGGTATGCACGTGCTGCCAGTCGCAGCCGGCGCAGCGCCAGCGCAACTCCACGAAGGGACTGCAGGCCAGCACATCGCCCTCCACCGTATAGCCGTGCCCCGGTTCGCCATAGGTCACGGCCGGAAGTCCGGCCGCGATTTTCGGGAGATACGGATTGTCGCCATGCAGAAAGATGAACGCGCCCGGCTTGGTACGCAGATAATCATAGAGCTCACCCTTGGTACGAATCACTCCCTCGAAAGAGCCAAACCCTTCGAGGTGCGCCTTACCGACATTAGTGATGAGCCCACAGTCCGCGTCGACGATGCGGCTGAGCGTTGCGATCTCGCCCGGATGGTTAGCGCCCGTCTCAACGACCGCTATCTGGTGGTCCGCCCGGAGGCACAGCAGCGTTTTGGGAACACCGATGTGGTTGTTGAAGTTACCCGCCGTCGACAGGACCTTAAACTTCCGGGCCAAGACGGCCGAGGTGAGTTCCTTCGTCGTCGTTTTCCCGTTGGTGCCCGTTATTTGCACGACGGGCAGCCCCAGGCGGCGGCGATGGCAGGCGGCGACCTGCTGCAACGCCGTCAGGACGTCGGGCACGTGAATCAAGCGTTCGTCGCCCGTCACAGCCGGGTCGTCCACCACGGCATAGGCGCAGCCGGCACGCAAGGCCTGGAGCGCGAAAGCGTTGCCGTCGAACTTCGCCCCGCGCAAGGCGAAGAACACAGAACCGGCAGAACAGTCGCGCGTGTCGGTCGTTACCGTTGGCGCCGGGCCAAGGAGCGCATACAGTTTTTCTATTTCCATCATCTTGAACGCTATTATTTTCGGCCGCAAAATTAGTGATTTTTGCAGAGAGAGAGGCGGAGAAAGAAATATTCTACGTATTTTTGCAAAGATATTTAGAATCCTACCTGCCATGCACCGTACCGTCTATTCTCTCAATTGCCGCGGAAGGCTTGTCGAACTGCAAACGCCCCAAGTGATGGGCATCCTGAACGTCACGCCAGACTCCTTCTACGCAGAGAGCCGACAGACAACGGACGAGGCTATCGCACGCCGCTGCCGCCAGATTGCAGAAGAAGGCGGCACTATCATCGACATCGGCGGATACTCTTCCCGCCCCGGCGCGGCCGACGTGGCGCCCGACGAAGAGACGGAACGGCTGCGGCGCGGTATTGCCATTGCCCGCCGCGAAGCACCGGATGCCCTCATTTCCGTAGACACGTTCCGCCCCGACGTAGCGCGCCGTTGCGTCGAAGAGTTCGGCGCCGACATTATCAACGACATCTCGGGCGGAAACCTCGACCCGCGCATGCCGCGCACCGTGGCCAAGCTCGGCGTCCCGTACGTCTTGATGCACATGCAGGGCACGCCGCAAGACATGCAGGCGGCCCCGCAATACGACGACGTGGCCGCCGAAGTCTTCCAGTTCTTCGCCCGCCGGCTCCAGCAGTTGCGCGACCTGGGAGCGAAGGACGTCATCCTCGACCCGGGCTTCGGGTTTGGGAAAACCTTGGCGCACAACTACGAACTCCTGGCGCACCTCGAGGAACTCCAGGTGTTCGGGCTTCCCGTATTGGTAGGCGTATCGCGCAAATCCATGATTTACAAGCTCCTGGGCGGCGCGCCGCAGACCGCACTCAACGGCACGACGGCCCTCAACGCCATGGCCCTGCTCAAAGGCGCCGCCATTCTCCGCGTTCACGACGTCAAAGCCGCCGTAGAGGCCGTCCGCCTCTACAACGCCCTGAGCGACCCGCAGTCCGTCCCCGACGCTGCGCCGGCTGTCGCCGCCTCCTGAACCTCACCCGGCGGCTCCCCTCATCCAGGCCTTCACACGACATCTCCCTACATGATAAGTTTCGGCATTATTGATTTCATCGACATTGTCTCGGTTGCGCTCCTCCTCTTCTACATCTACCAACTCATGAAAGAGTCGAGCTCGGCCAACATCTTCTCCGGCATCCTCGTCTTCATAGTGGTGTGGATATTTGTCACGCAAGTCTTCGAGATGCGCCTGTTGGGCGGCATCCTGGACAAGTTGATGAACGTGGGCGGCCTGGCCCTCATCATCCTCTTCCAGGACGAAATCCGCCATTTCTTTTCCAGCATCGGCACGCGGCAACGCGCCAACGTCCTTATCCGTTTCTTCACGAAGAAGAAGCCAGGCACGCCCCACCGTGAGGAAATCATCCCGATTGTCATGGCTTGCCTGAACATGAGCAAACAAAAGGTCGGCGCCCTCATCGTTATCGAGCGAAACGTGGGGCTCAACGAAATCATCCGTTCCGGAGACATCATCAACGCGGACATTAACCAACGGCTCATCGAGAACATCTTCTTCAAGAACAGCCCGCTCCACGACGGCGCCATGATTATCAGCCACAAGCGCATCAAGGCGGCCGGCTGCATTCTGCCTGTGGCCCACGACCTCGACATACCGAAAGCGCTCGGCCTGCGCCATCGCGCCGCCCTCGGCATCTCGCAAAAGAGCGACTGCCTCGCCATCATTGTTTCGGAGGAAACGGGCGGCATCTCCATCGCCTCGAACGGTCAGTTCCACCTGCGGCTCACTGCCGAGGAACTCGAGCGCACTCTCACCGCCGAGTGGGAATAAACATACAGTCTGAATCGGCCTGAAATCTAACACGCAGCTGCCTTTTTCTTGGATATATGCACAAAAAGGCCTACCTTTGCAAGCACAATTTAGAAGGAATGAGAAAATTAAAAGGAATAAAGAAAATCAGACTGCACCGTGAAGGCACGAACACGCTCCTACTCGGGTCGATTGTCCTCGTAGCGGTCAACGCTGTAGCCTTCTGGTTGCTGCTCGACATAACGCTCATACCTTTCTACATTCTGTTCCTGCTCAGCGTAGCCCTCTACGTCACGATGGTCAACTTCTTCCGCTGTCCCATCCGCCTGTTCAACGGAGACACGAAAAATACCGTCGTCGCAGCGGCCGACGGCAAGGTCGTCGTCATTGAGGAAGTCGACGAAAACGAATATTTCCACGACCGCCGGCTCATGATTTCCATCTTCATGTCCATAACCAACGTCCATGCCAACTGGTTCCCCGTCGACGGATACATAAAGAAAGTGGAACACCAGAACGGGAACTTTCACAAGGCATGGCTCCCCAAAGCCAGCACGGAAAACGAACGCTCCACCGTCGTTATCGAAACGCCCGACGGCCAGGAGGTCCTGGTACGCCAGATAGCCGGCGCCGTGGCGCGCCGTATCGTCACCTACGCCCACCCCGACGACGAGTGCTACATCGACGAGCACCTGGGCTTCATCAAGTTCGGTTCGCGCGTCGACGTCTATCTGCCGCTCGGCTCGGAAGTGTTGGTGAAGATGGGGCAATCCACCGTCGGCAACCAGACCGTCGTTGCCCGCCTCCACCCCTAAAGAAGCGTTGCCCGCCGCAACGCCCGCCGGCTCCCCGAAGCCTTTTTCCCGACATCTTATGAAGAAGCATATCCCCAACACCATTACCTGTTGCAACCTGCTCTGTGGTTGCATCGCCGTCAGCTTTGCCCTCCAGGCCGAGCCCCGTTACGACCTCGCACTGGCCTTTATCATCATCGGCAACGTCTTCGACTTCTTCGACGGCTTCGCCGCGCGGTTGCTTCGCGTAGCGTCGCCCGTGGGCAAGGAACTCGACTCGCTGGCCGACGTCGTCACCTCCGGCCTGGCCCCCGCGTCCATGCTCTTCGCCCTGCTGCGCGAGATGCCGCCCGCCGCAGGCGGCTTTGTCGGCCCATACCTCCCCTACGCGGCATTCCTCATCACGGCCTTCTCGGCCCTGCGCCTGGCGAAGTTCAACCTGGACCAGCGGCAAACGTCCTCGTTCATCGGCCTGCCCACCCCGGCCAACGCCCTCTTCTGGGGCGCCCTCATCGTAGGCAATCACGCCTGGTTCTGCCAGAACCCGTGGTCCGCCTGGCTGCTACTGGCGGGCGTGCTGCTCTCCTGCTGGCTGCTCGTAGCCGAACTGCCCATGTTCGCACTGAAGTTCAAGCACTTCCGCTGGAACGGCAATGCCCTGCGCTACACGTTTATCCTGGTCAGCGCCGCGCTGCTCATCCTGTTGGGCTGGACAGCGTTCTCGGCCATTGTCCTGGTCTACGTCATCGCGTCCATTATTGCCGAACTGCAGAAGAAATAATCGCTGCGTAATCTCACTGTTGCCCATGTACGGTTGTCTCACCTTTCTATTCTTTGGCCTGTTCTTCATCGTCATCGCCTCGGTGCTCGGTGCGTTCCGCCTGTTGTTCGGCCTGAAGCGCTCGGCGCGCCGTTTTGCCGACAGCATGAAGGGCACCACGTCCCAGGCGCCGCCCGAAGAAGAAGCCGCGCCCCGTTCGCCGCGCAAGCGGAAGGGGAAGTTTTTTGAAAAGGACGAAGGCGTCTACGTAGACTTTGAAGAAATCCGATAATTTCCCGAGACACGGGCCTTAGGCGAGTAAAAACTCCCCTAAGGCCCGTTTTTTCTGGGCTAAGGCCCGTGGCGCGGCCGCCTCTCCGGGCAGCAGCCGCAACCGACAGCGGGGGCGCCTCCACTCAGGATGCGCCCCCGCTGCCTTATTTTCGCTTCTCGACTTCCGCTCAGGCCTTCACGCGGTTCACGTAAGAGCCGTCGCGCGTATCGACCTCGATCGTCTCGCCCTCGTTGATGAAGAGGGGCACGCGGATTTCTACGCCCGTCTCCAGTTTGGCCGGCTTCGTGGTGTTGGTTGCGGTGTCGCCCTTCAGGCCCGGCTCGGTGTAGACCACTTTGAGCTGCGTCTTGACCGGCATCTCGGCGAAGAGCACGGTGTCCGTCGACGCGTCGCTTACGACGTCGACCACGTCGCCCTCTTTCATGAAGTCTACGCCCGTGATGAGGTTGCGGTCCACTACGACGTCGTCCCACGTCTCCTGGTTGAGCAGGTGGAAGTTGTCGCCCTCAGCGTAGGAGAACTGGTAGGGGCGACGCTCCACGCGCACGTCCTCGAGCGCTTCGCCGATGTTGAAGCGACGCTCAATAACGCGGCCGCTCACCACGTCCTTCAGCGTGGTGCGCATGATAGTGTTGCCCTTTCCCGGCTTTACGTGCAGGAAGTCGATGCAGAAATACAGCTTGCCGTCCATACGGATGCAAGTTCCTTTCTTGATGTCTTGAGATTTAATCATATTCGGTCTTGTTAATTAACTTATTCGTAATCAAAGGGGAAATAATTCCAAAAGGACGGCGCAAAATTAGCAATTTTTCTCGAACCGGTAAAGGGCGCGGCAGGCTTTTTGCACACGCCGGCCGGCATCTGTGAGCAAGCACGGGGGGTATTCACGGAAAAAATTTCTCACTTTTAGGGAGAAGTGTGCAATTATTACAAAAGTTTTACTACCTTTGCAGCCGCAAGTTCTTAAACCCACAATTTACATTCTGTTATGGATTTAACCACTCAGTTTATCGACGGTCTCTGGAGCAAGAGCATCAATGTGACAGACTTTGTCCGCAAGAACCTGACGCCCTACGAAGGCGACGCCAGCTTCCTGCAAGGTCCCACGGAGCGCACTTCCCATCTGTGGAACCTGTGTCTCAACGCCCTCGAGGAAGAGCGCGCCAACAACGGCGTGCGTGCCCTCGACCCCGACACCGTATCGACCATCACGTCGCACCCGGCGGGCTACATCGACCGCGAGAACGAGCTCATCGTCGGCCTGCAGACGGACATGCTGCTCAAGCGCGCCATCAAACCCTTCGGCGGCATCAAGGTGGTAGAAAAGGCCTGCGCCGAAAACGGCCTGCAGGTGAATCCCAAAGTCAAGGACATCTTCACGCACTACCGCAAGACGCATAACGACGGCGTATTCGACGTTTACACCGAAGAAATCCGCCGCTTCCGCTCCCTGGGCTTCCTCACCGGTCTCCCGGACAACTACGCCCGCGGCCGCATCATCGGCGACTACCGCCGCTTGGCCCTTTACGGCTGTGACCGCATCATCGAAGCGAAACAGGAGGACTTGCGCGGACTGACGGGCCCGATGACGGACGAACGCATCCGCCTGCGCGAAGAAGTAGCCGAGCAAATCAAGGCCCTCAAGGAAATCAAAGTGATGGGCGAGTACTACGGACTCGACCTGTCGCGCCCCGCCTACACCGCCCAGGAGGCCGTGCAGTGGGTATATATGGCCTACCTCGCCGCCGTCAAGGAGCAGGACGGCGCCGCCATGTCGCTCGGCAACGTGTCCTCGTTCCTCGACATCTACATTGAGCACGACCTGAAGCACGGCCTCATCGACGAGACCTTTGCCCAGGAGCTCATCGACCAGTTCGTCATCAAACTCCGCATGGTGCGCCACCTGCGCATGGCGGCCTACAACGAAATCTTCGCGGGCGACCCGACGTGGGTCACCGAGGCCATCGGCGGGCGCTTCAACGACGGCCGCACCAAAGTAACGAAGACCAGCTTCCGCTTCCTCCAGACGCTCTACAACCTGGGCCCCTCGCCCGAACCGAACCTCACCGTGCTCTGGAGCCCGGAGCTGCCCGAAGGCTTCAAGGACTTCTGCGCACAGGTCTCGGTGGACACGAGCTCCATCCAGTACGAGAACGACACACTCATGCGCGAGGTGCGACACAGTGACGACTACGGCATCGCCTGCTGCGTGAGCTATCAAGACATCGGGCGCCAGATTCAATTCTTCGGCGCGCGCTGCAACCTGGCCAAGGCCCTGCTGCTCGCCATCAACGGCGGCCGCTGCGAGAACACCGGCACCGTCATCGTGAAAGACATCCCCGTGCTGCAGAGCGACGAGCTCAACTTCGAGGAAGTAATGCACAACTACAAGCTCGTGCTGAAGGAAATTGCCCGCGTATATAACGAGGCGATGAACATTATCCACTACATGCACGACAAGTATTACTACGAAAAGGCGCAAATGGCCTTTGTCGACACCAACCCGCGCATCAACCTCGCCTACGGCGTGGCGGGTCTCTCCATCGTACTCGACTCGCTCTCGGCCATAAAGTACGCCCACGTGAAAGCCGTCCGCAACGACATCGGCCTGACCGAGTCGTTCGACATCCAGGGCGACTTCCCCTGCTTCGGTAACAACGACGACCGCGTGGACCATCTCGGTGTCGACCTCGTCTATTTCTTCAGCGAGGAGCTGAAGAAGCTGCCGGTCTACAAGAATGCCCGCCCCACGCTCTCGTTGCTCACCATCACGTCCAACGTCATGTATGGCAAGAAGACCGGGGCCACGCCCGACGGCCGCGCCAAGGGTGTCGCCTTCGCGCCGGGCGCCAACCCGATGCACGGTCGCGACAAGAGCGGCGCCGTGGCTTCGCTCAGCAGTGTGGCCAAGCTGCGTTACCGCGATGCCCAGGACGGAATTTCCAACACTTTCTCCATCGTTCCGAAGAGCCTCGGGCCGACGCCGAAAGAACGCGTGGAAAACCTCGTCACTATGATTGACGGCTACTTCACCAAGGGCGCGCACCACTTGAACGTGAACGTGCTCAACCGCGAAATGCTCGAGGACGCCATGGAGCATCCCGAGAAATACCCGCAGTTGACCATCCGCGTCTCGGGCTATGCCGTGAACTTCACGAAGCTGAGCCGTGAGCACCAGCTCGAGGTCATCAGCCGCTCCTTCCACGAACGTATGTAATCCCCTTACGGCCCGGCCGTAAGTCCCAGTTGCCCTCACGCTGCCGATTGGTGGGGTGAGGGCATTTTCTTTTCCCGTAAAATCCCGATAACTATGTCTACCTCCGAGTCCGCGCTGCTGCGCGTCCATTCCTACGAGTCCATGGGCACCTTCGACGGCCCGGGACTGCGCTACGTAGTCTTCCTGCAAGGCTGCCCGTTCCGCTGCCTCTACTGTGCCAACCCCGACACCATCGACCCGGTCGGCGAAAGCCAGCTCACGGCGCCGGAGCACATCCTCGAGCAGGCCGTCAGCATGAAACCGTTTTTCGGCCGACGGGGCGGCATCACCTTTTCCGGCGGAGAGCCGACCGTGCAGGCCGAACGCCTCGTGCCGCTCTTCCGCCAGTTGCACGAGGCCGGCATCCACATCTGCGTCGACTCGAACGGCGCCCTCTGGAACCGCCACGTAGAGGAGATGCTGCGGCTCACGGACCTCGTCCTGCTCGACGTCAAGGAAATCAACCCGCAACGGCACGAGCGGCTGACGGGCCGGTCGAACGAGCAAACCCTCCGCACGGCCGACTGGCTCGAAGCCAACGGCCGGCCCTTCTGGCTCCGCTACGTCCTCGTGCCCGGCGTGAGCGATTTCGAGGAAGACCTCCACGCCCTGGGCCAACGCTTCGGCGGTTTCCGCCAAATAGAGCGCGTGGAACTCCTACCCTACCACACGCTCGGCGTCCACAAGTACGAAGCGCTCCACTGGGACTACCAGCTCAAGGACGTCAAGGAGAACACGCCCGAACAGCTGGAGCACGCAGCGGCCCTGTTGCGGGAATACTTTCCCCAACTGGTGGTCAACTGACAATACGTGCCGCCAGTCCGCAAACAGTCCGCCCCGGCCCTTTCGACAAGGACCGGGGCGGACGCGTACTGTGGCAGCCCCTCGGGGCCGAGCCGCCTTATTGCGCCGTCAGTTCCAGCACGCGGCTCGACGTTTTCGACAGCGTCAGCACGTCGAGGCCGATTTTCATCAGGTAGTCGCCCGAAAACGTCTTGCCGTGGGCCGCCAACGACGACTGCAGGCCGGGCATCAGGTTGATTTCCTCCACCTTGTACATCCGTTCCGGGTCCAGGCCCTGGAGTTTCACGGGGACGAGCTTCTCCTGGAAGCGCGGGTAGATGTCGTAGGCGAAGAGCACGGCGTGGCCGCGGTCCTCGCTCACGTAGTTCACGGCCATGTGCTCCCCTTCGTAGGGCGACACCAACCGGTACTGTTCGCCGTCCATGATAACCGGCTGCAGGCGCTTCCAGTTGGCCACGGCCGTCTGACAGTACTGGAAGTCCGCGTCGCTCATGCCCTTCAGACCAATGTCGAAGCCGAGCTTACACATCGAGGCCACGTCCGTACGGAACTTCACCGACGTGCTGCGGTTCCAGTTTGTCACGTGCGCGCACATGGCTTTCGCGGGAAAGAACTGCGAGAAGCCCCACTGGATATAGATGCGCTCCACCGGGTCCGTATTGTCCGAGCACCAGAACTCTGTGAAATATTTCAGCGCCTCGTAATCGCAGCGCGCGCCGCCGCCGGAACAGAGCATCATTTCCACGTCCGGATAGTTCTTCGCTATCCGCTCCAACACGTTGTACAGGCCGCGCACGTAATCGATGTAGAGCTGTCCCTGACGGTCCTTCAGGTAGGGCGAATAGATATTGGTGATGGGGCTGTTGCAGTCCCACTTGAAGAAGGCCACCTTAGGATTCTCCTTCAGAATCCCCTCGACGACGCCATACACATAGTCCTGCACCTTCGGATTGCTAAGGTCGAGGACCAGCTGGTTACGGAAGTAGTACGTCTGCCGGTTGGGCAGATGAATGACCCAGTCGGGATGTTTCTCGAAGAGTTCGCTCTTGGGATTCACCATCTCGGGCTCTATCCAGATGCCGAACTTCACGCCCGCCTCGTCGGCGGCGCGCACCAGGGCCGGTATGCCGCCCGGCAGCTTGGCCTTGGTCGCCTCCCAGTCGCCCAGTCCGGCCCGGTCGTTGCTGCGGGGATATTTGTTGCCGAACCAGCCGTCGTCCAGCAGGAACATGTCCACGCCGAGCGTCCTGGCTTCCTTCATCAGTTCGGAGAGTTTCGCTTCGTCGAAGTCGAAGCCCGTGTTCTCCCAATTGTTCAGCAACGTCATGCGGGGCCCCATGCCGTCCTTCAGCTGATAGCGGCGCGCCCAGCGGTGCAGGTTGCGGCTGGCCTGGCCCGCCCCGTCGTAGCTCATGGTAAAGATGAACTCCGGCGTCCGGAACACCTCGCCGGCCTTCAGCTCGTAGGTCGAGGCATAGGGATTGATGGCGGGGATGACGCGCAAGTCGCCCACGTTGTCCACCTCGAAGGTGAAGCGATAGTTACCGGTCCAGCCGATGGTACCCAGCAGGACGGTGCCCCGGTCCTCGGCCACGGGGCTGTCCAGCCCGAGCTCGAAGAAAGGATACATGTGCATGGCGGCACGGCTCCCCAGCTTCGTGTCGAGCACCTTCTTGCCGGGGCGCAGGGGCTGGCTGCTCATCTGCACCTCGTGGGCCCAGTCGCCACTGAACTCGGTCAGGTAGTACTGCCGGTTATTGAAATAGAGCATGGTCGAGGCATACGTGGAAAGCTGTATGGGCTTCTTCTCCTCATGCCGGATTTCGCTCCACGCCTTGTAGACGTTCTCTTCGGGATAAACCACGTAGTGGAGCGTGACGTAGACCGGATACTGGTCGTCCTTCAGTTCGACGACGGTCTCCGTGCCGCCGTCGACGGGGCGCGTAGTGGACGACTGGTAGTAAAGGTAGGTCGACGGATTGCCGTCGCTGTGCGTGATGCCGACCGCCGGCTCGAAATACGACTCATTACCGGAGCCGGCATAGACTTCCCATCCGCGGCGCGCCACGTCGTTCCCCTCGCCGGCATAAACCGCCCAGGCGGGCGAGGACAAATCGACGTTGGCCCCCAGCCTGGGGCCCAGATAAGTCTGATAGAGACGGCTGGCGTCGCTCACCTGCAAAATGAGGTCGGTCGAGTTGGTCGACAGGCGGAGCGTACGTTCGTCGCCCGAAACCGGCAGGGCGACTGTGGCGAGCGCAAGGAGCGCGGTCACAAATTGCTTCATAGTAAATCGGTATAAAGCTTTAATGGATTGGTGTTTTCTTTCCGGCGGCAGTCGCTCTCGCTGCGCGCTGAACGCAAAAGTACGACTTTAAGACAGAACAGGGAAAGACGGGTCTCTAAAAGATGTTATCGGAAGGAGCCGTCGCGCGCAAACTACGGGCCTTAGCCCCGTAAGAACGGGAATAGGGCCAGTTTTTACGGGGCTAAGGCCCGTGGGCCGGCTGCTACGCCGGGCAGCAGCGGCGACCGTCCCGGCACGAAAAAAGCCGGGCGCTGACCTCAGCGTCCGGCTTATGGAATACGGGGCACGCAGACGGCGCGCCCGTCGGGTTAATGCAAACGAGCGAGCGCCTCGCCCATGCGGCGCAGGGCCTCCTCGATGTTCTCGTCGCTGGTGGCGTAGCTCATGCGGATGCAGTCCGGGTCGCCGAAGGCAGCACCGCCCACCGTGGCCACGTGGCCCACTTCGAGCAGATACATGGCCAGGTCCATGCTGTCCTTGATGACGCGCTCGCCGTCCGCTTTGCCGAAATAGGAGCTGCAACGGGGGAAGAGGTAGAAGGCGCCCTGCGGATGGTTCACCTCGAGGCCGGGAATGGCGCGGGCAAGGCGGACGATGAGGTCGCGGCGGCGTTCAAAGGCGCGGCGCATCTCTTCCACGCAGTCCTGCGGGCCGTTGTACGCGGCCTCGGCGGCTTTCTGCGAGACGGAGCAGGGGCCGCTGGTGTACTGGCCCTGGAGCTTGTTGCAACCCTTCACGATCCACTCGGGACCGGCGATGTAGCCAATACGCCAGCCCGTCATGGCATAAGCTTTGGACACGCCGTTGATGACAACTACGCGGTCGCGCACGGACTCAAACTGCGCGATGCTTTCGTGACGGCCAATGTAGTTGATGTGCTCATAGATTTCGTCGGAAAGCACGAGGACGCGCTCGTGGCGCTCCAGTACTTCGGCCAGGGCGCGGAGCTCTTCCTTGGAATATACGGAGCCCGTCGGGTTGCTCGGGGAGCAGAGAATCAGGGCGCGGGTGGCGGGCGTGATGGCGGCTTCGAGTTGCTCGGCCGTCATTTTGAAGTCCTGCTCGATGGGAGCCGCGACGATGACGGGCGTACCGCCGGCGAGCTTAACCATTTCGGGATAGCTCACCCAATAGGGCGCGGGGATGATGACCTCGTCGCCGGGGTTCACCAGCGCCATGAGCGTGTTGCAAACCGACTGCTTCGCGCCGTTGGAAACGCAGATGGCCGCCGGGGAATAGGTCAGGCCGTTCTCGCGCTGGAGCTTGGCCGCAATGGCCTCGCGCAAGGAGGCATAGCCGGCCACGGGGCTGTAACGGGAATAGTTCTCCTGGATGGCGCGTTCGGCCGCGGCCTTAATGTGATCGGGCGTGTTGAAATCGGGCTCGCCCACGCTCATATTGATAATGTCGACGCCCTGCGCGCGAAGCTCCCCGCTCTTCTGGGACATGGCGAGCGTGGCAGACGGCGAGAGGCGGTTCAGTCGATTGGATAGTTCGTTCATTTTATCTGACTAATTAACGGTTGATGTTCAGTGGAACGGAGCGGCCGGCCGCTCCGCGTGGCGGCGGAATCAGTTGCGGTTACCGCCGAAGAAACGGAGCAGGTAAAGGAAGAGATTGACAAAATCGAGGTAGAGCGTGAGGCTGCCTAGCAGGGCGAGTTTCATGGTGCCGTCGTTTACCTCCGTGCCGTACGACATAAGCATGTGCTTGATTTTCTGTGTGTCGTAAGCCGTCAGGCCGGCGAAGATGAGCACGCCGAGATAGGTGATGCCCCAATAGAGTGCAGAACTGGCCACGAACAGATTGACCACCGTGGCGATGATAAGGCCAATCAGGGCCATGAAAAGGAAACGGCCGATGGCGCTCAGGTCGCGCTTGACGAAATAACCGACCAGCGACATGGCGCCAAACATGCCGGCCGTCACGAAGAAGGTCGTCATGATGCCCTCTAAGGAGTAGAGGACGAAAATGACGGACAGCGTCACGCCGTTGAGCAGGGCGTAGACCGCGAAAAGCACGCCGGCCGTAGCAAACGACATGTGCATGATGCGGGCACTGAAGTAGAAGACAACGCCCAACTCGACGAGCACGAGCAACAGCACGGACGTGCTGCTGGAAAAGAGCGTCTGCATCAGCGACGCGTTGCCGGCGACATAGGCAGCGGCCAGGCCGGTCATGACCAGGCCCAGCGTCATCCAGAGATAAACCTTGCGCATCAGCGCGGAGAAGACGGCGGCCGACTGGCTACGGCCAAGGACTTCGAGGACTTTTTCTTGTTCCATGATGTTTCTGATTTTAAGCAGGTGAACAGGCGGCGACAACCGTGGGCCGCCGCGGCGGATTATTTATTGAAGTGAAGGGTGTGGCCCATGCGTTCCTTCTTCGTGCGCAGGTAGCGCTCGTTGTAGGGATTCGGAACAATTTCGATGGGCACGTTTTCCACGATTTCGAGCCCGTAAGCCTCCAGCCCGACGCGCTTGACGGGATTGTTCGTCAACAGTCGCATTTTCTTCACGCCGAGCATGCCGAGAATCTGCGCGCCGACGCCGTAGTCGCGCTCGTCGGGGTCGTAGCCCAGATGTACGTTGGCGTCGACCGTATCGTAGCCCTCTTCCTGGAGTTTATAGGCCGCAATCTTGGCCATGAGGCCGATGCCGCGCCCCTCCTGGTTCAGGTAGAGGACGACGCCTTTGCCTTCGGCCTCCACCATGCGCATGGCCTTGTGGAGCTGCTCGCCGCAGTCGCAGCGCTCGGAGCCGAAGATGTCGCCCGTAACGCACGAGGAATGAACGCGGACCAAGATTGGCTCGTCCGGCTCCCAGTGGCCCTTGATCAAGGCCACGTGCTCCAGGTGGTTACTCTTCTGGCGGAAGGGGATAAGGCGGAAGTGGCCGTAGGCCGTAGGCATGTCCACCTCCTCGCCTTTCTCTACGAGGCACTCGTTGCGCAGGCGATAGGCGATGAGGTCCTTGATGGTGATGATCTTGAGGTCGTGCGCGGCGGCAAATTCCTGCAACTGCGGCATGCGGGCCATGGTGCCGTCCTCATTAAGAATCTCGATGAGGCAGGCAGCGGGCTGCAAACCGGCCATACGGGCCAGGTCGACAGCCGCTTCGGTGTGGCCGGCGCGAGCCAGCACGCCGCGGTCCTGTGCGTAGAGCGGATTGATGTGGCCAGGCCGGCCAAACGTTTCGGGACGGCTGTCCGGGTCGGCGAGTGCGCGTATCGTCGCGGCGCGGTCGTGGCAACTGACGCCGGTAGTGCAGCCTTCCAGCTTGTCTACCGTAACGGTAAAGGGCGTACCGAGCATGCTCGTGTTGTCCTGCACCTGGTGCGCCAACTCTAACTGCCGGCAGCGGTCGATAGTGATCGGGGCACAGAGGACACCGCGGCCGTTGCGCAGCATAAAGTTGACAGCTTCCGGCGTAACGAGCTCAGCGGCCATGATAAGGTCGCCTTCGTTTTCCCGGTCTTCGTCGTCGACGACTATAACAAATTTGCCTTGTTTGAAGTCGATCAGGGCTTCTTCGATAGTGGCTAAATGATTCGTATCCATGATAGTTTTATTAAGATGGCTTTCTCGAAAGCGTTAATCAGTCCGGACGGGCGGTCCGGGTACGGCAGCCTCGGCCTGCGCTTCGGTGCGGGGCGGCTCGGCGCGGTCCGGGCCGCGGCGGGACAGTTGCCGCACATAGTCGTACACGTACATGCCCAACAGGAAGGCAATCAGCACCGCCACGACGAGCAGCAGGATGCGGCGGGCGTAGCGCCTGCGGGACCGGGCCTGCGGCTGCTCCTCCTCGGCCGTAGCCGTCGGGGCAGAGGACTTGTGGAGCATCTCGCCGATGCGTTGCTCCAGGCGGTCGCAACTTTTGACTATCTGCCGCAGGTCACGCAGCAGACGCAGGCGGAAACGCCAGATGCGCAGCCAGAGTATCAGGCCGACGGGGAACAGTATGCCCGCCGCGATGTTCACCCACTTCTTCGCAAAAGGCGTAGTGTGGGCCCGCACGTAGATAATGGGCAGTTCGTTCAGCTCCATGAGCACTTTCGCGTCGCGGCTGTTGGCGAGCTCCTCGACAAGGCTCTCGAGCTGCTGATTGATGGCCTCCACACGGTGGTCCTCGGTGTGACGGAAGAAGAGGCGGAAGTAGTTGGGGGCCGTTATGAGCCGGGCGTCGCGGTCGTAGTCGCGGCATTCCTGCCGCAGACGGTCGAGCCCGACCAATACCTGGGCGTAGTCCGGGTCGTTGATGATGACCTCCTTGCGCGAGATGTGGCGCCGCGTGCGCAGGCCCAGCAGGTTGCGGAAGAAGGAGACGTAGAGCTCCACGTTGAAGACGACGGAGTCCTTGTTGGCCTTGTACGTCAGGAATACGCAGAAGGGAATCAGCACCAGGGAGCTCAGCCACATGCCGAAGGTCATGTTCCACGAGCCGTCGCGCGCCATCTTCATTCCCGACGTGTTGATGATGTAATAAAAGATGAAAATCAGGACGGAAATCACCGCGGGCATACCGAGACCGCCCTTGCGGATGATGGCTCCGAGCGGCGCGCCCACGAAAAAGAAGAAGAGGCAGGCAAGCGAGAAGGTAATCTTCTGATGCCACTCCACCCAGTGGCGGCGAATGAAGTTGTCGCCGTCGGAAGTGATGACGCTCTTCCACTCCAGGTCCATCTGGTGCGAGCGCACGTTCGCCTTCGCGCTCTGCAAGGCGAGCTGCATGCGCTCGGGAGCCACGCCGGCCACGAGCGAGTCGAAGCTGACGGCGGCCTTATTGACCTGCCGCACCACCTGGAGCGAGTCCTGGCGGTTCAGGTCGGGCTTGCGGTACCACGTAGCGGCCAACTCCTTATAATAAGTGTGGCCCACGCTGTCCATGTGCTGCTCCATCGAGTCCACGCTGAACTGGATTTGGCGCATATCCTTGGCCTGCGGCATATCGCGGAGCAAGTTCTCGTCCATCATGGCGAAATTGCTGTCGAAGTCGATGATGAACTGCTTGTACTGGAACGTCTCGCGGTCGTAGGGCACGCTGGCCGAACTCAGTGAGGAATAATTTTGCTGCTGTAGGTTTTCAAACTGCTCGCCGCACCACAGGTCGAGCTTCAAGTGCAGCTTGTCCGCCGTCATCTCCATCCGGCCCGAATCGGCCAGGACTATCTGCGCCCGGTCAAAGCCCTGGTCCGTCTTGTAAATAATAAGCTGGTAGAGCATCCCGGTCTTGGCGTCCTTGCGCTGTACGTAGAGGTTGATGTTCGTAATGTCGCTGTAGAAGACGCCTTCGGGAATCTCCACGGCCGGCGACGACTGCTTCATGCTGAATATCAGCGTGCGCAGGCTCACCTGGGCGTGAGGGGCGGCCGTATTCTGAAAATAGAACGAAAGACCCGTCAGCGCCAGCACGATAAAGAAGATGGGGCGCATGATACGGATCAGCGGCACGCCGGCGGCCTTCATCGAGAGCAGTTCCAGCTGCTCGCCCATGTTGCCGAAGGTGATGAGCGACGCCAGCAGGACGGCCGGCGGCAGGGCCGTGGGCACCAGCGTGATGCCCATATACCAAAAAAATTGGGCCAGGATGTCCAGCGACAACCCCTTGCCCACCAGTTCCTCGACGTAACGCCAGGTGAACTGCATCATAAAGACGAACAGACAAATAAAGAAGGCGCCGACGAAAAGCGGCAAGAATTTCTTTAATATATATAGGTCTATTTTCTTTATTCCTAACATGCCCGGCGTGAGTCCTGGTTTGAAATGCAAATGTAGTATATTTTTTTCAACTGCGACACTTTATGGAACCAAAGTGCGTGAATTTCGAGGAATTTGCAGACACCGCGCGAATTTTTCGACTAAAATATTTGGCCGTTTCAGAAAAAGTCTCTACTTTTGCACTCGTTAATTGAAAACCCCGCTAAAACGGCGCGATAGCTCAGCTGGTTAGAGCGCATGATTCATAATCATGAGGTCGACAGTTCAAGCCTGTCTCGCGCTACGGTTTCAAAAAGAAAACGGCATCAAAAGGAGGTCAAGTGCCCCGTTTGATGCCGTTTTTCCGTTGTCTGTCCGCCGCGCTGCGCGGCAGCACCCGGCCGCCGGCAAGGCCCGGTCCCGCAAGTGCACCCCGGCGACCGGCGGAAGCGCCGGTAGTCGCGCCGCGCACGGGCCCTATCCCAGTTTTTACGGGGCCTATTCCTGTCGCTACGGGCCTTAGCCCCGTGGCGCGCCCGACTACCGACGTCCGCGCCCCGGCCGTCCGCGCGCCGGCGGGCCCGGGGACGCCTCCTGCGCCGCCGCTGGGCACAGCAATTTTTTGAAACATAGATATAGCAATCCTACTAAGGATTCATTTTTTTGCGTACTTTTGCAAGCAGAATACAGACCAAAAATTTTCATCACCATGGAACTCATTGAACAACTCATTGCGCGCGCCCAGGCAAACAAGCAGCGCATCGTGCTCCCCGAAGGTACGGAGGAGCGCACCTTGAAAGCTGCCAACAGAGCGCTGACCGACGGCGTGGCCGACCTGATTCTGCTCGGCAACCCCGAGGAGATTAAGGAGTGCGCCAAGAAGTGGGGCCTCGGCAATATTGACAAGGCCACGATCATTGATCCCGAGAACAACCCGAAGAAGGAAGAATACGCCCAGCTGCTTTGCGAGCTGCGCAAGAAGAAAGGCATGACCATCGAGGAAGCACGCCAGAAAGTGCTCGACCCGCTCTATCTGGGCTGCCTCATCATTAAGTCGGGCGAAGCCGACGGCCAGTTGGCCGGTGCCCGCAACACGACGGGCAACGTCCTGCGCCCGGCGCTCCAGATCATTAAGACCGCTCCCGGCATCACTTGCGTGAGCGGCGCCATGCTGCTGCTCACCCACGCGCCCGAGTGCGGCGACAACGGTGTGCTCGTCATGGGCGACGTGGCCGTTACCCCCGTGCCCGATGCCAATCAGCTGGCACAGATTGCCGTATGCACCGCCCGCACGGCGCAGGCCGTGGCCGGCATCACGCCGCGCGTGGCCATGCTGAGCTTCTCGACCAAGGGCTCGGCCAAGCACGAAGTGGTCGACAAGGTTGTCGAAGCCGTTGCCCTGGCCAAGGAAATGGCTCCCGACGTACTGATTGACGGCGAGCTGCAAGCCGACGCCGCCCTTGTCCCCGCGGTGGGTGCCAGCAAGGCGCCGGGCAGCCCCGTGGCCGGCAACGCCAACGTGCTCGTAGTCCCGAACCTGGAAGTGGGCAACATCGGCTACAAGCTCGTGCAACGCCTGGGCCACGCTACGGCCGTAGGCCCGATTCTCCAAGGCATTGCCCGGCCGGTCAACGACCTGTCGCGCGGCTGCAGCGTAGACGACGTCTACAAAATGATTGCCATCACGGCCAACCAGGCCATAGCCGCCAAAGCGGCCGCACAGAAATAAGGGACGCCCGGAAACGGACCTTTCCGCTCATCCTGTCGAGGCGAACGCCTGCCCTGCGGGGCGCGCGTCCGCCTCGTTGCTTTCCCGCACGCGGCTGCCGCACAGGCCCGCCACTCCACGGCCCGGCAGCCGGGCAGCGCGGCGGTTGCGCGGCGAAGCTACGAAACGGGGGCACAGAAAAAGACTGCATTAACTTTTGCCTCCCGAAAATTAAGTGTAATTTTGCAGTGCCTCGGACGCGGCCTCTCCCCGCCTCCGGATTTTTACCGAAAGAATTTACAAAACTTATATCCCTACGCATGAAAATCTTAGTCATCAATTGCGGCAGTTCGTCCATCAAGTACAAACTTTACGAAATGGACGACAAGAGTGTGCTGGCAGCCGGCGGCATTGAGAAAATCGGTCTGGAAGGTTCGTTCCTGAAGACGAAAATCAACGGTGAGACCAAAATCATAGAATCGCCCTGCCCCACCCATACGGAAGGCATCAAGCTCATGTTCGACACGCTGCTCAACCCCGAGTTCGGCGCCATCAAGAGCCTGGACGAGATTTCGGCAGCCGGTCACCGCATCGTGGCGGGCGGACGCTTCACGCAGAGCCAGATTGTCACGAAGGAGATGCTCGACGAGTGGCGCCAATACATGGAGCTGGCCCCGCTCCACAGCCCGGCCCACCTGAAAGGCTACGAGGCCGTGAAGGAGATGCTCCCGAACCTGCCGCAGGTCTTCGTATTCGACACGGCTTTCCACCAGACCATGCCGGCCCACGCCTACATGTATGCCGTCCCCTACAAGTATTACGAAGAGAACAACATACGCCGCTGGGGCGCACACGGCACGAGCCACCGCTTCGTCACGGCCCGCGTTTGCGAAATGCTGGGCGTGAAGCCGGAGGACGTACGCATCATCACCTGCCACATTGGCAACGGCGCTTCCGTATCGGCGGTGAAGTACGGGAAATGTATCGACACCTCGATGGGCCTTACGCCGCTGGAAGGCCTCATGATGGGTACGCGCTCGGGCGACGTTGACCCGTCGGCCGTCCTGAGCATCATGAAGAAAGAGGGCTTCACGCCGGACCAGATGAGCGACTTGCTCAACAAGGAGAGCGGCGTGAAGGGCATCTCGGGCGTATCGAGCGACATGCGCGAAGTGGAAGCCGCCTGCAACGCCGGCAACAAGCGCGCAGAGCTTGCCCTCGACATGTACGACTACCGCATCAAGAAATACATCGGTGCCTACACGGCAGCCATGGGCGGCGTGGACATCATCGTCTTCACGGCCGGCGTCGGAGAACATCAGTGGGACGTGCGCCGCGGCGCCGTCAGCGACATGGAGTTCTTCGGCATCAAGCTGGACGAAGAGAAGAACCGCCAGAACCACGGCGAGGAGGAAATCATCTCCACACCGGACAGCAAGGTGAAAGTAGTCGTCGTCCCCACGGACGAGGAACTGCTCATCGCAAGCGACACCCTGGCCCTGGTACAAGGCTGACACGCGGACGGCGAACACCGACGCAACCCCTGAAGACAGGCGGACACCTTATTATATATGTGTCCGCCTGTCTTTCTGTTCCAACGGGAAGAACGGCACTAAAGTTTCTGCACAGACTGACGTTTTTTCCGCCGAACTTCTTACCTTTGCAAAGGATAATGCTATCACTATAATTTCTGGAATAAAATGGAAACTCCCACCCCCTACGATGACACCACGCTGCCCCCTACTCCCCCGATGACGGACGGCAGCCCACAGCCGCAAGCTCCCGCCCGGCCCAACGAGGAGCAGGCGCCCGAGGCCGTACACACTCCCGGCGACTTTCCGCCGGAACTGCCCGACACGGACAACCTGCTCATCAACAACTCCGGCTGGTTTACTCGGGTGTTCTCCTTCAAGGGACGCATCACCCGCGCGGAGTTTCTCCTTTCCCACCTCCTGTGCTGGGTGGCCCTGCCCCTTATCGGAGGGTCCATCGTTGACTTTGTCAGTCTGTTCAGCACGAGCGCCGGCGCCAGCGTATCCAAGTTTACGGGCTACAGCCTGCTGCTCGTCAGCTGCTGGCTCTACACGACACAGGGCGTGAAGCGCTGCCACGACACGGGGCGTAACGGCTGGTTCTTCTTCATCCCGTTCTTCAACGTCTACCTGCTGTTTGCCCTTCCGGTGCCCGCTCCCAACCGCTACGGGACGCAGGCCACGGTGTACGCCGCTACGCCGGAGGACGCCGCCCGCTGCAAAAAGACGCGCTTTCTCGGACTCCAGGCCGCCCTGGCCTGGCTGATTTTCTCCCCGTTCTACTTGTGGATGGCCTGGCGCACCCGCCTGCAAAAGTCGTTCAAGCGCGGACTGCTTTTCGTCCTCTCGCCGTTGGTGATGACTTCCATCGGCTTGGTCTGCGCCCTGACCGGCAGCGCGCGGCAAGAGCACAGCGAAATGGAGCGCGTACGCCTGAGCCTGCAACGCGAGATTGTCGGCATAGACCTCGGCATAGACCACATAGAAAAAACGGACGACGGGGAATTTACCATCACCCTGACGAAACCGCTGACGGCCGCCGACATTGCCCACCTGGAACGGGCCACGCAACGCCTGGGCGACTGGAGCAAAACGACGGGCGGCGCGGAAGAGGAAGACTATGGCTACTACCTGGAAGACTTCGGCCCCGCACCGGCCGACTCGACGGCAACGGAAAAGACAGGCCCCACCATTTACAGCTTTGACAAAACGGTGAACCTGCCCGGTGGGAAAAAGCCGTTCCGTATCCACCTCGAGGTGTCGCCCGGCGAGACGGAAGCCGTCCTGACCCTGCGACGCACGGCCATGGCTCAACCCTAAGCGGCACAAGTCTTGAAAACGGTTGTCCGCGGTCTGGAGATACCCAGGCCGCGGACAATCGTTTCTGCGCTACGGACAGGCCGTGCGGGAAGGGTTCATATCCCTGAAAATCAAGGTAAAAAAATTAAAAAACACACCGCCGGCGAACGTCACAAAGGTGGAAGAAATCCGGCCGTATTGCCAAGCGCGGAAAGCAAATCTTGTTTTTAACACAAGAAATGACGACGAAGCCTCGCGAATTTGTTCACAAATTTTGTAACTTTGCCAGCCGAAAGACGTTCGACGTGAAAAAGGGCAAAATCAAGACCTCCGTATGCCTGCAGCGTAGGGAGGGAACAAAACGACAAAGGCGGGACGCGCGAGTTTCGCCAGATTTGTTGTTGTCCGCACCTGGGGTAGCCCTTATCCCCAAGTCCAGCGGAAAAAACACAGTCTTTCTTACCCGAAAAACACGCCGGCGTTTTTCACTGAGCAATTCCAACATTATCAATCATAACACAAAAGAGCTATGAACTTTACCTTATTTGTCACAGCTTTGCTGACAGGTATCGCGTTCGTTGCCGTCGTGACAATTCTGGCCCGCCTGATTTCGCCACGCAGCTTCAACGCGCAAAAGGAAGAGGCTTACGAATGCGGTATCCCTACCCGCGGACGCTCATGGATGCAGTTCCGAGTGGGATACTATCTTTTCGCAATCCTGTTCCTTATGTTCGACGTAGAAACGATGTTCCTCTTCCCGTGGGCCGTCGTGATGCGCTCGCTGGGTCCGGCCGGACTGTTTTGCGTGCTCTTCTTCTTGTTCATCTTAGTTCTGGGCCTGGCTTACGCCTGGAGGAAAGGAGCGCTGAAATGGCAATAATGAAGAAGCCCAAAATCAAGTCGATTCCGTACGAGGAGTTCAAGGACAACGAGACTTTCGAGAAGCTCGTAGCCGAACTGAACGCGAAAGGCACCAACGTTATCGTAAGCAAGCTGGACGACCTCATCGACTGGGGACGAAGCAACTCCCTTTGGCCGCTGACCTTTGCCACCAGTTGCTGCGGTATTGAATTTATGGCTGTCTGCGCTGCCCGCTACGACATTGCCCGCTTCGGATTCGAGGTAACTCGTAACAGCCCCCGCCAGGCAGACGTCATTCTGGTGAGCGGTACGATTACGACAAAAATGGCTCCGGTCCTGAAGCGTCTCTACGACCAGATGGCCGACCCGAAATATGTCGTGGCCATTGGCGGCTGCTCCGTCAGCGGCGGCCCGTTCCGCAAGTCGTATCACGTAGTACAGGGCGTGGACCAGATTATTCCCGTCGACGTTTACGTACCGGGCTGCCCGCCGCGTCCTGAATCGTTCCTGTACGGCATGATGCAGTTGCAGCGCAAGGTAAAGGTTGAAAACTTCTTCGGTACGACCAACCGCAAGCAGAAAGACCCCTATCGCGAGAAAATGAAAGAAATCAGTGAAGAACTTTATAACGAGGAGGAACAGGCATGACAGACATTCAAGACAAAACACTGGCAGCCGGCGAACAGAAACAGCCGCAGGCGGCAGCTCAAGCGGAAAAACCGGCTGCCACAGCTGCGAAACCCGTTGTAAAGCCTCAACCCGCCGCTCCGGCTCAGCCTGCGGAAAACCAGATAGAACCGCGCTTCGTTGAACCGAGCGCCCTGCACGCAGAAATGAAGAGACTGCGCGAGGAGGAAAAGATGGACTTCCTGGAATGCCTGACGGGCGTTGACTGGCAGGAAGAGGGCCTCGGCGTGGTCTACAATCTGGAATCGACGGAAACGGGAAAGCGCACATGCCTCAAGACGGCCACGACGGACCGCGAGAACCCGCTGCTCCCGTCGGTAAGCGACCTGTGGGACATTGCCAACATCTACGAACGGGAAGTATTCGACTTCTTCGGCATCAAGTTCACCGGCCACCCGGACATGCGCCGCATTTTCCTACGTGAGGACTGGGTGGGCTACCCGTTCCGCAAGGACGACGACCCGTTAAAGGAGAATCCGCTCCGCATGACCAACGAGCCGCTGGCCGACGTGACGGAGACCCTGACACTGAACCCCGACGGCACCGTGACCCGCGGCGAGAACCGCATCTTTGAAGATGGCGACTACGTGGTTAACATCGGTCCGCAGCACCCCTCTACCCACGGTGTATTGCACTACCGCGTAAGTCTGGAGGGTGAGCGCATCAAGAAGATTGACCCTATCCTGGGCTACATCCACCGCGGCATCGAGAAAATGAGCGAAAGCCTGACGTATCCGCAGACACTCGCCCTGACCGACCGCCTGGACTACCTGGGCGCCATGCAAAACCGCCACGCCCTGTGCATGTGTATTGAAAAGGCGATGGGTATCGAGGTAAGCGACCGCGTACAAGTCATCCGTACCATCATGGACGAGCTGCAACGTATCGACTCGCACATTCTTTACTTCGCCTGCCTCTGTCAGGACCTGGGCGCAACGACGGCCTTCCTTTACGGTTTCCGTGACCGCGAAAAGATTCTCGACATTTTCGAGGAGACCTGCGGCGGCCGCCTCATCCTGAACTACAACACCATCGGCGGCGTCATGGCGGACATTCACCCGAACTTCCAGAAACGGGTCAAGGAGTTCATCCCCTACATGCGTAAGAACATTCAGGAATATCACGACATCTTCACGGGGAACGTTATTTTCCAGAACCGCTCGAAAGGCGTCGGCGTCCTGACCAAAGAGCAGTGCATCTCATTCGGTTGCACCGGTGGTACGGGCCGTGCTTCAGGCTGGCACAACGACGTCCGCAAACGCATGCCGTATGCGGCCTACGACAAGGTGAAGTTCAACGAAATCACGCGCACGGAGGGCGACAGCTTCGCCCGTTACATGATTCGTATGGACGAAATCCTCGAGAGCTTGAACATTATCGAACAACTCATCGACAATATCCCCGAAGGCCCCTATCAGGCAAAGACCAAGCCCATCATCAAGGTACCGGCCGGCACGTACTACTCTGCCGTCGAAGGCAGCCGCGGTGAATTTGGCGTATTCCTGGAAAGCAAGGGCGACAAATCACCCTACCGCCTCCACTACCGCGCCACGGGACTTCCGCTGGTAGCCGTAATGGATACGGCCTGCCGAAACAGCCTGATCGCAGACTTGATTACCATCGGCGGAACGGTCGACTACGTTGTGCCCGATATTGATAGGTAAATCCATAAAACAGAGATAAAACAATGTTTGATTTTTCAGTTATAAGCTCATGGCTCCACGGCCTGCTCACCGGCTTCATGCCCGAGTGGGCTGCCATCCTGACGGAAAGCATTCTGGTGGCGCTGGTCATCATTACGCTCTACGCCATCTTCGCCATTCTCCTTATTTATATGGAGCGTAAGGTCTGCGCGTTTTTCCAGTGCCGCCTCGGCCCGATGCGTGTCGGACCGTTCGGCACCCTGCAGGTGTTCAGCGACGTCTTTAAGATGTTGACCAAGGAAATCATCAACCTGCGCGAGACGGATAAGTTCCTGCACAACCTGGCTCCGTTCCTTGTCGTGCTGGCCTCGATGGTGACCTTCGCCTGCCTGCCTTGGAACACAGGCGCCCAGATCATCGACTTCAACGTCGGCATCTTCTTCTTCCTGGCCGTATCCAGCATCGGCGTGGTCGGTATTCTGCTGGCCGGATGGAGTAGCAACAACAAATACTCCCTTATCGGAGCCATGCGTAGCGGTGCCCAGATCATCAGTTACGAACTCTCCATCGGCATGACGATGCTGACGATGATTTGCCTGACTGGCACGATGTCGTTCTCCGAAATCTGCCAGCAACAGTACGCTGAGGGCTGGAACATTTTCCGTGGCCACATCCCCGCCATCATTGCCTTCATCATCTATCTGATTGCCGGCAACGCCGAGTGCAACCGTGGCCCGTTCGACTTGCCCGAAAGCGAAAGCGAGCTGACGGCAGGCTACCACACGGAATACTCTGGTATGCACTTCGGCTACTATTATCTGGCCGAGTACATGAACCTCTTCATCTGTGCCGGTATGGCCGCTACCGTTTTCCTCGGAGGCTGGGCCCCGCTGCACATAGCCGGACTCGACGGCTTTAATGGCATCATGGACCTCATCCCGGGCGCAATCTGGTTTATCGCCAAGGCGCTCTTCGTAGTATTCTTGCTCATGTGGCTGCGCTGGACCTTCCCGCGTCTGCGAATCGACCAGATTCTCTCGCTCGAGTGGAAATATCTGGTCCCCATCAGCATGGTCAACTTAATACTCATGGCACTCATCGTGTCCTACGGACTTCATTTCTAATAAAAGGTAGAGAAAACTCATGTACGAAGATAAGAATTACATCGAGGGGCTGCTGAGCGGCATCAAGTCGCTTTGCATCGGTCTGAAAACGACGATGCGCGAGTTCTTTACGAAAAAGATTACCGAGCAGTATCCCGAGAACCGCAACGAGCTGGTGATGTTTGACCGCTTCCGTGGTTCGCTGACCATGCCGCACAACGAGAACAACGAGCATAAGTGCGTTGGCTGCGGACTGTGCGAGATGGCCTGCCCCAACGGCACCATCAAGGTCACCAGTGAGTTTTACGTAGCCGAGGACGGCAAGAAGAAAAAACGCCTCGTCAAGTACGAATACAACTTGGGCTCCTGCATCTTCTGCCAACTGTGCACCCGCGCATGTCCTCACGGCGCTATTGAATTCAACCAGAGCTTCGAAAACGCAGTCTTCGACCGCTCCAAACTGATCATGGTGCTCAACCACGAGGGCAGCAAGGTCATGGAAAAGAAAGTCGAGAAGAAGCCCGCCCCCGAAGCGAAGGCCAACGAACAAACTGCTTAAACTAAAGAAAATGGATTCACAAAACATCATGTTCGTCATATTGGCGGTGTTCATCGTGTTGTCGTCCATCGCGACAGTACTCACGAAGAGCATCATCCGTGCAGCCACTTACCTGCTTTTCGTCCTGTTGGGCACGGCCGGCCTGTACTTCTTGATGGGTTACACCTTCTTGGGAGCAGTGCAGACCATGGTCTACGCCGGCGGCATCATCGTGCTCTACGTCTTTGCCATCTTGCTCACGGACGGGGCCAAGGACCAGGCTGCACACAAAAAGATGAAAGACGCCTCCTGGGGCGTAATCATCGGCTTAGTCGGCTTCCTCACTTTCATATTCGTGTTATTCAAACAACAGCTCTTCAACGGAGTCGCCGCACTCGGCGCGCCAACCGAACCGACCGGCGCCGCCAGCAACTCGATCGACCAAATCGGGCATTTCATGCTCTCCAGCGGGGAGAACGGCTACCTCTTGCCGTTTGAGGCCGTCAGCATCCTGTTGCTGGCCTGCATCGTAGCCGGACTGTTGATTGCCCGTAAACGCTAAAGATTCAACCATGATACAGATAGAATACATCCTACTCATCTCGGCCGTCATGATGTTTGCGGGTATCTTCGGATTCCTGACCCGCCGCAGCACCCTGGCCGTACTACTGTCCATTGAATTGATGCTCAACTCTGCCGACATCAACTTCGCAGTATTCAATCGCATGCTTTATCCCGATGGGCATGAAGGCTATTTCTTTGCCCTCTTCGCCATTGCCATTGCGGCGGCCGAGAGTGCCATTGCCATCGCCATCATGATCAACATCTATCGGATGCTCAAGAATATTTCCGTAGATAAACTCCAGAAGATGAAGTGGTAGTCAACAAGGAAAACGGCCCTTGGCCGCATTCCTCCCAACTATTATAAAACAAAGATTTATGGAATATACATTATTCATATTACTGCTGCCCTTCCTCTCGTTTCTGTTCTTAGGAATCTGCGGAAAGTGGCTCAGCCATAAGACGGCCGGCATCATCGGAACGTGCTGCCTGGCAATTGTGGCCATACTCTCCTACTACACGGCATTTGAATATTTCACCCTGCCGCGTCAGGCCGACGGGACTTTCCTGCCTAAAGTCCCCTACGACATCACCTGGCTTCCGTTCTTCAACGAAGGGCTGAAATTCAATATGGGTATTCTGCTCGACCCCATCTCGGTCATGATGCTCATTGTTATTTCCACGGTGTCGCTCATGGTACACATCTACTCGTTCGGCTACATGCACGGCGAACGCGGGTTCCAACGCTACTATGCCTTCCTGAGCCTGTTCTCCATGTCCATGCTCGGACTGGTCGTCGCCACGAATATTTTCCAGATGTACCTGTTCTGGGAGCTGGTGGGCGTATCTTCCTACCTGCTCATCGGTTTCTACTACACCTCGCCCGCAGCCATCGCGGCGTCCAAGAAGGCCTTCATCGTAACCCGATTTGCCGACATGTTCTTCCTCATCGGTATCCTCATCTACGGATACTACTGCGGTTCGTTCGGCTTTGACTTCAACGCCGAAGGCTTCGCCGCCGGCAGCTTCATGCTCCCCACGGCCCTCGTCCTCATGTTCATCGGCGGCGCCGGCAAGAGCGCCATGTTCCCGTTACACATCTGGCTCCCCGACGCCATGGAAGGTCCTACGCCTGTCAGTGCCCTCATCCATGCCGCCACTATGGTCGTAGCCGGTGTGTTCCAGGTGGCCCGCCTCTTCCCCTTGTGGATTCAGTATGCCCCCGAGGCCCTGAGCATCGTGGCCTGGGTCGGCGCCTTCACCGCGTTCTACGCCGCCGCCGTCGCCTGTGCCCAGAGCGACATCAAGCGTGTACTCGCCTTCTCCACCATTTCTCAGATTGCCTTCATGATGGTGGCGCTCGGCGTCTGCACCGAGATGACGACCGGCCACGAGCACGTCGGCAGCCTCGGCTACATGGCCTCCATGTTCCACCTCTTCACGCACGCCATGTTCAAGGCGCTGCTCTTCCTCGGTGCCGGCTGCATCATCCATGCGGTACACAGCAACGAAATGTCCGCTATGGGCGGTCTGCGCAAGTATATGCCCATCACGCACATCACGTTTCTCATTGCCTGCCTGGCCATATCCGGCATTCCTCCCTTCTCGGGCTTCTTCTCCAAGGACGAAATTCTGACCGCCTGCTTCGCTTACAGTCCGTTCATGGGCTGGATTATGACAGGCATTGCCGGTATGACCGCGTTCTACATGTTCCGCCTCTACTTCGGCATCTTCTGGGGTACGGAGAACAAGGAGCTGCACGCTGAGCACACGCCCCACGAGGCCCCGCTCACCATGACGATTCCCCTCATTTTCCTGGCCCTCGTCACCTGCGTAGCCGGATTCATTCCCTTCGGCCACTTTGTCAGCGCCGACACCCGTGCCTACGACATCCACCTCGACTGGAACGTTGCCGGCACCAGCATCGTCATCGCTGTTTTGGCCATAGCCCTCGCCACCTACATCTACAAGGGCGAGCGCCAGCCCGTTGCCGAAGCTGCAGCCGAGAAGTTCTCCAAGCTCCACCGCTGGGCCTACAAGCGTTTCTATATGGACGAGGTCTATCAGTACATCACGCACCGCCTCATCTTTGCCCACATCTCCAAGCCGGTTGCCTGGTTCGACCGCCACGTCGTCGACGGCTTCTTCAACTTCCTGGCATGGGGCACCAACGCCCTGGGCTTCCAGATTCGCGGTCTGCAAAGCGGTTCCGTCCAGAAATACGCATACGTTTTCCTCTTAGGCATACTCATCCTGCTGTTTATCTTGATTCTTTAAGCCATGGATAATAATTTAATCAACGTATTATATCTGTCATCATTCGTATTCATACCCTTGGTGATGTTACTGGGACTCTGGCTGGCCAAGTCCCTCAAGCAAGTTCGCGGCGTCATGGTAACCGGCAGCTCTCTCCTTCTATTGCTGGCCATCTATCTCGTCGTCGACTTCCTCGGCGCCCGTGCCGCCGACCCCACGAGCGAAATGCTCTTCACCGGTCAGTTCACCTGGTTCACCCCGTTGCACATTGAATACGCCGTAGGCGTCGACGGCATCTCGGTAGCCATGTTGCTCCTGTCGTCCATCATCGTGTTCACCGGAACGTTCGCCTCGTGGCGCCTCCAGCCGCTCACCAAGGAATACTTCCTCTGGTTCACCCTGCTCAGCATGGGCGTGTTCGGCTTCTTTATTTCGATTGACATGTTCACCATGTTCATGTTCTACGAAATAGCGCTCATCCCGATGTACCTGCTCATCGGTGTCTGGGGAAGCGGTAAGAAGGAATACGCCGCCATGAAGCTGACGCTGATGCTCATGGGCGGTTCCGCCTTCCTCATGTGCGGCATCTTCGGCATCTTCTACGGTGCGGGCGGCCAGACGATGAACATCCTCGACATTGCCTACCACACCGGCGGTGCCCACGCCATCGACTTCACGCAGCAGTGCATCTGGTTCCCGCTCACGTTCATCGGCTTCGGCGTCCTGGGTGCCCTCTTCCCGTTCCACACCTGGAGCCCCGACGGTCACGCTTCGGCCCCGACGGCCGTATCCATGCTCCACGCCGGCGTGCTCATGAAGCTCGGCGGCTACGGCTGCTTCCGCATTGCCATGTTCCTGCTGCCCGAAGCGGCTAACGAACTGGGCTGGATCTTCCTTATCCTGACGGGCATCTCCGTGGTCTACGGCGCCTTCTCGGCATGCGTACAGACCGACCTGAAGTACATCAACGCCTACTCGTCGGTTTCCCACTGCGGCCTCGTGCTCTTTGCCATCCTCATGCTCAACCAGACGGCCTGCACCGGTGCGGTGCTCCAGATGCTCAGCCACGGTTTGATGACGGCCCTCTTCTTTGCCCTCATCGGTATGATCTATGGTCGCACGCATACGCGCGACATCCGCGAACTCAACGGTCTGATGCGCATCATGCCGTTCCTGTCCGTCTGCTACGTCATCGCCGGTCTGGCCAACCTGGGTCTGCCGGGTCTCTCCGGATTCATCGCGGAAATGACCATATTCGTCGGCTCCTTCCAGAATGCGGACACCTTCCACCGCGTACTGACCATTATCGCCTGCACCAGCATCGTCATCACCGCGGTCTACATTCTGCGACTCGTCGGCAAGATTCTCTACGGCACGTGTACCAATGAGCATCACCTCAAACTGACCGATGCCACCTGGGATGAACGCACCGCCGTCATCTGCCTTATCGTAGCCGTGGCCGGCCTCGGTCTCGCTCCGCTGTGGATGAGCAACATGATTACGACCGGCGTCGCGCCCATCGTAGACCATATCAACAGCGCAGCGCAGGTAGTGGCCCAAAGTACTCCGATTCTGTAAACAGTAAATCAAAGTCAAAACAATGGATTATTCTCAATTTCTATACATGCAGGAAGAAATTAGCCTGCTTGCAGTCATACTGATTGTATTCCTGGCCGACCTTTTCCTTTGCGGGAAAGAAGAGAAAGCCTGCGTCACCACTGGCGGGACGGAGCTCGCCGCGGCAGGATGCGGCTGCGGGATGAAGAGTGTGCTGCCCATTGCGCTGATGATTCTCCACACCATCATCACGCTGCTCCCCTGGGGTAATGCCATGACCACGCCGGCCGAAGCCTTCGGCGGCATGTATCTGCACACGCCCATGATGACTATCGTCAAAAGCGTGCTCAATGTCGGTGTCATCATCGTCATGCTCATGTCGAGCGCCTGGCTCGAGCGCCCGGAAAACCGCATCAAGCGCGGTGAGTTCCACAGCCTCGTGCTCTTCACGCTCTTCGGCATGTACCTCATGATCTCCAGCGGCCACTTCATCATGTTCTTCATCGGGCTCGAGCTGGCCTCCATCCCCATGACGGCCCTCATTGCCTACGACAAGTACCGCTACGAAAGCGCCGAGGCCGGAGCCAAGTTCATCCTGCTGGCCCTCTTCTCGAGTGCCCTGCTCCTCTACGGCATCTCCTTGATCTACGGCGTGACCGGTACCCTCTACTTCGACCAGATTCCCGGCAAGATGCAGGTCAACCTGCTCAGCATCATGGGACTCGTGCTCTTCATCTCCGGCATGGGCTTCAAGATTTCCCTGGTGCCCTTCCACCTCTGGACGGCCGACACCTACGAGGGCGCGCCCACGGTCGTAACCGGTTACCTGAGCGTCGTGTCCAAGGGTTCCGCCGCCTTCGTGCTCCTGACCGTACTCATCAAGGTCTTCGGTTCGCCCGCCTTCGAGGGGCTCTGGAGCGTAGGCTTCTTCTGGATTATCATAGCGAGCATCACGGTGGCCAACCTCTTTGCCATCCGTCAGAAGAATCTGAAGCGATTCATGGCCTTCTCCGCCATCTCGCAGGCCGGTTACCTGGTACTCGGCGTTATGGGTGGTTCCGCACAGGGCATGACGGCGCTCGTCTTCTACCTGCTCGTCTACCTCGCCGCCAATCTCGGCGCTTTCGCCGTGCTTAACGTCGTGGAGCAGAACAGTGGGAAAATCGGCATGGACGACTACAACGGCCTCTACCAGACCAATCCGAAGCTGGCCTTCCTCATGACGCTGTGCCTCTTCTCCCTGGCTGGTATTCCGCCCTTCGCAGGCTTTTTCTCGAAGTTCTTTATCTTCATGGCTGCGTTTAAGGCCGGTTTCCACTTGCTGGTATTCATCGCCTTGGTCAATACGGTCATCTCGCTCTACTACTATCTGCTCATCGTGAAGGCCATGTACATCAAGACGAACGATACGCCGATTGCCCCCTTCCGCAGCGACTGCGGCACGCGTGCCGCCCTGGCGCTCTGCACGGCCGGCGTCCTGCTGCTCGGCATCGTAAGCGGCTTCTACAACTGCATCGACACCTTCAGCTACGGTCTCTGACCGCAGCCGTCAGGCCATACACACAGCCGGGAGGCCCTCTCCGCGAGGGTCTCCCGGCTTTTCTTTTCCGCCGACGGCCCAGCCCCCGCGCCACGGGGCTAAGGCCAGAAAAAACTCGCCCTATTCCCGTAAAAACTGGAATAGGGCGAGTTCGTCGCAACCGTTTCGGCGGCACTCGTCGGGCTGGCTCGGCACGCGGCCCGCCAAGGCC